>NZ_JANYGL010000045.1 GCF_025362435.1 Polymorphobacter sp.
CGGGCGTTCCGTAGCCGTTGGTCGTCTCGTACTTCTCGTTGAACAGGTTCTCGACGCGCGCGGTGACGGCGATCTGCTTCGTGAGAGGATACGCCGCGCGGAGGTCGGCGAGGACATAGCCCTGCAGCCGCCGCGTGTTCGAGGCGTTGTCGAAGCTGCGCCCGACGTGGGTTAGCGTTGCGCCGGTGTCGAGCCCGAAGCTCCAGTGATAGTCGAGCAGCGCGTTGACGCTCTGGCTCGGCCGGCGGAGGAGCTGCTTGCCGAAGTTGACGTCGCCGGGCGAGCGGTTCTCGGCATCGAGCGAGGTAAAGTTCGCCTGCAGCGTCAGCGCGTCGACCGGGCGGACAAGCAAGGTCAACTCGACCCCGCGGCTGACTGCCCGCGCGACATTGTCATACGTGCCGAACGGGCGATTGACGCAGATCCCGGTCAGCGGCGTGGTGCACGAGACGAAGTTGATCAGGTCCTTGCTCGTGCGGCTGAAGTAGGTCGCGCTTGCCTCGATCCGTCCGTCGAGCCCACGCTGGGTGATCCCCGCGTCCCAGCCGCGCGAGCGTTCGGGGCGGAGCAGCTGGTTCCCGTATTCGCTCTGCAACTGGTAGAGCGACGGGACCTTGAACCCCTCGCTGTAGCTCGCGCGGAAGGTCGTGCCGCCGTCGTTCGGGGTGTAGACGCCGCTGCCCGCGAGCGTCGTCGTCCCGCCGAAGCGGCTGTGGCTATCGTAGCGCGCGCCGCCGGTTACGGTGAAGCCGGTCAGCGGCGTCACGACGACCTGGCCGTAGCCGCTGGTCAGGGTCTGCGATCCGATGGTGAGCGGGCCGCCGGAGCTCGTGGTGAAGTGCGAGCGTTCGCGCTCGGCGCCGAAGGTCGCGTCGACGCCGGTGATGATGTTCGCGACGCCCTGGTATTCGAAGCGCTCGTTGCGGCCGTTGCCGGCGAAGGTCTCGGCGTTGGCGGTCGTGCCGTCATAGTTGTGGCGGCGGGTATCGGTGATGGCGAAGCCGAGCCGGTTGTGCAGCTTCCCGTCGAACAGCGCAGCGTTGATCCCGGTATAGCCGACGAGTTCGCGCGTCGTGCCATAGTCGGTCGTGTCGCCAAGGCTGAAGTTCGGCGGCGGGAAGCCGTCGAACCCGACGCGACTATCCGAATACCAGCCGCGCAGGTCGACCGACACCGCGTCGCTCAGCGCGTAGTTCAGATTGGCATTCGCCCCATAGTTGCGATAGCCGTCCTTCTCCTTGCCACCCCTGCGCTCGTCGAACGCCGAAATGCCGTCGGTGCGGAAATAGCTGCCGCCGACGCTGGCCGACAGCGGACCGAACTTGCCGGAGACGTTGGCGACGCCCTGCCCGGTGTTGCGATAGCCATATTCGCCGCGCGCGTTGATGTGGAGGTCGTCGGTCGGCGGGACGGTGATCAGGTTGACGACGCCGCCGATCGCCTGGCTTCCCCACAGCACCGAACTCGGCCCGCGCAGGATCTCGACGCGGGCGATGTTGCCGATGAGGAGGTTGCCGAAGTTAAAGCCGCCGCCGGGGGCCGAGGGGTCGTTGAGCTTGATGCCGTCGATCAGCGCGACGCTCTGGTCGCTCTCGGCGCCGCGGATGAAGACCGAGGTCGCGGTGCCGATGCCGCCATTGCGGGCGAAGCTGACCCCGGGGACGGTGCGGAGCAGGTCGACGACCGTGTTATCTTGGCGGCGCGCGATCTCGGCAGCGTCGATGACGGTGACCGACTGGCCGACCCGCGACAGCGGTTCGGGCGTGCGGTCGGCGGTGACGACGATCGTATCGGGCAGCTCGTCGGCGCGAGCGGCGGCGGTCAGGACGAGGCCGGTGGTGGCGAGTAGAATGTGAATTGAACGCATTGGTATCCCCTTGATCGACAACAAGGGGCCGCATGCACCGGTGGCACGCATCAGCATTCGCGAAGACACGGGAACTTACCCGCGCGCACGACCCCGACGACGTCGACACGCGAGGGGTTCACCTCGATCACCCGGAACACCCCGTCCGCGCGAAGGTACGACCGCGACAGGCAGGTCTCCTGGCTCCCGGGTCACCACCTTCATCCCGCCTTCCCGGGGCGCAAACCCCAGTGGCACTTGGGCGAAGGCTCGCCGGTTACAGTTGCGGGCACAGCCCCGGATTACAGACCGAATGTCTGCTTCCGGGTTCCCTTTTCATCCCATCTCTGGGAACCTGTCACAATCGACGCCTTATCGGCGCACGGCGGCGGGGGCAAGCGAGATTGACCGAGACACGATCGACCCTGTTCATCGGCGGCGCACGATCGGGCAAGAGCCGGCTGGCACAGCGCGAGGCCGAAGCCGCTGGCGGGGAGCTCGTCTTCATCGCTACCGCGCAGGCGTTCGACGATGAGATGCGCGACCGCATCGCCCGCCATCGCAGCGACCGCGACGCGCGCTGGCACACCGTCGAAAGTCCGCTCGACCTGCCCGACGCGATCGTCCGCGAGGGCCGGGCAGGGCGCACGCTGCTGGTCGATTGCCTGACGATATGGGCGAGCAACGTCATGCTTGCGGAACTCGACGCCGACGCCGCGGGCGAGAAGCTCGTCGCCGCGATCGCCTCCACCTCGGGGACGATCGTCCTCGTCACCAACGAAGTCGGCTGGGGCATCGTCCCCGACAACGCGCTCGCGCGGCAGTTCCGCGACGTCGCCGGGCGGCTCAACCAGCAGATCGCCGCCGCCGTCGATGACGTCCGGCTGGTGGTCGCCGGGATCGCGATGCGGCTCAAGTAGCAGCGCACACCGCGCTTTCGCCCGCGCGCGGTCATGCTATACGCGCTGCGTGACCACCGCCCGCCGTCTCCGCACCGCCGCGATCGTTATCGGCGTGCTCGTCCTGCTCGGAGCCGCGGGCGCGGTCGCGTTATATGCGTGGGTGACGACCGGGCTACCGGATGCGTCGAAGCTCGCTGAGTACGCCGCACCGCTGCCGTCGACGGTGCGCGGCAGCGACGGCACGATCCTGACGAGCTTCAGCCGCGAGCGCCGGCTGTACCTGAGCTACGACGAACTGCCGCCGCGGCTGGTCCAGGCGTATATCTCGGCCGAGGACAAAGACTTCTTCCACCATGGCGGGATCGACTTCCTTGGCATCGCCCGCGCTGCGTGGACCAACTTGTTCTCGTCGGGGCGGCCCAAGGGCGCTTCGACGATCACCCAGCAGGTGGCGAAGAACCTGCTCCTGAACGGCGAGGTCAGCTACGTCCGCAAGCTCAAGGAAGCGGTGCTGGCGCGCCGGATCGAGGCGGCGTTCACCAAGCAGCAGATCCTCGAACTCTATCTCAACCAGATATTCCTTGGGCGGAACAGCTACGGCGTCGAGGCGGCGGCGCAGTCGTATTTCGGCAAGTCGGTCGCCGATCTCGACCTCGCGCAGGACGCATACCTCGCGATCCTGCCTAAGGCGCCGTCGACCTATTCGCCGACTGCCCATGTCGAACGTGCGCTGGCAAGGCGGGCGTACGTCCTCAACCAGATGGCGGCGAACGGCTATATCACCAAGGCCGAGGCGGCGGCGGCGATTGCAGAGCCGATCGACGCGGTGGCGAACCGTGCTCCGCCGAAGGTCGATACCGGTGACTATTTCCTCGAGGACGTGCGGCGGACGCTGATCGCCAAGTTCGGCGAGAAGCCGGGCGACGGGCGCAACAGCGTCTACGGCGGCGGCCTGTGGATCCGCACCTCGCTCGATCCGAAGCTGCAGGCGGCGGCAGAGAAGGCGTTGCGCGACGGCCTCGTCCGCTACGACCACAGCAAGGGCTGGCACGGCGCGCCCGCGCACATCGACACGAGCGACGGCTGGCCCGAGCGGCTCCAGTCGGTGCATCTCGGCGTCGGCTATGCCGACTGGTATCCTGCGGTCGTCCTCGGGCGCGAAGGCGAGGATTTCCGCATCGGTTTCACCGACGGCTCGACCGGCACGCTGCTCGCATTGACCGCGACGAGCACCCTGAACGACATTCCGGCGGCGCGACTGCTCAAGACAGGCGACGTCGTCCCCGTGGCGAAGTCGGGGCGCAGCTATGCATTGCGGCAGATCCCCGCGATCTCGGGAGGGTTTGTTGCCGAGGATCCGCATACCGGGCGCGTGCTGGCGATGGTCGGCGGCTTCGACGCGCGCGCATCGAGCTTCAACCGCGCGACGCAGGCGCTGCGCCAGCCGGGGTCGACCTTCAAGCCGATCGTCTACGCGACCGCGATGGACAATGGCTTCACCCCGTCGTCGATCGTCGTCGACGCACCGTATTGCGTGTTCCAGACGAAATCGCTCGGGACCAAGTGCTTCAAGAACTTCGGCGGCGGCTATGCCGGGGCGCAGACCTTGCGCTGGGGGCTCGAGCAGTCGCGCAACCTGATGACCGTCCGCGTCGCCTACAATACCGGCATGGACAAGGTCGTCGCCCAGGCCAAGGCATTGGGCGTCGGCGACTATCCGGCGGTGCTGGCGATCGCGCTCGGCGCGGGCGACACGACGGTCGGGCGGATGGTCAACGCCTACTCGCAACTGTTCAACGCCGGGCGCAAGATGTCGCCGACGCTGATCGACTTCGTCCAGGACCGCGACGGCAAGGTCATCTGGCGCGCCGACGAGCGCCAGTGCGACGGCTGCAACACCCCAGATTACGCCGGCGAGCCGATGCCGCGGCCCGGCGGCGTCCCGAAACAGGCGATCGACCCGCGCACCGCCTACCAGATCGTCCACTTGATGGAGGGCGTCGTCACCCGCGGCACGGCGGTCCGGCTGCGCGACTTCGAACGCCCGATGGCGGGCAAGACCGGGACGACCAACGGCCCGACCAACGTCTGGTTCGTCGGCGGCACCCCCGACCTGATCGGCGGGCTGTACCTCGGCTACGACAAGCCGCGCCCGCTCGGCGGCGGCGCGCAGGGGTCGACGATCGCAGTGCCGGTGTTCCACGAATTCGCCGACGTCGCGCTGAAGGACATGCCGAAGATCCCCTTCCAGGTCGCCCCGGGCATCCGCATGGTCAAGGTCGAGCGCCGCTCGGGCAAGCGCGTCTACGGCGGCACCCCCGACGACACCGACATCAAGGCGTCGATCATCTGGGAAGCGTTCAAGCCCGAATCCGAACCCCGCCGTACGGGGAGCCTCGCGCGCGACCCGGTGGCGGAGAAGGGGCACGTCGTCGTCC
>NZ_JANYGL010000091.1 GCF_025362435.1 Polymorphobacter sp.
GCGGCGCGCTTCGACTGGGTCACCGCCATGTCGCCGCCCGACAGCGGCAGCAGCTCGGCGATCCGGCGTTCGGCGACGCGGACGTATTTCTCCTCGCGCTCGATCCCGATCCAGTGGCGCCCGAGCAGTTTCGCCACCGCCCCGGTCGTGCCGGTGCCGAAGAACGGGTCGAGGACGATGTCGCCGGGCTCGGTGCACGCGAGCAGGACGCGGTACAGCAGCGCCTCGGGCTTCTGCGTCGGATGCGCCTTGATCCCGTCGACCTTGATCCGCTCGCCGCCGGTGCAGATGGGCAGCAGCCAGTCGGAGCGCATCTGCAGTTCCTCGTTCAACGCCTTCATCGCCTGGTAGTTGAACTTGTACCGCGCGGTGTCGGACTTGGCGCACCAGATCAGCGTCTCATGGGCGTTGGTGAAGCGCGTGCCCTTGAAGTTCGGCATCGGGTTGGCCTTGCGCCAGACGATGTCGTTCAGCACCCAAAAGCCCATGTCCTGGAGCGCGGTGCCGACGCGGAAGATGTTGTGATAGCTGCCGATCGTCCAGATCGTGCCGTCGTCCTTCAACACCCGGTGCGCCTCCGCCAGCCACGCCCGCGTGAACTCGTCGTAGCTGGCGAAGCTGTCGAACTTGTCCCATGCGTCGTTGACCGCGTCGACCTCGCCACCCTCGGGCCGGTGGAGGGCGTGCGCGAGCTGGAGGTTGTACGGCGGGTCGGCGAAGATCAGGTCGACCGACTTCGCCGGCAGTTCTGCCATCGCCGCGATACAGTCGCCGGTGACGATACGATCAACTTCCATGCGCCCCCCGGACTTGCCCGATCCGCTGTGAGTCCGGGGGGACTCCGCGTCAAGGCGCGAATGGAATCAGTGTGTTGCCGCGATGTTCTAAACCGCCACTCGAAGCGCTACTGATTGGGTGCGTAACAAGCCTGAACCACCACGGCTGGCGGTGTTGCCTGAAAGACTCAGCCGCTTGCCGATTGCATCACAGCCGCGACGGGCGCGAAACTATAACGGTGATGCGCGGTGGCGCCGTGCCGCGCGAGGCCGTCGAAGTGCTCGCGCGTCGAGTACCCCATGTTGGTCGCCCAGCCGTAATGCGGGTGCTCGGCGGCGAGTTCGGCCATCATCGCGTCGCGGGTGACCTTGGCGACGACCGAGGCGGCGGCGATCGACAGGCACAATGCATCACCGCCGACGACGGTGGTCGTGGCGTGGCCCCATTTCGGGCTGCGGTTGCCGTCGACGAGGACGTGGCGCGGCGCGTGCTTGAGGGCAGCGACGGCGCGCTCCATAGCCAGCATCGTCGCCCAATAGATGTTGAGGTGGTCGACCTCCTCGACGCTGGCGACGCCGACGCCGATCTCGGCACAGTCGCGCAGCATCGCCAGCAGGGTCTCGCGGCGCGCGGCGGTCAGGACCTTCGAATCGTTGAGGCCATCGGGGTAGCAGTCGGGGTCGAGGACGACCGCGGCGGCGACCACCGGCCCGGCGAGGGGACCTCGTCCAGCCTCGTCGACCCCGGCGCATCGGGGGCCATGGTGGGTCTCGCGGGTGAGGCAGGGCGTGGGAAGGGTCGGCATAAAGGCCCTTCTAGCACCTCATGCTTCACTGTCATCCCGGCGAAGGCCGGGACCCATGATCACTGCCGGTTGAGATCATGGGTCCCCGCTTTCGCGGGAATGACCGTCAGCGGGGGAGCATCCACCCATGCCCCAGCGGCCCATGCCCCGCGCCGAACCCCGGCGCATTGGCAATCGCTCCAATCACATACGCCCGCGCCGCCGCAATCGCATCGGCCAGCGGCTCACCCCGCCCCAGCCCGACCGCGATCGCCGACGCCAGTGTACACCCCGTCCCATGCGTATGCCGCGTCTCGATCCGCGAACTCGCGAACCGCATCTGTCGATTGCCGGTAACGAGCCAGTCGGCAACCTCGTTGCCGTCCAAATGCCCGCCCTTCGCCAGCACCGCCCGCGCCCCCATCCCGAGCAATTCCTGCGCCGCGAGGACCGCGTCGCCCTCGTCCTCGACCTCCGTCCCGGTCAGCGCGGCGAGTTCGGGGGTGTTCGGCGTCACGATCGTGCTCAGTGGCAGCAAATACCGGACCAGCGCCTCGACTGCATCGTCGGCAAGCAAACTCGCCCCGCCCTTCGCCACCATCACCGGGTCGAGCACGATCGGCACCCGCACGCCGCGCAACACCTCCGCCACCGCCGCGATCAGGGCGGCGTCGCCGAGCATCCCGATCTTGACCACATCGACCCCGATATCGTCGATCACGGCGCGCATCTGCGCGACGACAACCTCTGCCGGGATGGCATGGACCGCGCTGACCCCGAGCGTGTTCTGCACCGTCACCGCGGTCACCGCCGTCCCCGCGTAGCCGCCGAGCATCGTCACCGTCTTGATATCCGCCTGGATACCCGCGCCGCCCGAGGAGTCGGAACCGGCGATGATGAGGATGCGCGGGGTCACGGCTTGTAGTGGCGAACCGTCGACGCCGGATGCTTCGCCAGCATTGCCGCCGGGCGGATCGGGCGCCGCTCGAAGCCGCCGCCGCAGTTCGGGCAGAGATTCGCCATCGGCCCGTCGACGCACTCGGGGCAAAAGGTGCATTCGTAGGTGCAGATGCGTGCGTCGGCGTCGGGGGGCAGGTCGCGCCCGCAGCGTTCGCAGTCGGGTCGCAGATCGAGCATCAGCCCGCCGCCACAACTGCCGCGCAGATTTCGTCGACGACCTCCGTCACCAGCCCGATGTCTTCGCCCTCGGCCATGACGCGGATCAGCGGCTCGGTGCCCGACTTGCGGATCAGCAGGCGGCCGGTGCCGTTCAACCGTGCCTCGCCCGCCGCGATCACGCGCTTGACGCCGTCGGTGTCGAGAGGCGCGCCGCCCGCGAACCGCACGTTCTTGAGCAGCTGCGGCAGCGGGTCGAACAGATGGAGGAGCTCGCTCGCCGGCTTGCCGCTCGTTACCAGGACGCTCAAGATCTGCAGCGCCGCGACGAGTCCGTCGCCGGTCGTCGCATAGTCGCGCAGGATGATGTGCCCCGACTGCTCGCCGCCGATGTTGAAGCCGCGCGCGCGCATCGCCTCGAGGACATAGCGGTCGCCGACATTGGTCCGCTCGAGCGTCAGCCCCTGCCCGTGGAGGTATCGTTCGAGGCCGAGGTTCGACATCACCGTCGCGACCAGCCCGCCGCCCTTGAGCAGGCCTTTTTTCGCCCAGTCCGTGACGACGAGCGCCATCAGCTGATCGCCGTCGACGAGCTTGCCGTTCTCGTCGGCGACAATCAGCCGGTCGGCGTCGCCGTCGAGGGCGATGCCGAGGTGCGCGCCGCTGGCGACGACGCGCTCCTGCATCGCCTCGGGATGGGTCGAGCCGATCGCGGCGTTGACGTTGAAGCCGTCGGGGTCGACGCCGATCGAGATGACGTCGGCACCCAGTTCCCACAACGCCATCGGTGCGACCTTATACGCCGCGCCGTGCGCGCAATCGATGACGATGCGGAGGCCGTCGAGGCGGAGCCGGTCGGGAAAGCTCGACTTGGCCGAATGGATGTAGCGTCCCTGCGCGTCGTCGATGCGGCGGGCGCGGCCGATCGCGGCGGGGGCGGCGAGGACCGGAGCGGTGTCGATCAGTGTCTCGATCTCGAGCTCGTCGGCGTCGGACAATTTATAGCCGTCGGGGCCGAACAGCTTGATGCCGTTGTCGTGGAACGGGTTGTGGCTCGCCGAGACCATGACACCCAGGTCGGCGCGCATCGAGCGGGTCAGCATCGCCACCGCCGGCGTCGGCATCGGCCCGACCTGGACGACGTCCATGCCGACGCTGGTGAACCCCGCGGTCAGCGCGCTTTCGATCATGTAGCCCGAAAGCCGTGTGTCCTTGCCGATCAGGACGCGGTGCTTGTGGCTGCCGCGAAGAAACTTCGTCCCCGCCGCCTGCCCGACGCGCATCGCCACCTCTGGCGTCATCGGCGCGGTGTTGGTCAGGCCGCGAATGCCATCGGTGCCGAAATATTTGCGCGTCATGGTGCCTGCCTACCCCTTAAACGAGTCTTACCGTGGGATGACGCCCTACGACAAGCATCGGAGACACGAGATGAACAATCGTACCCTCGGCGACGGCCTGACCGTCTCGGCAATCGGCCTCGGCTGCATGGGCATGGCGGGCGCGAGCGGAATGACCGCGATGTACGGCGAGGTCGACGAGGGCGAGGCGATCGCCACCGTCCACCGCGCGATCGACCTCGGCATCACCTTCTTCGACACCGCCGAGGTCTATGGCCCGTTCACCAACGAGGCGCTGCTCGGCCGCGCGATCAAGGGCCGCCGCGACGGGCTGGTCATCGCCACCAAGTTCGGCTTCCGCATCGGCGAAGGGCTGAGCGGCACCGACAGCCGCCCCGAACACATCCGCGAGGTCGCCGAGGCGAGCCTCAAGCGTCTCGACATCGACGTCATCGACCTGTTCTACCAGCACCGCGTCGACCCGGCGGTGCCGATCGAGGACGTCGTCGGCACGCTTGCCGACCTCGTCCGCGAAGGCAAGATCCGCCACATCGGGTTGAGCGAGGCGGGCGCGGCGACACTGCGTCGGGCGGCGGCGGTCCACCCGGTCGCGGCGCTGCAGAGCGAATATTCGCTGTGGGAGCGCGGGGCCGAAGCCGAGATCCTGCCGCTGTGCTGCGAGCTCGGCATCGGCTTCGTGCCGTACTCGCCGCTCGGGCGCGGCTTCCTCGCGGGGACGGCGAAGCGCGCCGAGGACTATCCCGACAGCGACTACCGCAAGCGCGACCCGCGCTACCAGGGCGAGAACTTCGACGCCAACATGCGCGCCGTCGCCGTCGTCCGCGAGATCGGCGAGCGCCACGACGCAAGCGCGGCGCAGGTCGCGCTGGCGTGGCTCCTCGCGCAGGGGGACGAGATCGTGCCGATCCCGGGGATGAAGCGGCGGGTGACGCTCGAGGACAGCGTCAAGGCGGTCGACGTCGTGCTCACGCCGGACGATCTGGCGGCGCTCGATGCGGCGTCGCCGGTGGGGGGAACCGCGGGGCCGAGGTATGGCAGCGCGGCGATGCTGGCGATGGTCGGGCGTTAGGGGTCGGGGGCCGTAGGAGGTCCGCCGCACAGCAGGCTGACCGCATTCGGTCGGCAGGCTAATCACTGATTGTCATCCCGGCGAAGGCCGGGATGACAATCTGAAATTACGCGGAAGATTTGTAGGAAGCTACCGCTCCACCACCGGGGCCATCGACGCCATCATGTCGAACAGCCGATCCGGATCGCTCCCGCGCAGCTTGCCGAGCATCATCTCGGGACCGTCACCAACCAGAATCTCGCGCGTCCCCGCCGCCATCCCCGCAAGGATCGTCGCCGCGGCACTTTCGGGGCTGACCCCGGCTTCGATCGCGGCGTCGCTGTGCCCGCGCTCAGCCCCGTCTCCTTCGAGCGCGTGGACCGCGATGCCGGTCCGAACGAACCCCGGGGTGACGACATGGACCGCGACGCCGTATTGCGCGATCTCGGCGCGCAGCGCGTCGGCATAGCCGATCATCGCGTGCTTCGCGGCGCAGTAGCCGGTCCGCATCGGGCTCCCCGACTTGCCCGCGATCGAGGCGATCATCACGATCCGCCCCGCCTTCGCCGCGACCATCGCCGGCAACACCAGCTGCGTCAGCCGCAGCGGGGCGAAGAAATCGACCTCCATGATCCGGCGATAGACCTCGAAATCGGTGTCGAGCGCGAGGCTGCGCTGCGAGATGCCGGCGTTGTTGACGAGGATGTCGACCGGCCCGGCGTCGGCGACGATGCCCGGCAGCGCGGCGAGGTCGGTGGTGTCGAAAGCGATCGTCCGGGCTCCCGGGCACTGGCCCGCAACCTCGGCAAGTGCGGCTTCATTGCGCCCCGACAGGACGAGCTTCGCGCCCTCGGCGGCGAAGGCGACCGCGAGCGCTGCGCCGATCCCCGACGACGCGCCGGTGATCCAGATCGTCTGTTCGGCGTACTTCATGCCATTCCCCACAGGTTCGGCCCGCCCGCATAGGGGTGGGCGAAGGTCGCGGCGGCGAACAGCACGATGCCGCCGATCAGCGCGGTCCAGCCGGGCATGAAGAAGCCGCGCCCGAACGGCACGAAGCTTGTCGCTGCCTCGTACGCTCCCCATGCCGCACCGAGCTGCTCGCGTTTCTTGCCGTCCTGCAGGCGTGCACCGACGAGCGCGAGGATCAGGATCGCGCCGCTCAACGCGATGTCGCGGCTGGTGCCGCCGAGCGTCGCGTGGACGATCGCCCACAACGCGAACGCCCACATCATCGGGTGGCGGGTGATCCGCTGGACCCCGCGCGGGTCGGCGGATGCGGCGGCAGCGGGGGTGCCCATCAGCGCCGGGTTGGGCGTCGCGACCGAGCCGACGAACAGGATCATCGCGAACAGCATGACGACCGCGCCAAGCGGCCACGCCCATGCCGGGGCGCTCCACACGGCGTCGACGGGAGCACGCCGCCATTCGAACACCGCCCAGCCGAGGGTGGCGAAGGCGATGAGCGAATAGACCCCGGCGAACCCGCCCGCGCCGAGGCGCTTGACGAGGGGTGCGCGGAGGGGGTGCGACAGAAGGAAGTGGCTCCCGACGAAGGCGGCGAGGGCGAGGATGAGGAGGGTCATGCTGCCGATCCCGCGTCCGTCAGGGCCTATACGCCAGCGGCAGCGCGTCGTGCTGCAAATGCAGATACCGGTCGCGCAACTCGGTCTGGCGCGAGGTGATCGGCTGGGCGACGCCGTCGATCAGCACCGCGACCGGGGCCGATTGCAGTTCGAGCGGGTCGCCGTCCCACACCACGAGGTCGGCGCGCTTGCCCGGCGCGATGACCCCGGTGTCGGCCATGCCGAAGATCTCGGCGGGGTTGCGGGTGATGACGCTGATCGCCTGGTCGCGGGTCAGCCCGACGCCGCCGGGCAGGCGGCCCTGCGCGACGAGGTTGCCGGCGAACTGCGTGACGTTGCGTGGCTGGTTGGTCGACTCGCCGCCCGAGGTGCCGAGGCCGACGAGGACGCCCGCCGCGGCCAGCCGCCCGACGTTCGACTTGGTCGACGCGATCGTCTCGAAGGCGTCGGGCAGGTCGTCGATCGCGCTGGTGATGACGGGGACGTGCGCCGCCGCGATCCGGTCGGCGATCGTCCAGCCTTCCCGCGCCCCGAGCAGGATCAGGTGCAGCTTGGGGAAGTCGGTGCGGAGCGCTAGGACGGCGAGGATGTCCGAGGCGCGCTCGACATGGACGACGAGCGGCTGCTGCCCCTCGACCACCGCGACCAAGGCGGCGGTGTCGGCGCGCTGGTAGAGGTTCTCGTGGTTGCCCGTCTCGCGACCGCGGTGCGCGGCGTATTCGCGGGCTTCGTCGAGCGCGTTCCTGAACGCGGCGAAAGACGCGGTGCGGCTGCCGCCCGCTGCCTCGGCACCGTTCTCGCCGAGCTCGACGAGCTGGAAAGCCTTTCCGCGAGTAAGGATGTCGGGGCCGCTGGACAGGCGGATAAGCGCGCCCTGCCCCGCGAAGATATCGCGGCTCGCCTCCGGAGCGACGACCGCGCGGGTGACACCGCCGGCGCGCGCGACCGCGATCCCCGTCTCGCGTCCGTTAAGCGCCGGGACGACGTCGAGCGAGGCCGAGAACGGCGACTTCGCAGCGCGCGTGTCATTCGCCTCGCGGACCCCGCCGACCTCGTCGATGCCGAGGTCGGACATGCCGACGACGAGCCCCGGGGTGACGAACTTGCCAGTCGCGTCGATCGTCTGTGCGCCCGTGGGGACCGCTACGCCGCTGCCGACCGCGACGATGCGGCCGTTGTCGACGACGACGGTGGCGTTCTCGATCGTCGCTCCCGCGCCGGTCATCACCGTGCCGCCGGTGAAGGCGACGGGAGCGGCGATGGCAGGAAGCGCTGCTGTCGCGAGCAGCGCGGCGAAGATGCGAGCGGCCTTCACTTGACGTCTCCCGAGCCGGGCTGGCCGAGTTCGAAGTCGGTCCTTGGGCGGCGGTTGGGGTCGGCGGCGTCGTACATCAGCGCGCCGTCGATCCAGACGTCGACGGGCCGCGAATAGACGCTGAACGGGTCGCCGTTCCACAGCACGACGTCGGCCATCTTGCCGGGTTCGAGGCTGCCGGTCTGCTTGTCGATGCCGAGCCCCTTCGCCGGGTTGAGCGACAGCCATTCGAAGGCGACCTCGGGAGCGATGACGATGCCCGCGCGCCTGCCCGCCGCGATCGCCTTCGCCGCCTCCTGGTTCAGCCGCTGGATGCCGTTGGGATCGTCGCTGTGGACGATCGCGCACGCCCCGGCGTTGTGGACCAGCGCGATATTCTCGCGGATGCCGTCATAGCTTTCCATCTTGAAGCCCCACCAGTCGGCCCACATCGCCGAGCAGATGTTTTCCTTACGGAGCAGGTCGGCGATCTTGTAGCTTTCGACGGCGTGGTGGAACGCACTGACATGATAGCCGAATTCTTTCGACATCGCGATGACGTTGGCCATCTCGTCGGCGCGGTAGCAGTGGTTCTGGACGAGAATGTCGCCGTTGAGCACGCCCATCAGCGTGTCGTTGACCAGCTCGCGCTTGGGCGCGTCGACCGGCTTCGCGGTCCCGGCCTTGGCCTTGCGGGTATAGTCGTCCCACTTGCGTTTGTAGATCACCGCGTCGGACCATGCCTGGCGATCGACCGCGATATTGCCCATCCGCGTCTGCGGCGAGATGTTGCGGCTGCCGTAGACGCGCTTGGGGTTCTCGCCGCACGCCATCTTGAGGCTCGGCTTGGCCCCGGGGAACTTCATGTCCTGCGCAGTCCGGCCGAGGACGTTCTTGACCGTCACCCCGCGCCCGCCGAACAGGTTCGCCGAACCGGGGAGGATGTGGAAGGTCGTTACGCCGCCGCTAAGCGCACGGGTGAAGCCCGGGTCCTGCGGCCAGATCGAGTGCTCGGCCCAGACGTCGGCGGTGTTCGGGCGGGTTGCCTCGTTGCCGTCGCTGTTCGCCTGGACGCCGGGCGACGGATAGTCGCCGAGGTGGCTGTGAATGTCGATGATGCCCGGCGTGACGAACTTGCCCGCCGCCTCGATCACCGTCGCCCCCGCCGGGATCGCGACCGACGCCCCGACCTCCGCGACCTTGCCGTTCTCGAGCCGCACCATGCCGGGGGCGAACTTGCGTCCCGCGCCGTCGTACACCGTCGCGCCGCGGATCACCGTCGTGACGCCGGGGTAGGGGTGGTACGTCGAGGGGTAGGGGTCGGCCGGGATCGCGACGATCTCCGCTGGCCCCGCCGGCTTGTTACCCGCGGTCTTCGGATGTTGATCGGTCGCGCACGCCGCGACCCCGAGCAGCGCGAACAGGAACAACCGCCGCATCAGTCGACTCCGTGCATCAGGCGTTTGAGGAAGGGCGAGATCGCCAGCAGCAGCAGCCCGATCCCGGCGGCGACGAGCCCGATCGTCTGGAACACCCCGGCATAGGTTTCGAGGCTGACCTTGAGGTTGGTGACTTCACCGCCGACGGTAGCGACGCTCGCGATCTGGGCGATCGCGCCGCCGATATATTGCGCGACCGAGATCGACAGGAACCACACCCCCATCATCATGCCGACGATCCGCGCGATCGACAGCTTGGTAATCATGCTCAGGCCGACCGGCGAGATGCACAATTCGGCCATCGAGTGGATCAGGTACAGCCCCGCGAGCCACCACACCGCGACCTTGAAGCTCGAATCGGCGAAGTGCGTTCCCCAGACGAGGAACAGGAACCCGGCGCCGACCCCGACGAGCGCGATGCCGAACTTGACCGGGATGCCCGGCTCCATGCCGCGCCGCGCCAGCGCCGCCCACATCGCCGCGAAGACTGGCGCGAGGGCGACGATGAAGAAGGCGTTGAAGAACTGCGTCTGTCCGGCGGAGATGTTGAACAGGCCGAAGATCGACAGCTCGGTATTGCGGTCGGCGAACAAGGTCAGCGACGACCCGGCCTGCTCGAACAGCGTCCAAAAGGTGACGTTGAACACGATCAGCACCATCGCCGCGACCATCATCTGGAACTCGACGCGGGTGCCGGCGCGATACGACCAGATCAGGATCGCGGGGACGCCGACGACGAAGGTGGCGAACAGCGCCTTGCCGAGCACCGGCAGCGCCGCAAGGTAACCGCCAAGCCCGCTTCCCGCCGCCGCCGGAACCGCGGTCAGTGTGTTCGAGAACAGCAGCCACGGGATCGCGATCGCGGCAATCGATGCGACGTAGATCGCGATTGAGCGGTCGGCTCCGGTCGCAGCGGGTGCCTCGCCATAGCCGTCGAGACGGCCGCCATCGAACTGGATCAGCGCCCAGGCGATCAGCATCCCGACCGCCGCGAGGCCGAACCCCGCCCACCAGCCGAACGCGACCGCGAGGAACGGGCAGAGGATCTGCGAGCCGATGCTGCCGAGGTTGATGCCCATGTAGAAGATGGTGAAGCCCGCGTCGCGACGCCGGTCGCCCTTGGCGTACAACGCGCCGACCATCGTCGAGATGTTGGGCTTGAAGAAGCCGTTGCCGACGACGATCGCCGACAAAGCGACCAGCATGATCGCGATATACATCGGCGAGCGGACGGCGTCGGAGGCGAAGTCGGCCTTCGCGATCGTCCGCGCGGTTGTGCCGTCGGGGGCGAGCAGCGCGACCGAACCGTCGTCGTTGCCTCTAATCTGGAGCCGTGCGCCGTGATCGACGACGAAGCGCCGTTCCTTGCCGGCGACGTCCTCGACGCTGACGGCATGGGTGATCCCGTCGAAGGTCGCGACCGGCTTCGCCGTCTCACCGCCGAAGCACAGAACGAAATAGCCGAGCGACATGACGATCGCGCCGAACTTGACCGCGCGTTTCGAGCCGAGGAAGCGGTCGGCGAGCAGCCCGCCGATGAACGGCGTCAGATAGACCATGCTCATGTACGCACCGTACATCCCGCTGCCGGCCTGGTCGCCGAAGACGAAGTGCTTGGTCAGGTACAGCACCAGCAGCGCCCGCATGCCGTAGAAGCCGAAGCGCTCCCACAGTTCGGTCGTGAACAGGCGCGCCAGTTGCCGGGGATGGCCGAACCAAAGTTGCCCGGCACTCGGCGGCCCGGCGGCGGGGATACTGGCCATGAAACTCCCTTGACGCACCAGCCGCTCGGACGGCGGCTGTTGGCGCGTACACTAGCGGGACGGGCGCGGGGGGCAAGGGCTCGTCATTCACCGAGCGCGGGCGGAGTTTTGGGGAGTCGGCCGAAGGCGGTCGTTTGCGGCTGCTTTCGTCCGATCCCAGTTATCCAACAGCAATTTATGCCTATCAGGATCAGTCTGTTTAAACGGACATTTAGGTCGGCGGTCGCGTCGATAAGTCGTCGTGCAGGTAGTCCTGTCTAAATTCTACGCCCGGCTCATGCACTTGCATCATCTCAAAGACCTCGGTTGCCAAGGAGGCGGTCAACTTGTGCAGCCATGCCTCAAACTGTCGTTCGTTCCCGATCAAAGCAAATCCCTCGTCCTTAACGATATGGGGAAAGCGGATGCCGTCGAGCACGTCAAAAGAGGTAAGAAGCAGGCGCATCCGATCTGCGTCCGTATGCGCCACCACCTTGTTACGCTCGTCCATCAACAAAGCGTGAAGCTGTTTCTCCTCCGGAAGGGTGTCTTTGCGGACAGACTTCCTGGATAGTATTGGGAGACCGTTGCTTTTCGTAAACGGGCGGCAGTAACTGATAATCGCAGTATCATGGTAGCAACGATATCGTTTGCGCTCGATCCGATTTGTTCGTTCCGGCATCTCCATAAAGAATGTCAACGCGCTCAATGCCTCGTTAAAATCTGTGAGGGCTTGAACGCGCCGCCATTGGTTCTCGTCGAGAATGTCCATCATGGGACGGTAGGCAAATTCCACGCTTGGCGATAGTTTGCTTTTCTGGCGGACTCGCACGAACGACTGATCGCCAGCGCGAAGTAGCCGTCACGCAATGGCGAACAAATAGACGGTATTACAAGTTCGACGCTTCAAGACGGTGGGACCTTTCCCCACCCCTTTAAATCGCGCCCTGAAGCCGCGCCCTAGAAAGCCAATGCGGACTCCGCTACCAGCCCGCCTATGCTCAACGACCGCTCCTCCCCCCTCGTCCTCCTCGCCACGCGGCGGTCAGGGAAGCCGCGGGACATGATCGCGCCGGGACCCGATGCGGCCCAGCTTGCCGAAATCCTGCGCATCGCCGCGCGGGTTCCCGACCACGGCAAGCTCAACCCGTGGCGCTTCGTCACCATCGCCGCCGACCGCCGCGGGGCGTTCGGCGAGATGCTCGTCGCGGCGTATCTGCTCGGCCGTCCCGAGGCGCGGCCTACCGAGCTCGACGAAATCCGCGGCTTCGCCTGGCAGGCCCCGACGCTCGTCGTCGTCCTGTCGCGCGTCGACACGTCGAGCAAGATTCCGGCGTGGGAGCAGGAGCTTTCGGCCGGGGCGGCGTGTGCGCTGCTCGAAACCGCGGCGACCGCGATGGGCTTCGTCTCGGGCTGGCTGACCGGCTGGGCGGCGTATTCGGACGCGGTCATCGCCAGCATCGGCGAACCCGGCGACCGCATCGCGGGGTTCTTCTTCATCGGCACCCCCGCGCGTGAGCTCGACGAACGCCCGCGCCCCGACATGTCCGATATCGTTCGCGCCTGGTGAACCGCTCGTTCGGCGGTTGACGCCCGGGTGTTCTAGGACGATACCACAGTCATGTGGCAGGGTGACCGACCCATCTATCTCCAGATCCGCGACCTCATCATCGCCCGGATCATCGACAGCGAGACCGGCACCCAGGCCCCGCTGCCGTCGGTTCGCGCGCTCGCGACCGAGCTCGACGTCAACCCGCTGACCGTTGCCAAGGCGTATCAGGAGCTCCGCTCGTCGGGGCTCGTCGCGGCGCGCAAGGGCGTCGGGCTGTACATCGAGCCGGGCGCGGCAGCGGCGCTGCTCGCGTCCGAACGCGCGGCGTTCATGGCGACCGACTGGCCGCGCATCCGCCGCCGGATCGACCGGCTCGGCCTGTCGGCGGCGGACCTGTTCGAAGCACAGGACGCGTGAGCCAGCTCGACCGGGGAGACCTGATCGACATCCTCGCCCCCGTCATGCGCGCTGCCGGCCGCCTGATCGAGGCGGTCCGCGAGGCGGGCTTCGAGACCCGCGGCAAGTCCGACGCGTCGCCGGTGACCGAAGCCGACGAACGCGCCGAGTTGCTGATCACCGCCGCGCTCGCCGCCGCCGACCCCGACACCCCGATCGTCGGCGAGGAGGCGCATGCGGCCGGCCACCGCCCGCCGCCGTGCGGCCGCTTCTGGCTGATCGATCCGCTCGACGGGACGCGCGACTTCATCGCCGGGCGTGCGGCGTATTCGGTCAACATCGGCCTCATCGAGCATGGCCGTCCCGTGCTTGGCCTCGTCTTGAGCCCGCGCGACGGCGTGCTGTGGGCGGGCGCGGAGGGGCTCGGCGCGTTCCGCCAGGACCCCGGCGAGGGCCGCGTGGCGATCACGACGCGGGTCTGCGCGGTGCCGCCGGTCGTCGTCGTCAGCCACAGCCATCTCGACGACGAGACCCGCGATTACCTGTCGCGGCTCGGCATGGTGTCGCTCGAGCCCGCCGGATCGAGCCTCAAGTTCTGCCGCTTGGCCGAGGGTTCGGCCGACGTCTATCCGCGCTACGGCCCGACGATGGAGTGGGACACCGCGGCAGGACAGGCAATCCTGCTTGCCGCCGGGGGCGCGATGCACAGCCCGGGGGGCAGCGACTTCGCCTATGGCAAGCCGGGGTATCTCAACAGCGGATTTCTTGCGGTCGGTGATCCGGCGACGTTCGAGGTACTGCCGCCGCTGTAATCTTGATCCTCCCCGGCTTCGGGGAGGTGGCGCACCCTTGTGCGACGGAGGGGCGGTTGAGCGGGTTCGATCTGTGAGCCTGCTCGACCGCCCCTCCACCATCGCGAAGGGCGATGGTCCCCCTCCCCGAAGACGGGTAGGATTTAGGAAGCTAGGCCGCGACTTGGAAGCGCAGCAGCTTCGCCTTCGTCGCGACCAGCGCCGACAGCGGGCCGCCGATCGCGCGGGCGAACGCCGGGTCGGTGACGTCGAGCCCGCCGGTCAGCGCGCCGTACGCCGGAAGCACGAGCTTGCTCGGCGTCACCGCGAAGCACCGCCGGACGATCCGCCGCCCGCGCAGCGTCAGCCGCAGCTTGGGGTGATAATGCCCCGAAATCTCGGGCGCAGGATCGCGGGTCGCCTCGTGGCGCAGCACGATCCCGTCGACCGTCGCCTCGACCATCACCCGCCCGCCGAGCACCCCGGCGCTGGCATCGTCGTGGTTGCCGGTGATCCACACCCAGTCGAGGTCGCGCGTCAGCCGCCGCAGCGTCTCGCGCGCCGCATCGGGCAGCCGCGCCGCGCCGCCGGTATCGTGGAAGCTGTCGCCAAGGCACCACAGCCGCGTCGCCCCGGTCGCCTCGACCGCGTCGATCAGGCAGGCCAGCGTGTCGAAGCTGTCGTACGGCGGCAGGAACTGGCCGTGCACCCCATAGAAGCTCGCTTTTTCGAGGTGAAGGTCGGCAACGAGCAAGGCATTGCGCGCCGGCCAGAACAACGCCCCGCACGGCTGCGGGATAAACGTTGCGCCTGCGAACGAAAGGGAAACGGCGGGCATCGGCGCGGTATGCGTCAAGCAGGGGGCGGGGCGCAAGGGTGGCATGCGGTTGGTGGGAAAGTTCAGGCAGGTGGCTGTTATCGGCAGCGGGCGATTGTTCATATCGGTCAAGGCGGGAGCCGACGTCTTCGTTTCGAATTGCACTAGGATGTGACGAGCAGGGTTGGACCGGAAGCAATCAGAGAGACTTGGCGCGCGATCAGCGACAGCAAACCTCATCCTCGACTCATTGACTGAACCGAAGGCTTACAAGCACCGTACGAGGATCCGGGAAGTGAGGTAATTGGCACCGATCGACGGGGTGTATGACGACGACATCGGCTTCTCGGAATTGAAGGCGGTCTTTAGTCGTTGAACTCGACCATCGAGCCGATCTGGCGCGGGATGTAGACGTCGTCGACATACACCGCGAGCACCGGCTCCTGGATCGGGTCGGACTCGCCGATGCCGCGCAGCGCGAAGGTCTGCGTCGTGTGGCTGATCGCGGTCCGCGGGACGAACAGGTTGGGGACCTCGCCGGCACGGTCACGGACATCGCGGATGTCCTTGTCGGCGAGCGTCTGGCCGGTGAACACAGAGATCGCGATCGGGGTCTTCTCGAGGTCGGTCGCGCGGCGCTGGGCGGTGACGATGATCTCGCCGCCCTCGTCGGCAGTCGCGGCGACGATCGAGACCGGAGCAGCATCGGCGAGCGCAAGCGTCTGTGCCCGGGCTATGCCGCCAATACTTGCGGAAATCAGCAGGTCGGCATGGAATATTTCTCGCGGTGATTTCACTGTTTGATCCCTATCGTTACGTTATGGATCAAGCCTAATCTTCGCGAGGACTACAAACTCCCTATTCTATTGACTGGACTAGATGCAATTTGTGCAGCATAACTCATTACAAGTATTTACGCCGGTGATGCTATTCCAGCAGATCCGGCTGCTCGCGGACGACGCGCAGGGGTATCGCGTCGACAAGCGGCTGTGGACCGGGTTGGCGGCGGTCGGTGGGGCGCAGGGCAATTCGACGGGGTTGGTTGGCACGCCCGAGCAGGTCGCCGAGGCGATGCTCGACTATTACGACCTCGGCATCGACCATTTCCTGATCCGCGGCTTCGAGCCGCTCGCCGACGCGATCGACTATGGCCGCGAGCTCATCCCCTGGGTCCGCGCGCTCGTCGCGGCGCGCGATGCGGCACCCCACGCCGCCGTCGCCTGAGCGATCTTCTACAAGTATCGGGTGACGATCTTCGACCGCACGCGACATGCTGCTCACGACGTCGCCGTAGTCGAATATCGACTACGGCCAACATGCTGGCGGCTAGACGGCGTTCTGGACGGAGCTTGGGGAGGCGATCACGCAGGGCAGCCGTCACGCGTTTCGGCCTTGTCCGGCTCCCGCGCATCACGATCGCCGGAAGCACCGCCTGCCGGCTTAAGGGCAATCCGTCATGTGCACCGGAGCAATTTCGCCGTTCGGCAGGTAGGTGATCTTCTGGATCACCGTCCGCCGTTCGCCGGTGTAGGGCCCGTCACCGGGCTTGTTGTCCCAGCGGTGATAGACAATTAGCCAGTCGCCGGTCGCCGGGTCCTGGACGAAGCTGTGGTGGCCCGGCCCCTTGTACCTGCCTTCGCTCGCCAGCAGGACGCCGCGATATGTCCACGGCCCGGTCGGGCTCGCCGCCGTCGCGTAGTGAATCGAGTAGTCGCTGTGGTCCCAGCGGCCGCGGCTGTACGAGAGATAATAGATACCGCGGCGCTCGTGCATGAACACGCCCTCGGTGAACCCCGGCGGCTGGTCGACCGGGATCTCGCGTGCGATCGTCTCCATGTCGGACGCGAGGGTGAAGACGCGTAGCCGCGCGCCGTTGCTGCCGCCGGCATAGAGGTAGCGCGTGTCGTCCTTGGGATCGACGAAGACCATCGGGTCGATCGCCTCGAAGCCTTTGCCGCCGGTCAGCAGCGGCTTGCCACTGTCGGCGCACGGTCCTTCGGGTCCGCTGCACACGGCGACACCGAGCCGGCTCGGCGTCGGGTCCTGCGGACCGACGGCATAATAAAAATACCACCGCCCGTTCGCGGCAATCATGTCGGGCGCCCATAGGTAGTGCGCCGGGGCATGATCGGCGCGAACCCAGGCGAGATCCTTCAGCCGCACCAGCGTCGCGTCGTCGTGCCAGCGGCCGTTGGCCTGCGACCAGACATCGAGCGTTGCACCGCGACCGGTCGGGTAGATGTACAGCCGGCCGCCGTCGGCGAGCGCGAACGGGTCGGCGCCGGGCAGGACCGACGGCGCGACGGCCCCGCCGGACAGCAGCATCGCCGCCAGGACGGCGATCACGGCGGCGGCACCACGCCCTTTGGCGCTGCCGCCAGCCGGCGGATCAGATCGGTCTCGGCCGCGCGATACGGTGTCAGGTCGACGCGCAGCACCTCGTGGAACCACAACTGTGGCTCATCATAGGTATACGGCTTTTTCCAGCTGTCCCACGGCAGCCGCGTCTGCGTCCGGCCGTCGACGAAGCCCCAGTTGATCATGGCGATATTCAGCCGCTTGCCGATCGGCAGCGAGCCGTCGAAGGTCGAACCGTTCCCCCGCGCCATATATTCCGTACACAGCACCGGCCGACCGTAGCCCAGCATCTGCCGCGCGCGGACGGCGAATGTTTCGGGCCAGCTGTAATCGTGGAAGCTCATCACGTCGGAGCGCGTCACCTGGAGGCGTTCGACGGCGTCGAGCGTGTCGGCGCGGTCCCAGTGGTCGCCAGTCCACAACCCACTGGTCAGCGGCTGCTCGGGGTCGGCTGCCTCGGCCCAGTCGAACACGCGACCCAGCAGCCCGGCGACCAGCGCCGTCTTGTTCGGCGTTGCAGCGTAATTGCCGCCGCCGCCGTTGTTGGGCTCGTTCCACACGTCCCATGCAAGGATGCGCTTGTCGTGGGCAAAGCTGCCGACGACGTCGCGGACATAGGCCTCGAGCTTCGGATACTGCGCCGCATCGGCCAGCCGCGCGGCGCCCGGTGCCTGGACCCAGCCGCTGTTGTGCACGCCGGGGATCGGCGGATGCTGCGGACCGCTTTGCGGGTCGGGGTCCCAGCAGCTGTCGAACAGGACGAAGACCGGCCGGATATGATGCCTGGCGGCGATCGCCAGGAAGGTGTCGATCCGCGTCTTGAAGCCGGCGGCGTCCTGTTCCCACAGCAGGTTGTGGAGGAAGACGCGCATCGTCGTCATGCCGAGGCCCTGCGCGGCGGCGAGTTCGCGGTCGATCCGCGCGGGGTCGAAGGTTGGCGCCTGCCACATCTCGAGCTGATTGATCGCACTCGCCGGCGTGTAGTTCGATCCGACGAGCCACGGCTGCGCGGCATACCATGCCACGGCCTGCGGCTTGGTCCATTGCTCGCGCGCCTCTGCCGGCTGCGTCGCGAGGAGCAGCGCCGCCGCGATCCAGCCCCTCACCGCGCCGCCATCCGCGAAAACCGGTAGCTGATGATGTTGCGGTACGTCTCGCCCGGGTTCAGCTGTGCCGAGCCGAACGCAGGTTGGTTCGGCGTGTCGGGAAAGATCTGCGGCTCGAAGACGATGGCGTCGCCGGCGCGGTAGATGCGCCGCGCCTTGCCGCTCGTCGTGCTATCGAGGAAATTGCCCGAGTAGAACTGGAGCCCCGGCTGGTTCGACCATAGTTCGAAGCCGCGGCCCGAGACGGGGTCGACTGCCCGCGCCATCAGGTGCTCGTCCGCCGTCACCGCACGGCCGACGACCCAATTATGGTCGTAGCCGCGGCCGAATACGAGCTGCTGATCGCTCGCGTCACGGACCCGCTCGCCAACCGCGTGCGGCTTCCTGAAGTCGAAGTCGGTGCCGGCCACGGCACGAACCTCGCCCGTCGGGATCGCTCCAGCGTCGGTCGGCAGGTAGGCCTCGGCGGGAATTGTCACGAGGTGTCTCATCGCGCCGTTCGCCGACCCCTCGCCCGACAGGTTCCAGTACGTGTGGTTGGTGACGTTGACGATGGTCGGCGCCGTCGTCGTTGCGCGATACTCGATTGTCAGACGGTCGTCTTCGCCCAGCGTATAGGTCGCGTCGACCGTCAGCGTGCCCGGATAGCCCATTTCTCCATCGGGGCTGACGTGGCGCAGCGTGACGTGGCCGCTGGCGCCGCCGGTCGCTTCAACGACGTGCCACAGCTGCTTGTCGAAGCCGGCGGTGCCGCCGTGGAGCGAGTTCGCGCCGTTGTTGACCGGCACCTGATAAGTCTTGCCATCGAGCGTGAAGCGCCCCTTGGCGATGCGATTGGCAAACCGGCCAACGGTCGCGCCGAAATATTGCGGATGGTCGAGATAGTCCTTGAGCGTCGCATAGCCGAGGACGACATCGGCGGAGTGCCCGCCGTGGTCGGGCACGACCAGCGACTGCAGCGCCGCCCCCCAGCCAATCACCGTCGCCTTGATGCCGTTTCGGTTGCTGAGCGTCACCGCCGGCACCGTACGGCCATCGGGCAAGGTGCCTAAGGTCGAGCGGCTGACGTCGACAGCGGCTGCCGGAGCCGCCACCGTCATCAGTGCCGCGGCCGCCGCGGCCTTTGCCAGATCGCTCATTCGCACCGCCTGCTCCTGTCCGGACTGCACGCTACCTGTGACTTTGAAAACACGGCCATGACGCAAATCCAATCGCCGGCGGCATTGATAAGATAATTGGCTCCGCGCTGTCGAGCCGCGCGTTTATCGCCGGGACCGGAGCGCATCCGCGACCTAACGCGGAGCGCAGTGTCTTCAAGGGGAGCATCATGCGCATTAAAATCGCCATCCTTGCATCGACAGCCGCAACCGCGCTCGTCACCTCGGCGTCGGCCCAGCAGAGCCCGGCCGGTCAAGGCCCGGGCGGCCAACCGAGCTCGACGACGACCGCCCCGACCGACACCCCGACCGATCAGTCCGACATTGTCGTCACCGGCATCCGCGCCAGCCTCGGCTCGGCCGAGCGGGTCAAGCGCGACGCGCCGCAGATCATTGACTCGGTCGTCGCCGAGGACATCGGCAAGCTGCCCGACATCTCGGTCGCCGACACCGCCGCGCGCATTGCCGGCGTCTAGGTCTATCGGCAGGCTGGCGAGGCGGGCAGCGTGCTGGTCCGCGGCCTGCCCTATTTCGAAACGACGTACGACGGTCGCGAGATCTTCACCGCCGAGACGCGCGTTGTCGCGCTGCAGGACTTTCCCTCGCAGAACGTCGCCGCCCTGCAGGTGATCAAGACCTCGACCGCCGACCTCGTCGAGTCTGGTCTCGCCGGCAGCGTCAACGTCGTCTCGCGCAAGCCGTTCGATTTCAAGGACAGCTGGACCGCGTCGGCGTCGGGCCAGGCCAACTACACGCGCAACGCCGACGCGTTCCGGCCGCAGGGCAACGTCCTGGTCGCCCACCGCTGGGACAGCAACATCGGCGAGATGGGCGTGCTGGTGAACGGCTCATATACCGAGCTGCGCTACCTCGACAACGAGCTGTCGAACACCGACTTCGTCGCCAACCCGAGCGTGAACGGCCAGGTCGTACGACTTCCCGACGTCCTGCGCCTGTACGACCGTTCGGGCGACCGCGCCCGACCCTCGGTCAACGCCGCCTTTCAGTGGAAGCCGAGCCCCAACCTCGAGATTTACGCCGGCGCGCTGTGGCAGGGCTTCCGTAACCGCATCGATGACCGCCAGGTCGAGGCGGACCTGTACAATGCCATCTCGTACAACAACCTGACCTTACGTCCGGGCACCAACCTCGTTACCGGGGGCACAATCGTCGACGGCAACCAGCCCTTCACCTTCCAGGGCGCGACCTACAACAAGACCGACACCTTCCAGTATTCGGCCGGGTTCAAGTGGGACCAGGACCGTTGGCACGTCTCGGCCGACGGCGCGCGGACGACGAGCGCCTTCGTTGGCTCCACCGAGTCGCTCGACCGTCGCTTTACCGGCACGCCGACGATCACCTTCAACAATCAGCGGCCCGAGTTCAGCATCACCGGGCTGAACCAGAACAATCCCGCCGGATTCCTCTATCAGGGCCTGTTCGAGGAGAACCAGCGCTCGGCCGGGCGCGGCTGGCAGGTGCGCGGCGACGTTACCTACGACGCCGACTGGGCGTTCCTGAAGAATATCCAGCTCGGTGCGCGCTACACCGACCGCACCGCCGATCGCTTCTACGGCAATCGCTACTCGGCGCAGTTGCCGCTCGGCATCAACGCCTCGACCCTGCCGCTATCGTCGTCGGTGTTCAACCCCGGCTTCGCCGGCACCGACACGCAGGGATTCCGCAACTGGTCGGCCCCGCTCTACCAGAGCTTCCGCGACAACGTCGTCGGCTTGCGCCAGTTCGTCATCGCCAACTGCCCGGCGATCGTGGCGACCGATAAGGGCAACGGCTGCCTCGGCTATACCACTGCGCCGGTCAACGATCCGCTGCTCTACCACGCCTCGGAACGGACGATCGCCGGCTATGCTCAGGCCAACTACGCTTTCGGCGACGTGATGGACGGCACCGTCGGCGTGCGCATCGTCAACACCCGCGAACGGGTGCAGGGACCGCAGCCCGCGAGCGTCGCGGACTTTAATAATTCGAACGAGTTCACCGACTATCTGCCCAATGTCAGCGCGCGGATCCATCTCGCGCCGCAGGTGCAGTTCCGGCTGGCCTATTCGCAGACCCGGACGCTACCGAACTTCTCCGACCTCAATCCGAACCTGACGCTGAACGCGCCGCCTTCGACACCCGACCAGAGAGGCACGCCCGGCAATCCGCAGACCGGTCAGGGCGGCAATCCGTTCCTCAAGCCGTATAAGTCGGACAATTTCGACGCGAGCCTCGAGTTCTACGTCTCGCGCACGGCCTTTGCCTCAGCCGCCTATTTCCACCGCGAGCTCGACGGCTTCATCCAGTCGGGAACGACGATCATCCCGAACGACCCGGTTCACGGCTACACCGAGATCACGTCCCCGTTCAACACCGGCAAGGGCCACATCGACGGCTGGGAGCTGCAGGGGCAGAGCTTCCTCGACATCCCCAGCCTGCCCAAGTGGGTGCAGGGCTTCGGCCTGCAGGCGAGCGTCACCTTCCTCAACGCCCAGACGCAGGTGTTCAATCCGACGCTGAACGGCGGCGCCGGCGGCCTTTATTATCAGCCGCTGATCGACCAGCTGAATGGCTCGTCGCGCTTCCTCTACAATATTGTCGCGCTGTACGAGCAGGGGCCGCTATCGGCCCGCGCGACGCTGAACGGACGGTCGAGCTTCCTCGCGACGCAGCAGTTCCGCGGCAACGATGTCTATTTCGAATACGGCAAGCCGGCGCCGCGGGTCGACCTGTCGGTCAACTACGAGATCCGGCCATCGGTGACGATCTTCGGCGACTGGACCAACGTCACCGGCGCGCCGTTCAAGCAGTACGAAAGCTCCGCGCGGGACGGAGCAACGCGCGCGGAGTTCATCCGCTACATCCGCTACGACGAGAGTGTCGCCTCAGTCGGCGTCCGCGTCCGCCTTGGCGGCTGAGCGTCGCGACTCGACCAGTACTCAAACGGCGGCCGCACGGCTCCGGGCTTGCAGTTGGAGCCTCTAACTGCTTGCCCTGACCGGACGACATGCCTCGGTGGACAACGGCTGCAAGAGTTGGCCGGTGAGCGTGGTCCACGTCGGAAACGAAACAGACCTAAAGCGCCGACGGTAACCCGGAGTCAGCAATCGCTCAGTGCGCGGATCGAGCGGATCAAGGGTCCGCCGCCGCGGCTGGTCAGGTTGACGATCGACGTTCCATCGCAGTGTGACCGCCCAGTCGAGTAGCGGTAGGTGACGCGGTAGCTGCCGCCGGCGAGCGGGACGATGTCTCGGAGTCGGAGCGGCTCGGGCAGCCGCCCGTAGAAGCGTGAGATCGCCCCGGGCGAGTAGACCCGCCCGCCACGCTTTTCTGGCACGACCTGCGCCGAGGCGGTCTCGCCGTCGCCGGTACCGAGCGCGTTGTAGAATGTCCGAACCGTCTCCTCGCCGCCGCCGCCGGCGCGGTTGTCGCGGCGAGATTTGCGATAGGCATCGTCGCGCGGAAGCGGCGCTTCGGCCTTGACCACAACGCGATCTGGCGTCGGTTGGGGCGGCAGCCGGTGCCGGATCACGGGCACGGCCTCGCGCACCGCAGGATCAGAGGGACCCTGCGGCGCCCCCCGCGCCGCCGGGGCAAGCGGATCGGGCGCACCGGGCCCGTCGGGAGGCCGCGCGTCGGCGACCGTCATCGGCGGCGGCGCACCGGGCGCGGCCTGCTGTTCGTCGATCGCCGGCGGTGGGCGATAGGCCCCGCCGCCAAGGTTGAACGCCGCCAGCCGGGTAACGATCGGCTCGGCACCTTTGAGCTGATAAACGAGGCCGTGACCGTCGGCCGCCGCCTGCGCCGTGTAGTCGACGTCGGCCTGCAGGCTGTGCTCGCCGCCGAACGCCGGGCCGGCCGCCGACGGCAGCTCGAGGACCATGCACCCGTGGCAGCGGGTGATCTGCAGCGCGGGATCGGAGCCGGCAACGACCGGGTTCGTCATCCGCACGAAGGAATAGTCGGCGAGCGTGTCGAGCTTTGCGCGGGCCGCGGGCTGCGCTGCCGTGGCCTGGTCGAACATCACGCCCTTGAGCCGGTCGTACGCCTCGGCCGAGCTGCATGCTGCCTGCTGCCGATGTGCCGCTGCACGGATCTTGGCCGGGTCCGCCGCTTCGGTCGGCTTGATCTTGCCGCAACCAGCGACCGCAAGCGCCGCCGCAAGCGCGATGCCGCCGCCGCCTCGCAAGCTCGTAATCGCGCGCATGATCGACCCGTTTTCTGCCGCGGCCAGACCGCTGAGTGATGCCAACGCACGAGCGGGGAAAACAGCAATGTCCGCCGAGCCTCCGCCGCCACCATCTGCTTGTCCAGCATCCTACGCAGACGCAGCCTTGCCTGCCTCGCACCAGCTATGCGCAAGTTGTCGGCAGCCGGCCTGGTGTGCGCACCGGCCGGAGCAGACGCCTCAGCTCAGGCGGATCATCGTCGCGCCCGACGAGATCAGTCGGTACATGCGGTCGGCAACGGGTGTGTCGAACCAGAACCGTTCGTAACCGCCCTTGTCCTCCTCGGCGCGCCAAAACCCGGCCGCATCCTCGACAAGCGGCCCGATGCCGAGAGCTACCAGCCGGTCACCGCGGACAACGATGTCTGCTCCGCCAACCCACGGATTTGCCGAACTATAGTCGCCGGCTAGTGACACCAGCCGATCCGGGACCGTGGGTGTTGCCAGAACGGGCGGCTGGATGCGCCCGAACGCACGATCACGATACCAGAGCCGGTCGGGAGGACGATTTTCCTTCTCCCCTTTGCTGTTGGAGAATTCCAGCGTTGCGGCGCGAAAGCCCGACAGATCGGTCATGAGCTTGCCGCCCGATGCCTCCAGGCGTCCGGTCTGATCGCCTGATCGGGCCACGAGGCCGATGGCGCCTCTCCCGATTTCGAGGATCGCGCCATCGGCAGCGACCCATCGGCCGACATACCGTTCGGGCTTGTCGACCCGACGCGACGCGAATGGATCGGGTTGGGGCGGCAACGGCTTGCCCGTACGTACTGCCCGCAATGCCCGTGTCGCATAGGCCGTGACCGCGACCGGCCGATGCTCGGCGAGCGTACCGTTGGTGCTTGCAAACGCGCCGACGCCCTCGTCGGCATCGACGTCGAAGGACGAGGTGAAAAGCTGCATGCCGCCGGTGTGATGAAGCATCGGCCGGCCGTCGATCTTTGTCCGCATGAAGCCCGATGAATAGCCGCCGCCGACCTCCTCGGCTTTCGCCACTTTTGCCAGCAGTGCCTTGGCACTTGCATCGGAGAGCAGCGGGGCACCTTTGCCCCGGCCGAGCGCGATCACGTAGCGCAGATAGGCCGCCATGTCCGATGCGGTCGCCAAAACGCTACTCGCGGCATCGTCCATCTCGTTCCACGGGCCTTCGACGAGCGGGCACCCAAACATCGGCGGGAGATCGTCGGCGGTCACATAGCCGCTGGCCATGCGGCCGCGGTCCTCGATGCGGATATGCGCTGTCGCCCGCATCATTCCGATCGGCTTCTGCACGCGCTCACGGATTACTTCCGGATGGGGACGTCCGGCGATCTGGGTAATCAACAGGCCGATCAGTTCATAGCCGGTGTTGCTGTACGAAAACTTGGTGCCGGGCTTGGCCCCGGTCCACAATCGTCCGTCCGGAGAGTTCGGCGGTATCGGCGCGCCATCGGCCAGCCCTGCAACATGATTGAGCAATTGCTGCGCGGTGATCGGCTCAGCCGGCAGGCAGTGCAGTGGCAGGTAGCGCGATATCGGCGCATTCAGGTCGATTTTGCCCTCGCCCGCGAGTTGCCACAGCGCGAGCGCGGCCAGGGATTTGGATATCGAGCCGATTTCGAAAAGATGGTCGGGACCGACCGGGGTGCGGCTGGCGAGATCCGCCCATCCGATGCAGAGATCGGCCTCGAAGCCGTCATCGTCGACCAGCGAGACGATCATGCCGGGCAAACCGGTCGCCATGAGTTCGGCCTGTGCGCAGGCACGGATCGCCTCGATCGCTGCCGCATAGACATGCTTGTTCGACGCCCGCAGCACGATACGCCCTGGATATGCCTCCGTCGCGGCAACCGCAGGTGCGACGGCGATAACGGTGGCCGCGCCGAGTAGCGCACGCCGAGTCATAGTCATCTGCAGGTCCCCAAAATTCCGTCGGCTTAGCAGTAAGTCGAGATACGTACTGGTCCAAGCGTCTATTCAGGTTCGGGCACCGGGCGCGGACACCGGCATATCGAAGACAAACTGAAAGCACGCCGCCCTGATTGATCGGCGGCGCGCTGTTTGAGCTCACCGAGCGGCAACGCTCGCCGGAATTTCTGGTTAATTCAACTGCTTATCTTAACTTGGCGGGGATAAGTTAAGATTGCGTTAGCTCCTGCCACGTATGTCCGCCATGGGGAGCTAAGTGAGCAATACAGCTTTGATAATCCAGCCCGGCGAGACCGAATTGACGGTGAGCGACTTGGCTCGTCGAAGGTTCGAGCAGATGCTCGCCAGTTCGGTGACCGCCGCGGTTTGTGCCGGAGCCGACAATCTGATCGTGTCATGGAGTGCGGCGGCCGAAACGCTTTTCGGCTTTCGTGCCGCGGACGCGGTCGGCCAGCTGTTGACGATTATCGTCCCTCCCCACCTCCGCGCCGCGCATGAGGCTGGGATTCGTCGGGCCGCTCACGCGGGCCACGCCCGTCTGGCGGGACGTTCGATCGAGGTGCTCGCGCTGCATGCGGATGGTAGCGAAATACCGGTCGATCTCTCACTCGCAATGTGGTTCGAGGCAGGGAAGCCGATGTTCGGTGCTCTGCTGCGCGATATTGCGGACCGGCACTCGGCGACGCAGCGCCTCAGGCATCTTGCCAACTGCGACACGCTCACCTCGCTTCCGAACCGCAATGCGTTGCACGAGCGCCTCGCGACGGACGTCGCAAAGGGAGCGTGCTCGCTGCTGCTGCTCGACCTCGATGGGTTCAAGCATGTGAACGACAGCTTGGGCCATTCCGTCGGCGACGCGCTTTTGACCGCAGTCGGGGCGCGGTTGACGGCGGCGGTACAACCCAACGAAATGGTCGCTCGCCTCGGCGGCGATGAGTTTGCCGTCTTGCTCCCTGCCTGCGCAGACGCACGGAAGGTCGACGCGCTTGCCGCCCGAGTTTTTCGAGCCTTGGAAAAGCCGTTCGAGCTTGTCGGGCAATCGATCTACGTCGGGACCAGCATCGGCATTGCAATGTCGCCTAAAGATGCCGTCGACGTTGAACAGCTCCTGTCTAGTGCGGATCTTGCACTGTACAGCGCCAAGAACAATGGCGGGAATGTCCATACTTTCTTCTCGCGCTCGATGCAGAGCAACGCTGAGCAACGGCGTCGCTTGAATTCAGAGCTGCGGCAAGCGTTGGCGAACGATGAGTTTGCACTCTGGTTCCAGCCGCAGGTCCGGTTGACCGACGGCTCGCTGTCGGGGTTCGAGGCGCTGCTGAGGTGGCATCATCCTGTCCGCGGCATTCTCGCGCCAAAGTCGTTTATCGATGTGCTCGAGGAGAGCGCGATTGCCGAAGACGTCGGCGACTGGATCATCGAGCAATCTTGTGCAGCTGCGGCTGCGTGGACCCGGGATGGCGCTGGCGCGATGCGGATCGGGGTTAATCTGTTCGCGGCGCAGTTACGCTCAGGCCGTCTCTTCGCAACTGTGACGTCTGCGCTCCAGAGGCATGGGCTATCGCCGGACCAGCTCGAGCTCGAGCTCACCGAAAACACGGTCATCCGACAAAACAAACAGTCGACCAAAGCGCTCAGGCGGCTGAAGGCACTTGGTGTCGGCATCGCGCTGGACGATTTTGGTACCGGTTTCGCCTCGTTGAGCCTGCTGCAGAATTTTCCTTTGACGCGTCTGAAGATCGACCGCAGTTTTGTCTCACGGATCGCGCGCAGGGTCGGCGACGCCACACGATCGTCCGGGCTGTCGTCAAGATCGCAGGTAGCTTCGATCTATCCGTGATCGCCGAGGGGGTCGAAACGGCTGAGCAGGAGGCGACCTTGACGAGACTCGGCTGCACTGAAGCGCAAGGATATCGTTATGGACGGCCGTTGCCGCTCTCCGAGATCGATGCATTCAGTTTTCACGGATGAAGCCGTCGACGGATCCGTACGGCATCAGTTCTCGCACGAGAGCTCGGCTACTCCGATGCAGGGCGACCGTGATCTGAGCCGTCGTAGCCGCACCGCGACCGCGCAGCCATTCATCCAATAGTGTCATCTGTGACGCGGCCAATTGCGCGGCAACGAGCCTGACCGGAAGCAGGGAAGGCCCGGCGCCGGGCATGACGGTCAGGCGCTGTTCGATCGCCTCAGCCAAAGTGGCGACGATCAAGCTCATCGACCGGCCCGAAAACACGGCGCGGGCGAACCGTCGCTTTTCCCAGAAATGCTCCGGGATATAAGACAAGCCGTCCGGCTGGCGGTCGCTGATACAAGCGTCGGTCAATAGCGCCAGAAAGGGTCGCAGGCTCTGGACGAGCAGATCCTCCTTGTTGCGAAAGTGCTTGTATAGCGTCGACCTGCCGACATTGGCGCGAGCCGCGACCTCGCACACGTCGACACCGCCGTATCCCCGTTCGAAGAACAGGGAACGGAATGCCTCGAGGATCGCACGCCTGCTTCGTTCGATCCGGCGATCCGCACTGTCTTGGTTCATGCGAGACATTCCTAGCAGAATGTCCATAAACGGCCATGCCGATCGTGCAGGCCCGCAACGATCGGCCCGGAGCCGGTAGATAATCGGTTCTCCCCTTAAAAAGGTACGCCGATGCTCCGCTCCGTGTTGCTCGCCGCCGTTCTTGCACTGGCCACTGCCGGTCCAGTCGCTGCACATGAAATCCGCGTCGGCCAGACCGCCGCGTCCGATCCCTATGCGCCTTATTCCTTCCTGGTCGGTGACTGGAACGTCGGCGACGCATCCGGTGGAGCCGCCTTCGTCACGCTGCGGTTTCAATGGGCACACGACAAAGCCTATCTCAAGTACGGAGCCTACATCGGGCAGGAGCCGCATTTCGAAGGGGTGATGATGTGGAACGGGGCGCACCATAATCTGGACGCGTTGGTCGCGATGGATATGGAGCACGGGCTGGTTCAGGAACGGGGCAGCGTCTCGATCATCGATGGCGCCGCCGTACGCGACAGCCTCGCGACATACTCCGAAGGGGTCAGCGCCGGCGGTCCGCTGGCGGGTCCGGGCGGTGCGACAAGCCGGACGCGCCAGACGATGCGCCCGATCGACGCCGACCACATCGCTTTGTCCTTCGAAATCGAGACACCGTCGGGCTGGAAGCCGGCGATGCCGGGCGGCGATCATCTGCTGATGACACGCGCCAAGACGTAACCCTCGAGGACTGGGGCGAGGTTGCGATCCATGCAACGCTCGACGGTACGGCAATGGCCGCGAGCTACCCCGGCTATCTGTAATTTCGGCCCTATTCCGAAAGTGCGGCCGGCGAAGCCTAGCGCCGGCTGCGCCGACCCAGAGCTTAGGCTGGAACTTTGTCATCGGCGACGAACAGTATCCGTGCGACCAGCGCCGCCAGCAGCGCGCCAGCGATCTGCGCGGCAATGAACCCCGGCGCGTCGATCGGCCTGATCCCTGAGAAACTGACCGTCAGCGCGCGCGCCAGCGTGATCGCGGGATTGGCGAAGCTGGTCGACGAGGTGAACCAGTAGCCCGCCGTGATGACCGCGGCGACCGTCAGCGGAGTCCATGCCGGACGATAGCGGACCGAACCAAGGATCGTCAGCACGAGGGCGAACGTCGCGACGCCCTCCCCAAGCCATTGCCCAGCCCCGGTTCGCGTCTTCACCCCGATCATGAGCGCCGGCATGACGAACATCGTGTGCGCAACCGCAACCCCGACCACGCCGCCCGCGAGCTGAGCCGCGACATAGGCAAGGGCATCGCCGGCGGCGAGCTCGCGTCGCAGCGCCGCGACCAGTGTCACCGCCGGATTGAAGTGCGCGCCCGAGATCGGCCCGAGGATGGTGATAAGGACCAGCAGCATCGCCGCCGTCGCCAGCGTGTTGCCGAGCAGCGCGACCGCGTCGTTCCCGAGGGATAGTCGCTCGGCCATGATACCCGAGCCGATCACGGTGGCGAACAGCAGGGACGAGCCGAGCCCTTCGGCGAGCAGCCGTCGAGATAACGGCGGCGTCATTCGACCTCCGCGATTGCCGCCGCCAGGTGTGCGGCCCCGGCGACAACCCGCCCGGCGGCTTTTCGCTCCGAATAGCGATCGGTCAGATACGCGTCGCGGTCGCGCACCAGCAGCGTGAACTTGACCAGCTCCTCGCAGACATCGACGACCCGATCGTACAGCGGTCCCGGCTTCATCCGGCCGGCGTCGTCGAACTCGGTGTACGCCTTGGGCACGCTCGACTGGTTGGGGATAGTCACCATGCGCATCCAACGCCCGAGGATGCGCATCGCGTTGACCGCGTTGAACGACTGCGAACCCGCCGAAACCTGCATAACGGCAAGCGTTCGCCCCTGCGTTGGGCGAACCCCGCCTTCCTCGAGCGGCAGCCAGTCGATCTGGGACTTGAGTATTCCGGTCAGGGTTCCGTGCCGTTCGGGCGAGACCCACAGCTGTCCTTCCGACCACAATGATAGCGCCCGCAACTCCGCGACCTTCGGATGTTCAGCGGAGCAGGACTCGACCTGCGGCAGGCCGAGTGGATCATAGATGTGCGTCTCGCAGCCCATCCACGCCAGCAGCCGCTGGGCTTCGAAAGCGAGCAGCTTGGAGTAGGAGCGCGGTGTCCGCAGCGAACCGTAAAGCAGCAGAATGCGCGGCGGGTGTGGCGCGCCGGCGAGCCCGAGCTTTGTGAGGTCGGGCCGATCGAAATGGGCGGGCGCGACATTGGGGAGGTCAGCAATCACAGCGCTGCGTCTCCCTCGCCCAGCGCGCGCTGCATGTAGACGTTGTCGAGCCACCGCCCGAACTTGAAGCCGACGGCATGCAGACGCCCGACCTCGCTGAAGCCTGCCGCCGCATGCAGTGCGATCGAGCCGGGTTCCGCGCCGCCGATCACGGCTATAAGCTGACGGAAGCCAGCCGCCTCGCACCGTGCCACCAGGGTCGTCAGCAGGCGCCCTCCGAGGCCCTGGCGCGTGTGACTGGCCGCAACGTAGATGCTGTCTTCCGCCGTGTAGCGATAACCGGCGCGGTCGCGGATCTGCGTCGCATAGGCATAACCGGCAACGCCGCCGTCGTGCTCGACTACGAGCCACGGCCATCCCGCCGCCCGGACCGCTTCGAGCTTCGCCTGCATCGCATAGATGCTTGGCGCCTCGGTATCGTAAGTGGCGACGCCGTTACGGACGTGGTGGTCGTAGATCGCGACGATCGCCGCGACGTCGGCCGGGAGGGCATCGCGGATCAAGTAGCGATCGCGGCGCGGATCACCTCGCCGTCCTCCTTGATAAAATCGTGCGTCAGCCTTGCAGGCAGGATGCCCCGCACGGATTCGGACGGCCGGCACAGGCGAACCCCGAGCGGCGACACGACCAACGGGCGATTGATCAGGATCGGGTGCGCCATCATCGCGTCGATAAGCGCATCGTCGGTCAGTTCCGAATCGCCGAGCCCGAGCTCGACATAGGGCGTCCCCTTTTCACGAAGCAGCGCGCGCGGCGTCAACCCGGCACGGCTGATCAGCTGGACAAGCAATGCGCGTGCCGGCGGAGTCTTGAGATATTCGACGACGTGCGGCTCGATCCCCGCGCCGCGGATCATCGCGAGGACATTGCGCGACGTGCCGCATTCCGGATTGTGATAGATGACGATATCCACCGGCTCAGCCTGCGTCGTGCGATCTGCCTCGTTCGTCCCGGCCATCATTGACACTCCTCGCAACTAACCGTCGTCAGCGCGGCGATGCCGCCGCACAGGTCTGCTTCGCCCTGACAGCAATCCTCGATCAGGTAGCCGAGCAAGCGCCGGACCGCCTCGATCTGGATCGCGTAAAAGATCTGCCGACTCCGTCGCTGGCTTTGGACCAGCCCGGCATGTTCAAGGCGTGAAAGATGTGAGGAAAGCGTCGAGGAAGGGACTCCGATCGCAGTTGCGAGCGACCCTGCGGGCAACCCGTTCGGACCGGCGACGACGAGCAAGCGAAACGCCTGAAGCCGTGTCGCGTGACCAAGAGCCTGAAGCGCATCGACGATCTTCGATTCTTCCATAGATGCCGAATATAGGAAATGTTGGCGGATGAATAGAGGCTGCCGAGCACCCGGGTACATCCGGCCGATGGCCGCATCAGATGCTCAATAACGCTCGTGATTGGGTCACTTCGACGACCAGCTCAGCGACCTCCTTTATGGCGGCTCGGTCCCAGCCACCTCGGCGCGATCGTGTCGGTGGTCACACGAGTGCCCCGCGACGCGTCATTCTATCGGGAGCACCTCGCTCGCTTCCCGGCCCTGTCGCACGTCACCGTCGAGGTCGCTCGCACCGGGGCCTGAACGTAGATTCTTGGGTGCCCGTCGGCGAGGGATCGTCGAGCCGCTCGTCACCGCACCGCGCTCCCGATTGCGTCCTCAACCCCGGGCTTAGTCGATCTTCAATCGGACGAAGCCCATGCCGCCCCACCGGTCGCCGCCATAAGCCGCGGTGAGGTCGCGCCCGACGAAGTTACGCGCGGCTTGCGCGCCGACGCCGAACTTGAGGTGACTGACGACCTGGAAATCCCGGATCACGCCAAGCTCGGCCTTGCTGACCGTCGGGGCCGGCGCGGCGATCCCGGCGGGCACGGCCAACAGTTCGTCGTTGTCGATGCGCTCAAAGCGGCCGAACACCGTCCAGCGCGGATCGGGATGCACCGCGCTTTCCAACACCCACGCGTCGAGCGCCGGGCCATGCTGTTCGATTCCGCCGAACGCGCGGCGCTGCGCCCAGATCGCCGTGGTCGACCAGAAGCCCTCAGCCCCGATCGGGACGGTATAGATGCCGCTGGCAGACCAGCGGCGCTCGTTGATCTCGGGGTTGAGTTGTTCAGGCGACACCTGCCGCGCCCAGCTTAGCTGGAAGGCAAGGCGTGAGGTCGGATTGTAGCTGGTCCGGATCGCCATCGAATCAAGCTTGGGAGCTTCGATATCGTAACGGTGCTGGTCGGGCTCGCGGCCCTTGTAGCCCGACACCTCGAGCTTGAAGTCGCCGTACACCAGCCCGCCGGTGACGACGCCCTCGGTGATGTGCATCGAGTCGACCCAGTGATGGCTGATCGGAGCTTCGGGTGAGTCCATGATCGACAAGCGGTGCATGAATGCCGGAGGGCCGAAGGCCGGTTCGCCGGGCAGGCCAGCATAGATGAATGCGCTCGCTTCATCCGACAGCCTGTAGCTATAGCTGGCGCTTAGTTCGGAAAAGAGATCGTGCGGGTGCTGGCGGTCGACCAGCGGCGTCCGCCCGTTCGCGGTTTCGCCGGTGGCAAGCAGCAACGGATAGCCGCTCGGCCCCATGAATGGATCGGGCGACAGCATTGCCCGGAACTGCACGCGGCCGCGCTCGCCGACATCGCGCGACGCCATGCCCATGACCATGCCGGCGACGAACGCCTTGTCGTCGCCGCGCGCGCCGCTTTGGCTATCGTAGACGCCGTTCACCATGCCGTGGAACATGATCGACCAGTCGCCCGCCATGAGGTGTATCGCCTGATGCGGCGACGCATCGGGCTGCCAGCTTGTGCCCGACGATTCGCGGTTCATCAGGTAAGGACCAAGCGCCGCCGGCATGTGCGCCATGTCCATGCCAGCCATCCCGGGCATGTCGCCGCTGCCCACCTTCATCCCGGGCATATCCGGCATCGCGCCGCCCTGCGCGCCGGGTGCCGCCGGCGGCGTGGGTATGTCCATGCCCGGCATCGCCGACGCCGGCCCCTTGGATGCGGCGGCAGGAGGCGACACGGACATCGTCATCCCGGGCATTGTGTCGCCGTTTGTGGTCGGGGCCATTTGTGCCTGCGTAGCGGCGGACACCAACGCGGCCGCGGTCGCGGTCAACATCATCGCTTTGCTCATCCGGCTCTCTCAGCTCTCTCACCGCTCCTTGTCAATATACGACCGGGGGGTATATCGTCGCTACCGATCGCAGGGAGACTAAAATGGTTGAGGATCTTGGGAAGGATGGTGTGGACGCTCGTGGCAAACACGCCGATCACAAGCGCCAGCTGCCACGCCTGCGCCGGATCGAGGGGCAGGTGCGCGGCATCGCCGGCATGGTCGACGATGGCCGCTACTGCATCGACATCCTGACGCAACTTCAGGCGGCGCGTGCCGCGCTGGCGCGGGTCGAGCGCGAAATTCTCGACGATCACGTCAGAGCCTGTGTCACCGATGCAGCCGCCTCCGGCGATCTCGAGACGACCAAGGTCAAGCTGGCCGAGCTCACCGAACTGCTTCGGCGCGCCCTGCACTGATACTCCGGATTATAACTAGCCCATTCAATCGGTCGCGGCGCGCCCGCGAAACGCGTCGGAAGCTGCAGGCGATCAAAGCCGCGCGCGGGGCTTCGCGGACGCCGGCTCCCGGGGGGCGCGACGCCAAGGTGAACTTCGGTCTGTCCTACACCGCGGCATTGCGCCTAGCGTCGCCGCTATCGAGTCGCCAACGGACGGCGCCGTCGTTCTTTCTCATCGTGAGGGCTGCCGCATTGCACCGTGCCAGCGTGCGATCGGAGAGCCGTAAAAGCGGTGGAGCAGCGAACGCGCAAAACACTGTCGTTTGTGTGAACTTAATTTGAACTTAGCAGCGAAATGTACCAGATCGGACGCCGCAGGAGGGTCGGCCCGTCCTGCGTCAGTCGAGCCGCATCGCCGCCTCGGCGAGCGCATCCGCCTCGATCAGCAGTGCATCGTCGGCCGCGCCGAAGACGCGCTCCTTGCCGACCTCGAGCAGCACCGGGACCGCGAGCGGCGATACGCGGTCGAGAACGCGGTGGACGAGGTGGGTCTGCGAGCGTTCGAGGAGCGCCGCGAGCCGCCCAATGTCGGTTATCTTCGACCGCGCGTCGGTCCACGCCGCGGTCAGCAGCAAATGGTCGGGCTCGTGGCGCCGCAGGACGTCGTAGATCAGGTCGCTAGAGAAGGTCACCTGCTTGCCGGTCTTGTGCTGCCCCGGATGGACCCGGTCGATCAGCCCGGCGATCACCGCGACCTCGCGAAACGCTCGCCTGAGGAACGGCGACCCGGCGATCCATTCGGCGAGCTCGTCTTCGAAGACGTCGGGCGAAAACAGCGGCTTGGGGTCGGCGACCGGGAGCAGGCTCCACGTCGCCACCATATAGTCGCTGCCGACGAAGCCGAGCGGGTGCAGCCCCGCCTTCTCCATCCGCTGGGTCAGCAGCATGCCGAGCGTCTGGTGGGCGTTACGCCCCTCGAAGCCGTACGCGACCATGTAGTTGCGCCCGTCCGCCGGGAAGGTCTCGACAAGCAGGTCGTCCATCCCCGGCAGCGCCGACCGCTGGCGCTGGTAGTCGAGCCATTCGGCAACGTCGGCGGGCATCTCGGCCCAGCGCGCCGGGTCGTTGAATAGCCCACGGACGCGGCGGGCAAGGTTGGTCGACAGCGGCATCCGCCCGCCGACATAGGTCGGCACGCGCGGGTCGCCCTTGCCGAGCTTGACGAACATGTCGGGGCCGTCGAAGCCGGTGACCTCGAGGACCTGGCCCGCGAACATGAAGCTGTCGCCGATGCGGAGCTGGCTGGCGAACCACTCCTCGACCTTGCCGAAGCTCCGTCCGCGCCCCCGGCCCGACTTGCCGTAGACGACGTTCAATGCCGCCGCCTCGACGATCGTCCCGGCGTTGAGCCGGTGCTGCGCCGCCAGCCGCGGGTGGCTGACGCGGTACAGCCCGTCGGGGCCGCGCGTCAGCCGCTTGTACCGCTCGTAGGCCCTGAGCGCGTAGCCGCCCGATTCGATGAAGCCGAGGGTGCGGTCGAACTCGGCGCGCGGCAGCCCGGCATAAGGCGCGGAGGCGCGGACCTCGTCGTACATCGCGTCCGCCGCGAACGGGGCGGAGCAGGCGCACGCCATCAGATGCTGGGCGAGGACGTCGACCCCGCCGGGACGGAAGACGTCGATGTCGAGCTCGTGCGCCTCGACCGCGTCGCGTGCCGCAAGGCTTTCAAGATATTCGAAGCGGTTACCGGGGACGACGACCGCTTTGCTCGCCTCGTCCATCCGGTGATTGGCGCGGCCGATGCGCTGGAGCAGGCGGGACGACCCTTTCGGCGCACCCATCTGGACGACGAGGTCGACGTCGCCCCAGTCGATGCCGAGGTCGAGGCTCGCGGTGGCGACGATTGCGCGCAGTCGCCCGGTTGCCATCGCGTTCTCGACCTTGCGCCGCGCCTCGGCGCTGAGCGAGCCGTGATGGATGCCGATCGGAAAGGCGTCGTCGTTCTCCGCCCATAGGTCGCGGAAGATCAGCTCGGCGACCGCGCGGGTGTTGACGAAGACGATGGTCAGCTTGTGGCGCGCGATCAGCTTGATCACCTCGCGCGCCGCATAGCGCCCGTTGTGCCCCGCCCACGGGATCCGCCCGTCGGGGACGAGGATGTCGACGTGCGGCTCGGCCCCGGGGGCGCCGTGAACGAGGCGGACGCTGTCGGCATCGGCGTCGGGGGCGAGCCAGCCCTGGTACGCCTCGGGGTCGGCGATCGTCGCCGACAGCGCGAACCGGCGCAGCCCCGGGCTCAGCGCCTGCAGCCGCGACATCGCCAAGTTGAGGATGTCGCCGCGCTTGGTCGTCGCAAAGGCATGGACCTCGTCGACGATGACCGTCTTCAACCCGCCAAGCATCCGGTCGGCGTCGGGGTAGCTGATCAGCAGCGACAGCGATTCGGGGGTCGTCAGGAGGATCTGCGGCGGGCGCTCGCGCTGGCGGGCCTTGCGGTCCGACGGCGTGTCCCCGGTCCGCGTCTCGACCCTTATATCGAGCCCCATCTCGGCGATCGGGTTGAGCAGGTTGCGCTGGACGTCGACCGCGAGCGCCTTGAGCGGCGAGACGTAGAGCGTGTGCAGCCCGTCGAACGGCGTCCCCTCCGCCGCCGCATCGATCAGCTCGGCAAGGCTCGGCAGGAACCCCGCCATTGTCTTGCCCGACCCCGTCGGCGCGACAAGCAGCGCATGCTCCCCGGCGCGAGCGGCAGCGAGCATCTCGAGCTGATGCCGCCGCACGCCCCAGCCGCGGGTCGCGAACCAGTCGGTGATCGGAAGGGGAAGGCCGGACATTGTGACGATATAGGGATGCCCCCATATCGACGCGATGCCCACCGGTTCATGGCTCCAGCCCCACCCCGAGGGCATCTATGTTGCCCCCGGCGACTTCTGGATCGATCCGTCGAGCCCGAAGCCGTCGGCGCTCGTCACCCACGGCCATGCCGACCACGCCCGGGGTGGGCATGGCAAGGTGCTGGCGACGACCGAAACGCTCGCGATCATGGACGTCCGCTACGGCGAGCAGACGGGACAGGTCGCGGCGTACGGCGAGAGCATCCGCATCGGCGACGTCACCGCGACATTCGTTCCCGCCGGGCATGTCCTCGGCTCGGCGCAGATCGTCCTCGATCACGGCGGCGAGCGGATCGTCGTCTCGGGCGACTACAAGCGCCGAGCCGACCCGACCTGCGCCGGCTTCGAGCCGGTGCCGTGCGACATCTTCGTCACCGAGGCGACATTCGGCCTGCCGGTGTTCCGCCACCCCGACACCGGGCAGGAAGTCGCCAAGGTTTTGACAGCGCTCAGCCACAACCCCGAGCGGTGCGTCGTCATCGGCGCGTACGCGCTCGGCAAGGCGCAGCGGGTGATTGCCGAGCTGCGCCAGCTGGGCCACGACGCGCCGATCTACCTCCACGGCGCGGTCCAGCGGCTGTGCGACCTTTACGTCGCGCTCGGGGTTGACCTCGGTGACCTGCGGCCGGCGACAGGGCTCAAGCCCGCCGACCTCAAGGGCCGCGTCGTCATCGCCCCGCCGTCGGCGCTCAACGATCGCTGGAGCCGCCGCCTGCCCGACCCGATCACCGCGATGGCATCGGGGTGGATGCGCGTCCGCCAGCGCGCGGTCCAGCGGCAGGTCGAGCTGCCGCTGATCATCTCCGACCACGCCGATTGGGACGAACTGACAGCAACGTGCACCGAACTCGCGCCGAACGAGGTGTGGGTGACGCACGGGCGCGAGGACGCGCTGGTCCACTGGTGCCACACGCGGCAGATGCGGGCGCGGGCGCTCGATCTGGTCGGGTTCGACGACGAGGACGACTGACTGGCGACTTCCTCCCTTTCTGCTCTGCTCCCCTCCCCTTCAGGGGAGGGGCCGGGGGTGGGGAGTGGCGAAGAACTCCACGGCCTGTGACGGCCCCACCCCCGGGCCACGCCAAGCGGCGCGTCTCTCGCCCCTCCCCTGAAGGGGAGGGGAAGCAAGGGGCGCGAGGCGATAGAAGCGGGGTCGCGCTCGCTGCCCCCCGTCGCTATCGTCCGCCGCGTATGACCCTCTACCTCCCTATCGCCGAGCTGTCGGTCAACTGGATCGTCATCGTCGGGCTCGGCGCACTGGTCGGGTTTCTGTCGGGGATGTTCGGGGTCGGCGGCGGGTTCCTGACGACGCCACTGCTGATCTTCTACGGCATTCCGCCCGCGGTTGCGGTGGCGTCGTCGGCGACGCAGATCACCGGGTCGAGCGTCTCGGGCGCGCTCGCTTATTGGCGGCGCGGCGGTGTCGATTTCAAGATGGGCGGCGTGCTCGTCGCGGGCGGTTTCATCGGCGCCGCGCTCGGGTCGGTGCTGTTCCGCTGGCTGCAGCAGCTCGGCCAGATCGATGTCACGATCAATCTCGTCTACGTCCTCCTGCTCGGCACCGTCGGCGGATTGATGCTGCGCGAGTCACTAGCGACGATGCGGCGGACCGCGCGCGGCGTGGTCCCTGCGCGTCATCGCCACAACCCGTTCATCGCCGCGCTGCCGTGGAAGATGCGCTTCTACAAGTCGGGGCTGTACATCTCGCCGCTCGCCCCGCTCGCGCTCGGCGCGATCGTCGGCATCCTGACCGTCAGCCTCGGCGTCGGCGGCGGGTTCATCATGGTCCCGGCGATGATCTATTTGCTCGGCATGTCGACAAACACCGTGCTCGGGACGTCGCTGTTTCAGATCATCTTTGTCACCGCCGCAACGACGATGCTCCATTCGGTCGAATCGCAGACGGTCGACATCATCCTTGCCGGGCTGCTGCTGATCGGCGGGGTGATCGGGGCGCAGCTCGGGGTCCGCGCCGCGCAGCGACTGTCGCCGGTGCGGCTGCGGCTGGGGCTGGCGCTGATCCTGCTCGCCGTCGCCATCCGCCTCGCGATCGGGCTGACGCTGCGCCCCGCCGAGCTATTCTCGATCTTCGGCCCGGCGTGAAGCGGCTCGGCCTACTGCTTGTGTGGCTGCTAGCAGTCGGCGCGGCCCCGGTGCGGCTGATCACCGACATCAGCCAGAACCGCATCGACATCGTCTATACCTTCAAGGGCGCCGAGCTGCTTGTCTTCGGCGCAATCCAGTACCCGCGCGGGTCGGTGCCCGATGAGCGCCCGGGCCTCGCGATCGTCGTCCGCGGCCCCGCCGAGCCGATCACGCTGCGCAAGAAAGCGCGCGTCGCCGGTATCTGGATCAACACCGCGAGCGTCCGCTTCGAGACCGCGCCGGGCTTCTACGCGGTCGCCACGTCGGCCCCGATCAAGACGTTGGTCGACGAGCGCAACGCTGCGATCTGGGAAATCGGGGTCGACTATCTGCAGCTGTCACCGTCGACCGGCGGCGGCACCGAGGTCGACGAGTTCACCCGCGGGCTGGTCGACCTGCGCCGCCGCACCGGGCTGTGGTCGGAGCAGGAAGGGCGCGTCGGGATCACCCAGAACATTCTGTACCAAGCACGGATCACGATCCCGGCGGCGGTGCCGGTCGGCGCGTACACCGCCGAGATTTACCTGATCCGCCACGGCAAGGTCATCGCGCGATCGGCGACGCCGATCACGATCGACAAGTCGGGGTTCGAGCGCTGGGTCTATGTCGCGGCGCAGACGCAGGGGCTGGCGTACGGGTTCGTCGCGGTGTGGCTTGCCCTGGTCGCCGGGTGGGTCGCGAGTCTGATTGTCCGGCGGACCTAGATTTCGACCTGGCTGCCGAGTTCGACGACGCGGTTGGTCGGCAGCTTGAAGAACTCCATCGCGCTTTCTGAATTGCTCAGCATCCACGCGAAGACCTTCTCTCGCCAGATCGCCATGCCGGGGCGGTCGCTGGCGAGGAGGGTCTGGCGGGCGAGGAAGAAGCTGGTGTCCATCATCTTGATCTTCGGGCCACAATTTTCGACGAGCTTGAGCGTCGCTGGAATGTTGATGTCCTGCATGAAGCCGAAGCGCATGATCATCCGGTAGAAGTTCGATCCCAGCGGCCGGACCTCCATCCGATCCTCGTCATCGACGAACGGCACCTCGTCGATCACCACTGTCAGGATCAGGACGCGGTCGTGGAGCACCTTGTTGTGCTTGAGGTTGTGGAGCAGCGCGTGCGGCACGCCCTCGGGCGAACTGGTCATGAACACCGCCGTCCCCTGGACCCGCGTCGCGGCGGTCGCGGCCGATTTGATAAATACCTCGATCGGCATCGCGCTCTCGCGCAGGCGGAGCATCATCAGGTGACGCCCGCGTGCCCACGTCGTCAGCAGGGTGAAGGTAACCGCGCCGACGAGCAGCGGGAACCAGCCGCCGTCGGGAATCTTGGTCAGGTTCGACGCGAAATAGCCGCCGTCGATCATCAGCAGCAGGCCGAGGAGCGGCAGCGCATACCAACGCGGCCACCGCCAGATCGTCAGCACGAGGACCGCGATCATCATCGTCGTGATCAGCATCGTGCCGGTCACCGCGATGCCATAGGCAGCGGCGAGGTTGTTCGAAGTGCGGAAGCCGAGGACGAGCAGGACGACGAGGACGAGCAGCGTCCAATTGATCATCGGGATGTAGATCTGCCCTGCCGACGCGGCGCTGGTGTGGATGATCTTGAGCCGCGGCAGGAAGCCGAGCTGGACCGACTGCTGCGCCACCGAGAACGCGCCCGATATCACCGCCTGGCTGGCGATCACCGTTGCCGCGGTGGCAAGAATGACGAGCGGCAGCCGCGCCCATTCGGGGGCCATCAGGAAGAATGGGTTCTGCGCCGTCGACGGATCGCGGAGCAGCATCGCGCCCTGCCCGAGATAGCTGAGCATCAGCGCTGGCAGGACGAGGTAGAGCCACGCCGCCGAGATTGGCCGCCGTCCGAAATGCCCCATGTCGGCGTAGAGCGCCTCCGCGCCGGTCACCGCAAGGACAACCGAGCCGAGCGCGAGAAAGCCGAGCAGCGGGTCGTGGGCGAAGAACAGCACGGCATAATGCGGCGAGATCGCCAGCAGGATCGTCGGGTTCGCGACAAGCTGGATGATGCCCAGCGTCGCGATGACGACGAGGTAGACAAGCATGACCGGGCCGAATAGCGCCCCGACCTTGGCGGTGCCGCGCGACTGGAACAGGAACAGCCCGATGAGGATGCCGATCGACAGCGGCAGGACGACGGGCGACAGGCCGGTCTGGACGACGCTCAGCCCCTCGACCGCCGACAGCACCGAGATCGCCGGGGTGATGATGCAGTCGCCAAAGAACAATGCCGTCGCCAGCACGCCCAACAGTACAAGGTAGCGCGACCGGCCCGCCCCCGGCGACAGCCGCGAGATCAGCGCGAGCAGCGCCATCGAACCACCCTCACCGCGATTGTCGGCACGCATGACGATGAAGACGTACTTCACCGTTACGACCATGAAGAAGGTCCAGAAGATCAGCGAGACGACGCCGAAGATATGAAGGTGGTCGACCGCGAGCGGATGGTGGCCGACGAAGACCTCCTTCATCGCGTAGAGCGGACTCGTCGCGATGTCGCCGAAGACGACCCCGACCGCACCGACTGCGAGCTTGGTAAAGCTGTCGGGGTGATGATGCGCCTTGTGCTGCCCGCCGGCCGGCGACCCCGCGAGGGCGACGGCAGCAGCGGACGCCGGGGCGGGAACCGTCGGAGCGGCGACTGCGGTCATGGTGCGCTATGGAACGGGCGACAGGCCGCGCGGAACGCTAGCCTCGGCAACTGTCGCAGTTCGACTTCGATCACTTCAAGCAAGCCCATGTGCCGCCGTCCCGAATCCCTCGGGGCAAGCGCGGGCGTTAACACGCACCATGATGCGCTGCAACATCACCGAAATCGCGATGCCGGAGTGTTGCGCTTTCGCCACCAGCGATCCGCGACCAGCCCGGATCGAGCATAACCATCGACTGGAGCACGATTTCAACGCGACATTCGCGGACGCGACTTGCTCCATACGCCGCGCTATAACCTCACGGGACAGCGCCAGAAAGGAAGCCAGAATGCACGTCGGTGTGCCCAAGGAGATTAAGATCCATGAATATCGCGTCGGCTTGACGCCACCGTCGGTAGCCGAGCTGACCGCCGCCGGACACACAGTAACGGTCGAGACCGGGGTGGGGTCCGGCATCGACTTCACCGACGGGGATTATGTCGCAGCGGGCGCGGCCGTCGTCGCCACTGCGGCTGAGGTGTTCGCCGCCGCCGACATGATCGTCAAGGTCAAGGAGCCGCAGCTGAACGAATGCGCGATGCTTCGCCCTGGGCAGGTGCTGTTCACCTACCTCCACCTCGCCCCCGATCCCGAGCAGGCGAAGGCTCTCATCGCTTCGGGAGCAACGTGCATCGCTTATGAAACCGTCACCGACCGTACCGGCGGGCTGCCGCTGCTGCGGCCGATGTCGGAAGTCGCCGGGCGGATGTCGGTCCAGGTCGGCGCACATTATCTCGAAAAGGAACAAGGCGGCCGCGGCATCCTCCTCGGCGGCGTTCCCGGAGTCGCACCGGGGCGCGTCGCAATCCTCGGCGGCGGCGTCTCGGGGGTCAACGCCGCGCAGATGGCGGTCGGCCTGCGCGCCGATGTCACGATCTACGACATCTCGACCGCCCGGCTCGCCGAGATCGACGAGATGTTCGAAGGCCGGGTCAAGACGGTGTTCAGCTCGAAGGCGGCGATCGAGGCTGCCGTCGCGAGCGCGCACGTCGTCATCGGCGCGGTCCTGATCCCGGGAGCCGCGGCGCCCAAGCTCGTTACCCGCGACATGCTCAAGCTGATGAAGCGCGGATCGGTCCTCGTCGACATCGCCATCGACCAGGGCGGCTGCTTCGAGACGAGCCACGCGACGACCCACCAGGATCCGGTCTACGTTGTCGACGGCATCATCCATTATTGCGTCGCCAACATGCCCGGTGCGGTGGCGCGGACGTCGACCTTCGCGCTTAACAATGCGACGCTCCCGTTCGCGCTGCGGCTGGCGAAACTCGGCGCCGAGCGCGCGATGGCTGCCGACCCGCACCTCGCGGCAGGGCTCAACGTCATGGCCGGCAAGATCCGCCACGCCGCTGTTGCCGAGGCGCTGGGCATGGAGTTCGTCGCCTGAGCGACCCGAAAATCCTCAACTGGCGGCGGCTCGACGACCGGATCACGACGTCGGGCCAGCCCGACGAGACGGGGCTGGCGGCGATCCGCGACCTTGGCGCCGCGCACGTCGTCAACCTCGCGCTTCATAGCCACGAGAAGGCGCTGCCGGACGAGGGGGCGAGCGTCGCCGCGCTCGGCATGACCTACACCCACATCCCGGTCGACTCCGACAACCCGACCGAGGACGACTTCGACCGCTTCTGTGCGGCCATGGTGGCGGCCGATGGCGTGCCGGTCCATGTCCACTGCATCGTCAACGCGCGGGTGACGGCATTCGTCTATCGCTGGCAGCGCGACGTCCTTGGCGGTGGCGAGGCGGAGGCGCGCGCGATGATGGACTCGGTCTGGCGTCCGGGCGGGGTGTGGGCGCAATTCCTCGGCGACGAAGCCGGGGTGGCGCGGGCGAGCGCGTTCGCCGGGCGAGATTACGAAGCGCGGCGTCAGAGTTAGCGCTCGCTGCGAATAGGCGTCGCTGACGGGTGATCCGTCGCCGGCCATGAGCCAGTCGCACGCAAATCTTTCCCGCGAAGGCGGAGACCCATCACCCCGACCGTATGGGTAACAGGTCCCCGCCTCTGCGGGATGACGGCTTTGTGCTGGCTAATCCCGCGCTGTCCTACACGTTCCGGAACAGGGTATGATCCCGAGTTCGAGTCGGTTTGTAGCTTGCCCGTGACGCGCTCTTTCTCATTGCTGGATTCCTGGCCGCGGACCACCGTCGCCGATATCTGACTTTCGTGAAGTGCGCGCGCTCGCGCCTATCGCGATGCTGAAAAGCTACTCACTTCCTGAACTTGTGTAACCTTCCGGCTGACTGACGCATGCCACAGCCCGACTGAGCGATGACCGAATCAACGATCGTCATTCCGCCAAGGCGGGATGACGATCAAAGGTCATCGTTCTCAAGCTACTGCCACGAACCGACGGGCTGCTGACGTACGCCCATTATAAAGCTGTCCGCGAAGCACGGGCCTCAGAGTGAAACAGCTGCTTATTTCGTGAACTTCGTGTGACCTTTCGGGGCCGTCAACCGAGCGCCCCCCCGACCAGCCTTGGTCAGCCGGCACCCGCCAGCGCCGCCAGTCGTTCGCGGACCGCGACAAGATCGGCGACGAAGCGGTCGAACTCGAGCGCCGCCGCTGCCTTGTCCTCGATCCGCAAAAGGAAGCTCGGGTGCACGGTGATCCACGCCTCGCTGCCGTCGGCAAGGGTCAGCGGGCGGCCGCGCTCGCGCGAGATCGTCACCGCCTTGCCGGTCAGCGACCGTGCTGCAGTCGCCCCGAGTGCGACAGTCACCGCCGGACGGATCGCGGCGCGCTCGTGGTCGACCCACCAGCGGCACGCATCGATTTCGCTGGTGTCGGGCTTCGAGTGGATCCGCCGCTTGCCGCGCTGCTCGAACTTGAAGTGCTTGACTGCATTGGTAACATAAGCGCGGGTGCGGTCGATCCCGGCGGCGGCGAGCGCGCGGTCGAACAGCTGCCCCGCCGGCCCGATGAATGGCCGTCCGGCGAGGTCCTCGTTGTCGCCGGGCTGCTCGCCGACGAAGACAAGCTGTGCGTCGGCCGGGCCTTCGCCGAACACCGTCTGTGTCGCCGGGCCGTACAACGGGCAGCGCTTGCACTGCGCCGCGTCGTCGCGCAATTCGGCGAGCGCGTCGGCCGGGCCGCCGTCGCCGGTCCGCACCCACGCCCCCGCTCCTGCCTGAACCGCGGCATTGCTCATTCCGGCCTTGTCGCCTGCGTCGATCATCATCCGTGTCCTTTCAGCGGCGCCCGCGATCAGTCCCGGGACGAGCGACGCCTCGGGCAGGTTGCGCCAATACTTCTTCGGCATTTCGGCGGTCATCGCCTTCACCTTGAGCCGCGCCGGGTTGAAGATGCTGGCGAAGTACGTCCGCCACGTCTCCTCGAGCGCGTCGCCGTCGGGGGCGTCGGCACGGGTCGCGCCGGGGGTGAAGCTGAGCTCGCCGTCCCAGTGGACGCACTCGTCGGGGGTCAGGATCGACCAGCGCATGTTGGCGAAGCGCCGGGCGAAGAAGCCGGCGTTCAAGCGGACAATGTGGTGTTCGGGCTCGAACCATGCGGCGAAGCGCTCGCCTTCGGGGTCGGGAACGTCCCGGAACCGGACGAAGGCGCGCATCTTGTGGACGTCGCGGCGGACCCCCTTGTCGAGGTCGTAGAGCCGCCGCACGAGCGGGTCGGCGGGATCGTCCAGCAGCTTCGGTCGCGTCCGCAACGTTGTCAGCGCGGTATAGAGCAAGGCGAAGCGCTCGGCGTCACGGTTGCAGATCACCCGGCTGGCAACCGCGAGGAACTCCTTTGGCACGGTGAACATCGGCGCGTCGCCCGGGGGGAGGACGTCGCCGCCGAGCAGGTCGGTTGCGGTATCGCCGACCTGCCAGACGATCGTGTCGCCCGCGACCCCGCCCGCCGCGAGCCGCCGCGCCACTGTCCGCCAGCCGTCGATGTCGTCGGGCCGGGCGAGGACCGCGGTCAGCACGGGGTCGTCGCCCGGAGGTTCGCGGCTCCGCGCCACGACGCGTTCCATCCCGTAGCGGTCCTCACCATCACCGCGACGACGCCCGCCGCGGCAAAGCGTTCCGCGCCGCGCCGTTACTGGATGGGAGACCGAGGGAGTGCGTCATGGTCAGTGCTTTGTTCAACGCCGTCGCCTTCGCCGCGCTAACACTCGGCCTCGTCCTCGCCGCCGTCCTGTTCACTGGGCTGGCGATCATTGTTGCGGCAAGCGGGTCGCCGCGCCACCGGCGGCGGGGCTCCCGACGGCCCGAGCGCGTCCTCGCGAGGACGCCACGCTTTGACCTCGCCATCGACCCTAGAACAGCTCGAGCTGCGATCGTTCGGGCTTGACCAAGGTCCGGCGCAGGACCGCGCTCTCGGCGAGCGCCAGCGGACGCCAGTCGGCAGCAACGACGAACGGGCGAAGCCGCTCGATCGACCGCGTCAGCCGACCGAGATCGTCGAGCCGCAGCCGCCGCTGCCGCCGCGCGCGCAAGACCGAGTTGACCGTCTTCACCCCCATACCGGGGATTCGCAGCAGCATCTCGCGCGGGGCGCGGTTGATGTCGACCGGAAAGTCGTCGCGGTGCTTCAGCGCCCATGCCGTCTTGGGATCGATGTCGAGCGGAAGCATGCCGCCGCCGTCGGTCGCGTCCTGTACCTCGCTCGGGGCGAAGCCGTAGAAGCGCACCAGCCAGTCGGCCTGGTACAGCCGGTGCTCGCGCATCAGCGGCGGACGAACGAGCGGCAGCACCGCGCTGGCGTCGGGGATCGGCGAGAAGGCGCTGTAGTAGACGCGGCGCAGGCCGAACTTGCTGTACAGCGCCGACGCGCTGGCGACGACGTCGCTGTCGGTCGCGGCATCGGCCCCGACGATCATCTGGGTCGACTGGCCGGCGGGGGCGAAGCGCGGGGCCGAGCGGTACTTCGCCCGCGCGTCGCGGTTGTCGTCGATGCCCGCCTTGAGCTCGCGCATCGCCGTCCGGATGCGCCCCGCGCTCTTTTCGGGAGCGAGTTTGTTCAGCCCGGTCTCGGTCGGCAGCTCGACATTGATCGACAGGCGGTCGGCGTACAGCCCGGCCTGCTCGATCAGCGCCGGGTCGGCGTCGGGGATCGTCTTGAGGTGAATGTACCCCCGAAAGTCGTGAACCGTCCGCAGCTCCTTGGCGACGCGGACGAGCTGCTCCATCGTATAGTCGGGCGTCCCGATGATCCCCGACGACAGGAACAGACCCTCGATATAGTTGCGCTTATAGAAAGACAGGGTCAGCCGGACGACCTCATCGACGGTGAAGCGAGCCCGCCGGACGTTCGACGACTTCCGATTGATGCAATAATGGCAGTCGAAGATGCAACTGTTGGTCAGCAGGATCTTGAGCAGCGAGATGCACCGCCCGTCGGGCGCATAGCTGTGGCAGATGCCCGACCCCTCGGTCGAACCGATACCCTTGCCCCCGATGCTTGTCCGCTTGACCGTTCCCGACGACGCACACGACGCATCGTATTTGGCCGCGTCGGCAAGGATCGCCAACTTGGCACGGGTATCGAGATGCGACATTGGTTCACCGTATGTTCGCAAAGCGCTATGGGCAAGCGCGTTCGTGTCGCAGCCGCTTCAGACCAGCAGCAGGGCCAGCGGCATGAGGGTGCCAAGAACGAGCAGCACCAGCGATATCCGCCGCATCGACCGGATCGACAGGGCGATGGCGACTCCGAGCAGGGTCGAGGCGATCCAGGCGATCGACATGATGCCAACGAAGACCTTGAGTGCGAATGGGTCGTGCTTGGGGGCGGCCGGTTCGGCATGCGGCGCGCGCGGACGCTCTCCCGGAGGTCGCGGCGGGGGTGGTTGCGGCGTCTCCTGGTCCTTGTGGACACTAGCGATCCACTCCATCCATGCCGGCGCGCCCCTGGCCTCGTTGAGCCTGAAGGTCTGGAGCGCGCCGCTGACCGAGAACAGCAGGATCGCGGGGGCGAAGAACACGCCGAGATAATGGTGGATCTGGCGCAGGCGGCGGTTGGTCGCGGGCTTCATGCGAATAGCCAATGCCCGAGCAGGCGGTCGAAAGGAAAGGTGAAAAACCCGGCGATCAGCAGCGCGCCGAAGACGATGCCGCGAACCCCACGGCGATGACCGGCGACATTGTGGCTCCGCGCGCGCCAGACGAGTAGCGGCACCCGAATTAGCACCCATACCGACAGGATGTGGATGACACTGAATCTGCCGTGGTTGGCGTCGCGGATCAGCAGACTGGAGAGAGCCGTCAAGATCATCGCGATTGCCCACACCCAGCCGAGGACGCGATGCGGGCGGTTACCCTTGGGCCGGATCAGCATCACCGGGGTCAGCGCGAGCGCGGCGGCGATTAGCCCAAGGTGCGCCCAGACCGGCCATGATATCAGGCTCCAATCGGCGTGGCCGCGCATGACCGCGACCGCGACGACCGCGAGCATGATAGCAGCGGCGATGCCAAGCCCGCGATCGCTGACGACCCGGTCGAAGAGGTTCTTACCGACCGGTGCGACAGTGGCCATGACGTTCCCCGAACTTGCACCGCGATGCTAGCCGAGCAGTATGCGGTGCGCTAGCGATGGACCTCACGCCCCGGGGATTACGATAAAGTCGTGGCTGACAACACCGCCATCCACGTCACACCGGGCCTGACGCTTCGCCGCGCCGGAATATGAATGCCGGCTAACATCGCCGTTCAGGTTAGCGGAAGCAGGCGCGGCGCATACCCTCCCTACGGTTAGCGACTCGGCCGCGATGGAGGAAAAGATGCTACGCACTTTGGTGACGACCGCGGTTCTGGCGACCGCGCTGACAACCGCGATGGTCCCGGCGGCGGCTTCGGCCGACGAGCGCGGCTATGGCTGGCACGACGACCGCGGCGGCGATCGTGAAGACTGGCGCGGCGATCGCGGGGACTATCGTCGGGACTACCGGCATGAATACCGTCGCGACGACTGGCGCTATCGCCGTCAGGTTCAAGGCTATTACGCCGCTCCTGCCTATGGCTACCAGCCGTATGCCTATGCCCCGGCCTATGGCTACGAACAGTCCTACGACGGCGGTTACTACCAGCAGAGGTCGTACCCCGTTCGGCAGGGTTACTACCAGCAGGGTTATCGCTGCCACTCGGACGGCACCACCGGCGCGGTAATCGGCGCGATCGCGGGCGGGTTGCTCGGGAACAGCGTCGCCGGTCGCGGCGACCGGACCGCGGGCGCGCTGATCGGCGGCGCGGGCGGATTGTTCGCCGGCCGGGCGATCGAGCGTAGCGGCAACCGCTGCTAGGCGGTCGACCGCCTAATCGAGAAGCCCCCGCGAGCTTGCGCTCACGGGGGCTTTTTCGTGTCGATTGCCGAAGCGGCGGCTTAGCCCTTCTCGGCGTCCTTGTTCGCGCGGTTGAGCGCGGCGCCGAGGATGTCGCCGAGTGAGGCACCAGAGTCCGACGAACCATACTGCGCGACAGCCTGCTTTTCCTCGGTGATCTGCATCGCCTTGATGCTGAGCATCGGCTTCTTGCCGCGCTCGAATCCGATCACCATTGCATCGACCTTCTGGCCGACCTGGAAACGCTCCGGACGCTGCTCGTCACGGTCGCGGCTGAGGTCGCCACGCTTGATGAACGCGAGCGGACCATCCTCGCCGACCTGGACCTCGATGCCACCATCGCGGTTGTCGACGACGGTGCAGGTGACAATCTGATTCTTGCGCAACTCGGTGCCGCCGTCAGCATGAGCGACCGGTGCGGTAACGCGGCTGTCGTCGAGTTCCTTGATCGACAGGCTGATGCGCTCCTTCTCGACATCGACCTCGATGACCTTGGCGCGAATCCGCTCACCCTTGTGATGCGACGCCAGCGCCTGCTCGCCGCTGAGGCCCCAGGCGATGTCGGACATGTGGACCATACCGTCGACGTCGCCGTCGAGCCCGATGAACAGGCCGAACTCGGTTGCGTTCTTGACTTCGCCTTCGACGATCGTGCCGACCGGATACTGCTCGGCGAAGATCTCCCACGGATTGCGCTGCGCCTGCTTGAGGCCGAGCGAAATCCGGCGCTTCTCCTCGTCGACCTCGAGGACGATGACCTCAACCTCCTGGCTGGTGCTGACGATCTTGCCGGGGTGGACGTTCTTCTTGACCCACGACATTTCGCTGACGTGGACGAGTCCCTCGATGCCGGGCTCGAGCTCGACGAACGCGCCGTACTCGGTGATGTTGGTGACGCGGCCGGTGTGACGGCTGTCGACCGGGTAGTTCGCGGCAGCTGTGATCCACGGATCGGCCTCGAGCTGCTTCATGCCGAGGCTGATGCGCTGGGTCTCGCGGTTGATGCGGACGATCTGGACACGGAGCGTGTCGCCGATGTTGAGGACTTCGCTCGGGTGACCGACGCGCTTGTAGCTCATGTCGGTGACATGGAGCAGGCCGTCGATCCCGCCGAGGTCGACGAACGCACCGTAGTCGGTGATGTTCTTGACGACACCGTCGACGATCTGGCCTTCGGCGAGCGACTGGATCAGGCCGGTACGGGCTTCGGCGCGGCTCTCCTCGAGGATCGAGCGGCGCGAAACGACGATGTTGCCGCGCTTGCGGTCCATCTTGAGGATGACGAACGGCTGCGGCAGGTTCATCAGCGGGGTGACGTCGCGAACCGGGCGGATGTCGACCTGCGAACCGGGCAGGAAGGCAACGGCGCCGGAAAGGTCGACGGTGAATCCGCCCTTGACGCGGCCGAAGATGACGCCCTCGACGCGCTCGTTTGCAGCGTACTGCGTCTCGAGCGTGTCCCATGCGGCTTCGCGGCGAGCGCGGTCGCGCGACAGCATCGCCTCGCCCATCGCGTTCTCGACGCGATCGACATAGACCTCGACTTCGTCGCCGACGGCGATCTCGGCCTTCATGCCGGGAGCGGCGAATTCACGGAGGGGAACGCGGCCTTCCGACTTCAGCCCGACGTCGATCACGGCGAGGTCGTTCTCGATTGCGGTGACGCGGCCCTTGACCACCCGCCCTTCAAACGATTGATTCTTGCCGAGCGAGCTTTCGAGCATCGCGGCGAAGTCGTCGCGGGTCGGTTGGGCAGCGGAAGCCATATAAATCAGTACCTTTTTCGTCGGGTCCGGCACCATGCCGCCCGTTCAGCGCCGACGACGAACACCATGTCCGCCGCCTTAATAACAGGCCCAGAAAACTGGAATGGGCCGGACGTTGGCTCTGCCTACGCCCAATCCCAATGTCTGTTAGCCGCCCCGCAGCCGCGCTTCGACGAGCGCGATAGCCTGGGCGACGGCGGAGCCTATATCGAGATTCGTCGTGTCGAGCAAGACAGCGTCGGTGGCCATCATCAGCGGCGCGGCATGGCGTCCCGAATCGCGCGCGTCGCGAGCGAGGATGTCGCCGAGCACCGTCTCGTGGCTCAATGCATGGCCGGCGCGAGCAAGTTCAGCTGCGCGGCGCGCGGCGCGGACGTCGGGGCTCGCGGTGACGAAAAGCTTGGCCGGAGCATCAGGCGCGATCACCGTGCCGATGTCGCGCCCGTCGAGCACCGCGCCCTCGGCCTGCGCCGCGAACGCTCGCTGCCGCGCCAGCAGCGCGGCACGAACGCCCGGGTGCGCCGAAACGATCGATGCCGCTTGCGCATTGTCGGCGCTCATCAGGTCGGGCTCGTCGAGCAGCGCCTCGTCGAGCGCTATCGCCGCGGCTTCGGCCAGCGTCGCATCGCCGGGGTCACCGCCGCCGCGCCGCACCGCCAGCCCGACAGCGCGGTACAGCTTGCCGGTGTCGAGGTGACCGAGACCGAAGTGCTGGGCAAGCGCGCGGGCGACGGTGCCCTTGCCGCTCGCGGCGGGGCCATCGACGGCGATCACCAGGGGGATGAGATGGTTCATGCAGCGCAACGCATAGCGGACCCCCTGGTTGTGTCGAGCCCGGCATCCGGGCATGGTCGACCCTGATGAGCGGGGGTATATCACCAGGCGGGGGAGTCGTGTGCGTTCTCGGGACGCGACCCGAGGCAATCAAGCTTGTGCCGGTGGTTTTGGCGCTCGCGGCGCGGGGGGTAGTGGTCACGCTCTGCAGTACTGGGCAGCAACGCGAGCTTGTGCGTGCGGCGCTCGACGACTTCGGACTAATCCCCGACATCGACCTCGACCTGATGCAGCCCGACCAGTCTCCTGAGGCGTTTGTATCGATCGCGATGCCATTGCTTAGGCACGCGATTACGCGGCTCTCCACCGCGATGGTGATCGTCCAGGGAGACACGGCGACAACCCTCGCCGGAGCGATGGCGGCCGCCTATGCCCGCGTTCCGGTCGCGCATGTCGAAGCAGGGTTGCGCAGCGGTGCAGCCGAACCGTTTCCGGAGGATATGCATCGTCGGGTCATCGCCCAGTTGGCAACACATCATTTCGCCCCGACACAGAAGGCGCAGGCAGCGCTCGTTCGTGAAGGTATCGCCTGGGGCACGATCAGCGTGACCGGCAACACGGTAATCGACGCGCTGCGCCTGGCCGAAGCGAGGCTCGGCGCCGATCCATCGCTGCAAGCGCGGGTGGCGGAGGCGTTTCCACCGCTGCGCGAGGGCCGCGCGCTGGTACTGGTTACCGCCCATCGCCGCGAGAATCATGCGCACATGGCAGCCATCGCCGAAGCGGTGGCGACACTGGCAGAAAGGCACGATGTGGACGTTGTTGTGCCACTTCATCCCAATCCAGCCTCCGGAGCGATGTTGCAGGCACGGCTGGAAAGGGTGGCCAACGTCGCGCTGGTGCCGCCGCTCGGTTACCTCGCTTTCGTCACACTGCTACGTCGCGCGCGGCTCGTCCTCACCGACTCGGGCGGGGTGCAGGAGGAGGCTCCAGCGTTCGGCTGTCCGGTGCTAGTGCTGCGCGAAACGACCGAACGGCCCGAGGGCATCGAGGCGGGGGCGGCGCGACTCGTCGGCACCGACTCGGCGACGATCGTTGCAGCAGCGGGTGAACTTATTGAGAACGAAGCGGTTCATGCCGCGATGGCGACCGCGATCTTGCCTTATGGGGACGGTTACGCAGCCGATCGCATCGCTGCTATCGTCGCGCAAGAAGTTGTTGCGCGGTGACTATACTTGTCACGGGAGTCGCCGGATTCATTGGTTTTCACACGGCAAAGGCGCTGCTGGCGCGCGGCGAGGCGGTCGTCGGAATCGACAACCTCAACGACTATTACGATCCGCAACTGAAGCGCGACCGGCTCGCGCAACTGGACGCTGATTTCACCTTCCTCCACTGCGACTTCAGTGACTTCCCGGCGCTGACGGCGGCACTCGCCGGACATTCGTTCGACCGTATCATCCACCTTGGGGCGCAGGCCGGTGTTGGGTACTCACTCAAGGATCCGCACAGCTACGTCCGGTCGAACCTTGCCGGGCATCTCAACATGCTCGAAATCACGAGGCAGACCAACGGCTTGCGCCATATGGTCTATGCCTCATCGTCGTCGGTCTATGGCGCCAATACCAAGCTGCCGTTTTCGGTCGACGACCGCGCCGACCACCCGGTTTCGCTCTACGCCGCGACCAAGCGTGCCGACGAACTGATGAGCGAGAGCTACGCCCATCTTTTCGCCATTCCCTTGACCGGACTACGCTTTTTCACCGTCTATGGGCCGTGGGGCCGCCCCGACATGGCGCTCTGGCGCTTCACCGAGCGCATCCTCAAGGGCACCCCGATCCCGCTCTACAACGGCGGGCGGATGCGCCGCGACTTTACCTACATCGACGATATCATCGGCGGCATCCTCCTCGCGCTCGACTGCCCGCACGGGGCCGCACGCGTGTCCGCACATCGTGTCTTCAACCTCGGCAACAGTCGCTCCGAAGATCTGGGGCACCTCGTCGAATTGATCGAGGCGGCGACCGGCAAGGCGGCGATCCGCGAGCTGCTACCGATGCAGCCCGGCGACGTCCACGAGACCTTCGCCGATATCGCCGCGACGACCGCCGCGCTCGGTTTCGCCCCGACGACGAGCATCGAGGCCGGCATCCCGAAATTTGTCGACTGGTACCGCGGCTACGCTGGGCTTTAAACCGCCCCCAGCGCGGTCATCA
>NZ_JANYGL010000107.1 GCF_025362435.1 Polymorphobacter sp.
ACCGCCTCTTGGCGGTGGAGGGGCAGCGCAACATGCTCGAAGTGTGAGTTCGCGCGACTGCCCCTCCACCATGCAAGGGCATGGTCCCCCTCCCCGAAGACGGGGAGGGATCTAAGAACTAAGGCCGGTAATCCCGTTCCACATGCCCCACCAGCTCCGCCTCCCCGAACCACACCGGCTTGAACTTCTCCGCCGCGAACAGCGCACTCTGGTCGCTGTAATGCCGCGACCCCGGGCGCTCGATCGCGGCGCCGAACGGGCTGATCGACTCCGAATGGACCTGCCCGTCCTTCCACTCGACGAGCATGATGAAGCTGTCGCCGAGGTCGGCGACGCGGGCGCCGCGCTTGGCGTCGATCTTCGAATAGACCGCGCGCAACTCCTCCGGCCCGCCGAGGACGGGGATATCGGTCGTCCCGCGGACGATCCGCAGCATGTCGCCCAAGGGAGGGTCCAGCCGACGGGCGTGCGTCATCAGGAAGGCGACGTCGGCGGCGAGCGCCTCGCGCGCGTCAGGCAGCGGGTCGCCGCGATAGCCTTGCCCCGACGCCGACGACAGCAGGAACATCGCCAGCGTGTCGGCGGGGTTCGCTCCGTCGAGCTTCCAGTCCCACGTCCGCAGCAACGCCTGCGCCTTTGTCAGATTGGCATCGCCCTTCGGGTCGACTGCGAGGACCCGCGCCAGCCACGTCCCCGCCCACGACTCGCGTGAATAGCCCTTGTCAAACTTGATCCGCAGCAGGTCGGCGCGGCTGATCTTCGCCGCCCCGAGCCCGGCGAACAGGTCGCGGAAGCGGTAGGCGCGGTTGGTCATGTACGTCTCGATGCCCTGCGCCGGCAGGAAGCTGCTCGGGTCGAGGTTGTCGCCGGCGCCGGTGGCGACGAACGGGGTGTTGTTCGAATTCGCCACCCAGCCGCTCTTGGGGTCGACGATCGCGGGGTCGGCGGCGACGGGTTCGTAGCTTGTCCAGACGTCGCGGCTGGTGTCGCCGGGCAGCACGCCGAGCCAGTCGAACCCCGGCGCGCGGTGCGGGAACAGCGCGTTATAGACGATCGCAATGTGTCCGGCGGCGTCGGCGTAGATGAAGTTGGTCGCCGGGACCGCCTGCATCGCCATCGCCGCGCGCCATTCGCCGAAGTCGCGCGCCTTGTTGAGCCGGTAATATTGCTCGATCTGGCGGACGTCGCCGAAGCCGGTGTAGCGCACCGCGAAGCTGCCGAGCTTGTTGGTCACGACCGGCCCCTGCCGCGACCGCGCGATCGTCTTCGGGATCGGCAGCACGAACGGACCGAAGCGGACGCGGAGCCAGACGCGGTGCGTCTCGAGCGGCAGCCACTGCCCGTCATAGCGGTAATGCGTCGCGTCGGCGGACATCACTAGCCGGTAGGTGTCGATCAGGTCTGGGCGGTTGACGGTGTTGGTCCAGCCGAGCGTCTTGTTGTGGCCGAGCAGGACGAACGGCGCGCCCGGGAACAGCGCCCCGGCAAAGTCCCAGCCCTCGCCCGAATGAACCACCGCCTCGTACCACGCGACGCCGCCGGTCCACGGCTGGTGCGAGTTCGAGATCAGCCGCGTCGTCCCGTCGGTCGACCGCGCCGCCGTCACCGCAAAGCCGTTCGACCCGCGCTCGCTCGCCGGGGAGGCATCGCGCGGCGGCAGCTTGCCGTCGTTGAGCGCGCCCAATGTCCGGTCGAGGCCGAAGAAGAACGGCGAGCGCAGCGCGAAGCCGGCGACGACGTCGTGGCCCGTGACGGGGAACAGGTTCGACAGCCGGACCTCGCCGGCATGGGTGTCGGCGTAGCGGTTGATCCCGGCGGCGTAGGCCTCGACAAGCGCGCGGGTCGCGGGCGACAGCGTGTCGTACTTCGCCGCCGCGGTGCCGCGCGCGTCGATCAGCGCGCCGACATAATCGATCTTCGCCCCCTCCGCCCCGCTGATCGCCGCCGACCGCCCGCGAATCGCCGCGAGCAACTCCTCGATGGTGTGGAAGTCGTCCTCCGATTCGGCGTAGGCGAGGCCGTAAGCGACGTCGGCGTCGGTCTTGCCGTCGATGTGCGGGACACCGAAGCTGTCGCGTCGGATGCGGGCGTCGTGGGCGACCTTGTCGTCGGGGGCGGGAGTGGTGGCGGTGAGGGGCTCCCACACCATCAGCGCGACCGCGATGATGACGACGAGCGCGAGGATGCCGAGGGTGATCTTCTGCCAGGTTTTCATTGTTATCGGACTCCCCGGAGAGAGGTTAGCGTCCCCTCTCTCATTTGGGGAGAGGCCATCCTTGATCCTCCACCGTCTTCGGGGGAGGGGGACCGCGCCACTTCAGGCGTGGTGGAGGGGCGGCAGAGCGAACTCAATCTGCGAGCGCGCGCCGCCGCCCCTCCACCACCGCAAGAGCGGCGGTCCCCCTCCCCGGAGACGGGGAGGACTTTAGATTGCGCCCCCCGCGGCGACCCCGCTCGCCCACGCCCACTGGAAATTATACCCTCCCAGCCAGCCGGTGACATCGACTGCCTCGCCGATCGCGTACAGCCCCGGCACCGCCCTCGCCGCCATCGTTTTCGAGCTGAGCCCGGCGGTGTCGATGCCCCCCGCAGCGACCTCGGCTTTGGCAAAGCCCTCGGTGCCGGTCGGGGTGACGGTGAACGCCGACACGCCCGCCGCCGCCGCGTCGAGGACGCGGTCGTTCAAATTCGCGAGCGTGCCGCCGAGCCCGAGGCGGGTGCTCAGCGCGCTCGCCAGCCGCGCGGGCAACAGTTCGCCGAGCAAGGTCGCTCCCTCGGCGCGCGGGCGGGTGCGGCGGCGGTCGCGCAGCCACGCGCCGACATCGACCCCGGGCGCGAGGTCGAGCGTCACCGGGCCGCCGTGCCAGTAGGACGAGATCTGCAGGATCGCCGGCCCCGACAGGCCGCGGTGGGTGAACAGCAGCGCTTCCTTGAACACCGTCTTGCCGATCGAAGTGACGGCGTCGACCGCGACCCCGCTCAGCCCGCGGCAAAGGTCGAGCAGCCCGGTGCTGAACGTCAGCGGCACCAGCCCGGGGCGCGGCTCGACGATCTTCAAGCCGAACTTGCGCGCGACGTCATAGGCGAAGCCGGTCGCACCGATCTGCGGGATCGCCGGGCCGCCGGTGGCGAGGACCAGCGCCGGCGCGGTGAAGTCGCCGTGGTCGGTGGCGACGCGGAAGCCGCCGCCATCATGCTCGACCCCGGTGATGCAGTGGCCGAGCCGCGTGTCGACATGCGCCGCATCGCACTCGTCGACGAGCATCGCGACGACTTGGCGGGCCGAGCCGTCGCAGAACAACTGCCCGAGAGTCTTCTCGTGATACGCGATGCCGTGTTTCTCGATCAGCGCGACAAAGTCCGCCGGGGTGTAGCGCCCGAGCGCCGATCGCGCGAAATGCGGGTTGGCCGACAGAAAGCGGTCGGGCGCGGTGCCGACGTTGGTGAAGTTGCATCGCCCGCCGCCGGAGATGAGGATCTTCTTCCCCGGCTCGGGGGCGTGGTCGAGGAGGAGGACGCGCTTGCCGCGCGCGCCCGCGGTCGCGGCGGCC
>NZ_JANYGL010000108.1 GCF_025362435.1 Polymorphobacter sp.
GACAACGCCTCGAACACGCGGCGCCTCCAGGGCTATGTCCTCGCCGACCTCCGCGCGGCGTATCCGCTGACGAAGCAGATCGCCGTCACCGCTCGGATCGAGAATTTGTTCGACGAGATATACGAGACGACCTTCGGCTACGGCACGACCGGGCGCGCGGCATACGGCGGCATCCGGCTGAGCTACTAGCAGCGTGACCGCCGGGCATGCCTCGATCGATCCGTTCCGCCACCACGGCGGCCGGATCGACCTTGCCCGGCGAATATTTCCCGATGCGCCCGCTGACTGGATCGACCTGTCGACCGGCATCGCCCCGCGCGCCTATCGCCACGCGACGGTCGTCGGGGATGCACGCCGCCTGCCGTCGCCCGATGAACTCGCCGACCTCGAACACGCCGCAGCGGCGGCGTTCGGGGTCGACGATCCAGCGCGCGTCGTCGCGGTTGCGGGGAGCGAGCTCGGCCTGCGGCTGGTTGCGGCGGTCCTCGCGCCGCAGCGGGTCGCGGTGGTCAGGCCAGGCTACGGCGGCCACCTGACCGCGTGGGGCGACGCAAAGGTAGTCCCAGTTCACGATGTCGCCCCGACCGATTACGACGTCACCATCCTCGCCAACCCGAACAATCCCGACGGGCGGCGGGTCGCCCGCACCGAGCTTACCGTCGCGGCGAAGGGCTCGAACTGGCTCGTCGTCGACGAGGCGTTCGCCGATGCCGACCCAATCGACAGCCTCGCACCGCTGGCCCTGCCCAACGTCATCGTCCTGCGATCGTTCGGCAAGTTCTACGGCCTCCCCGGGCTGCGCGTTGGCTTCGTTGTCGCCCCGCCCGAGATCGCGACCAAGCTGCGGCGGCTGATCGGCGAGTGGCCGGTCGCGACGCCCGTCCTCCGCACCGCTACCGCTGTCTATCGCGACACCGACTGGCAGGCCAGGCAACGGCAATTCCTCGACAGCGCCGCCGCCCGGCTCGATGCCATGTTGCTCGCGGCGGGGTTCGCGATCGCCGGTCGCACCGCGCTGTTCCGCCTCGCCCGCCACGCCGACGCCGATACACGGTTCCTTTCGCTCGCTGCAGCAGGCATCCTCGTCCGGCCGTTCGACCCCGGATCGGGGCTGTTGCGCTTCGGCCTCCCCGACGGGCGGAGCCAGTGGCGCCGCCTCGCCAGTGCCTTGCAGGAGACGCCGTCGTGACCGAGACCCCCGAGGATCACGCCCGCCACAATGCCCGGATGGTAAAGGTCCAGGCGGCGCGCGCGCGGATGCAGGAGCGACGGACGCTCGAGCGCGGCCTGCTCATCGTCCACACCGGCAACGGCAAGGGCAAGTCGTCGTCGGCGTTCGGCATGGCGATCCGCAGCCTCGGCTGGGGGATGAAGGTCGGCATCGTCCAGTACGTGAAGGGCGGCTGGGAGACCGGCGAAAAGACCTTCTTCCACGCCTATCCCGACCTGCTGACCTTCGAAGTAATGGGCGAGGGCTTCACCTGGGACACGCAGGACCGCGCCCGCGACATCGCCGCGGCGCGCGCCGCGTGGGAGCGGTCGAAGGAATTGATCCTCGACCCGTCGTATGAATTCGTCATCCTCGACGAGCTCAACATCGTCCTGCGCCACGACACGCTGCCGATCGCCGAAATCGTCGACTTCCTCCACGACCGCCCGCTGACCAAGCACATCTGCATCACCGGGCGCAGCGCCAAGCCCGAGCTGATCGAACTCGCCGACCTCGTCACGGAGTTTCAGGAGGTGAAGCACCCGTTCAAGGCGGGCTTCAAGGCACAGAAAGGCGTCGAATATTGATCGCCCTGCTCGCCCTCGCGCTCGCCGCCGCGCCCCCTTCCGCGACGCCAGCTGCCGGCCCGCGGATCGTTTCGATCAACCCGTGCGTCGACGCGGTGCTGATGGAGGTCGCCGACCCGCGCCAGATCGTCGGGATCAGCCATTATTCGCACGACCCCGAGGCGACTTCGATCCCGCTCGCCCTCGCCCGCCGCTTCAAGGCGACGTCGGGGACCGCCGAGGAGGTCGTCGCGCTCGCCCCAGACCTCGTCATCACCGGGTCGCACGTCGCGCCGTCGACGATCGCCGCGCTGCGTCGGATGAAGGTGCGGATGCTCAAGCTGCCGGTGCCCGAGACGATCGCGGAGAGCGACGCACAAATCCGTAAGATCGCCGCCGCGATCGGCCACTCCGCGGCGGGGGCGGCACTGGTCCAGCGGATCGACGCCGCCGTTGCCGCCGCGGCGCCTCCCCCCGGGGCGCCGGTCGACGCGCTGATCTGGCAGGGCGGCGGGCTGGTGCCTGGGTCCGGGACGCTCGCCGACGAACTGCTCCGGCGCACTGGATTCCGCAACCTCAGCGCCGACTACGGCCTCAAGAAGTGGGACGTTTTGCCGGTCGAATATCTCGTCGACCGGCCCCCGGCGGTGCTGCTTTCGGTGACCAAGTCGCGCGGCCAGCCCGACCGGATGCTGTCGCACCCCGCGGTCGCGGCGCTGGCGAGCCACATCGCGGTGCGCCCTTACCCGTTCCGCCTGCTGCAGTGCGCGGGGCCGACGATCATCACCGCGGTCACGCAGCTCGCCGCGATCCGCGCGTCGGTGGCGCGATGAGCGTCGCGCGCTTCTCGCTGCTGCTGACGCTGGCGATCGTCGCGGCGGCGGCGCTGTCGCTGATTGCCGGCAAGGTCTGGGTCCCGTTCGACGCGTGGCGCGCGACCGATCCGCGCTGGCTGATCATTGCCGAGCTGCGCCTGCCGCGGACCGTCCTCGCGATCATCATCGGCGCCGCGCTCGGCCTGTCGGGGGCGGCGATGCAGGGCTACCTGCGCAATCCGCTCGCCGATCCGGGGCTGTTCGGCGTGTCCGCCGGGGCGGCGCTCGGCGCGGTACTGTCGCTCTACTTCGGCTTTGCCGTCTCGGCGCTGGTCCTGCCGGCGTTCGCGCTTGCCGGAGCGGCGGGGACGATGCTGATCCTCGCGCTCCTCGCCGGGCGTTCGGGCAGCCTGATCGTCTTCGCGCTTGCGGGGGTGATCGTGTCGAGCGTCGCCGGGTCGCTGACCGCGCTCGCGATCAGCGTCGCGCCGACCCCGTTCGCGGTGAGCGAGATCGTCACCTGGCTGATGGGGGCGCTGACCGACCGCAGCTGGGACGACGTCAAGATCGCGCTGCCGCTCGTCGCCCTCGGCGGCGTGATGATCGCCGCGACGGCGCGCTCGCTCGATGCGCTGACGCTCGGCGAGGCGGCGGCGCGGTCGATGGGGGTCGATCCGGCGCGGCTGCAATGGCTGATCGTCGGCGGGGTCGGGCTGTGCATCGGCGCGTCGGTCGCCGCCGCCGGGATCATCGGCTTCGTCGGGCTGATGGTGCCGCACATGGTCCGCCGCGTCGTCGGCGGACGGCCATCGGCGACGCTGCTGCCGTCGGCGCTCGGCGGGGCCTTGCTCCTGCTCCTCGCCGACATCGCCTGCCGTGCGATCCCGACGGTCAGCGAGCTTCGCCTCGGGATCGCGATGGCGTTGCTCGGGGGACCGTTCTTCCTCTGGCTGCTCGCCTCGATGCGGCGGACGCTGGCATGACTGGCCTCACCGCCAATGGGCTGACGGTGCGCTTCGGCGGCCGCGCCGTCCTCGATCGCGTCGATGTCGCTTGCTCGCCCGGCAAAGTCACCGCGCTGCTCGGCCCGAACGGCGCGGGCAAGAGCACATTGCTCGCCTGCCTCGCCGGACTGCGCGCGCCCGACGACGGAACCGCGACGCTCGACGGCACCGGCATTTTAGCTCTCGACCGCCGCGAGCGCGGACGGCGCATCGGGCTGCTGCCGCAGACCCCCGACGTCCACTGGGATATCGACGTCGCGACGCTGGTCGAGCTCGGCCGTTTCCCGCACCGCGCCGGCTGGGGCCGCAGTCCCGCCGACGCCGTCGCGGTCGAGCGCGCGATCGCCGCGACCGACATCGCCGCGCTCCGCGACCGCGTCGTCACCACGCTGTCGGGCGGTGAGCGCAGCCGGGTTCTCCTCGCGCGCGTCCTCGCCGGGGAGCCCGCGTGGCTGCTCGCCGACGAGCCGCTCGCCAGCCTCGACCCGGCGCACCAGCTCGACGTCCTCGCCGTGCTCAAGGCGGCAGCAAGTGCCGGAGCGGGGGTCGTCGTCGTCCTCCACGACCTCAACCACGCGCTCCACGTCGCCGACGACGTCGTCCTTCTCCGTGACGGGCGCGTCGTCGCCGCCGGGCCGGTCGAGGCGGTGCTGACCGAGGCACGGATCGCCGAGACCTACGGCGTCGCCACCGAGATAGGCACCGCGCGCGACGGCAGCCGCTTCGTCGTCGCGCTCGGCCGCATCGGGTGACGCGTGCGCGGCCGGGTCAGCTGGTGGCAATCCTCGTCGCCGAGGCGGCGATCGGCTATCCGGCCGCGCTGTTCGAGCGGATCGGCCACCCGGTGACGTGGATCGGGAGCCTGATCGCGCGGCTCGACCGCGAATGGAATCATGGGAGCGCAGCCCGGCGGCGGGTCGCCGGGGTCGCGGCGCTCGCCACTGTCTGCGCGACCGCCGCCGCCGCCGGGTGGATCGTCAAGCGCGGTCCGCGGCTGCTTGTCGTCCTCGCCGGAACGACCGGCCTCGCCCAGCGCAGTCTCCATGACCATGTTGCCGCTGTCCTGAGCGAGCTCGACCGGGGCGACCTGCCCGCCGCGCGCATCGCCGTCGCACGGATCGTCGGACGCGACACCGGGACCCTCGACGAGGGAGGCATCGCCGCGGCCGCGATCGAAAGCCTCGCCGAGAGCTTCTGCGACGGCGTCGTCGCCCCGGCATTCTGGTTCGCCGCCGCCGGGCTGCCGGGGCTGTTCGTCGCCAAGGCGATCAACACCGCCGACAGCATGATCGGCCACCGCGACGCGCGCTACTCCGACTTCGGCTGGGCGGCGGCACGTAGCGATGACATGATCAACTTCGTCCCCGCGCGGGTCGCCGGGGCGCTGGTCGCGCTCGCCGGGGGCGGCGGCTGGGCGGTCATGGCGCGCGACGCCCCCGTCCACGCCTCGCCCAACGGCGGCTGGCCCGAGGCGGCGATGGCGGGCGCGCTTGGGCGGCGGCTCGGCGGTCCGGTGAGCTACGACGGCGAACCCGCGAACCGCGCATATCTCGGCGACGGCCCGGCGCCCGATGCCGCGAGCCTCGCCGCCGCGCTGCTTATCTATCGCCGCGCCTGCCTGGGACTATGGCTGCTTGCCGGAGTTCACGCATGGCGGCGGTGATGCTCCAGGGCACTGGCTCCGACGTCGGCAAGTCGGTGCTCGTCGCCGGGCTGTGCCGCGCGCTGACCAATCGCGGCCTGCGGGTGCGCCCGTTCAAGCCGCAGAACATGTCGAACAACGCCGCCGTCACCGCCGACGGCGGCGAGATCGGGCGGGCGCAGGCGTTGCAGGCACTCGCCTGCCGAACCGAGGCGACAGTCGACATGAACCCGGTGCTGCTCAAGCCGCAGGGCGACCGGACCTCGCAGGTCATCGTCCACGGGCGCGTGCAGGGAACCACCGGCAACCATTATTTCCGCGGCGGGCGCGCCGCCCTGCTCGGCCCGGTGATCGAGTCGTACGAACGCCTACGCGCCGAGGCCGATATCGTCGTCGTCGAGGGCGCGGGCAGCCCGGCGGAGATCAACCTTCGCGCCGGCGACATCGCCAACATGGGGTTCGCCCGCGCCACCAACGTGCCGGTGATCCTCGTCGGCGACATCGACCGCGGCGGGGTGATCGCCTCGCTCGTGGGGACACACGCGGTGCTCGACCGCGCCGACGCGGCGATGATCGCGGGGTTCATCGTCAACAAGTTCCGCGGCGACCCGCGACTGTTCGATGACGGCGTCGGCGAGATCGCGCGGCGGACCGGGTGGCGCGGGTTGGGTGTCGTCCCATGGCTGGCGGCGGCGGCGCTTCTGCCCGCCGAGGACGCGGTCGTGCTCGACCGGCGGGCGGCGGGGTCGGGGCGCATCCGCATCGCGGTACCGATGCTGCCGCGGATCGCCAATTTCGACGACTTCGACCCGCTGCGGCTCGAGCCCGAGGTCGAGTTGATGATGGTCCCGCCCGGCCAGCCGCTCGCCGGCGACGCGGCGCTGATTATCATTCCGGGCACCAAGGCGACGATCGCCGACCTCGCCTTCGTCCGCGCGCAGGGGTGGGACATCGACATTGCTGCGCATGTCAGGCGCGGCGGCCGGGTGCTCGGAATTTGCGGCGGTTACCAGATGCTTGGGCAGTCGATCACCGATCCCGAGGGGGTCGAGGGTCCGCCGGGGAGCGTTGCCGGACTCGGCCATCTCCCGGTGGCGACGCGGCTGACCGCGACCAAGCAACTGCGCCGGATCGGCGGCACCGGGCTGGGCGGCGCGGCGTTCGCGGGGTACGAGATCCATGTGGGGGAGACGCATCATCTCGAGCCGCTGGCGCCGCTCCTCGCCTGCGACGGGCTCGGTCCCGACGGTGCAGTGAGCACCGATGGCCGGATCGCCGGATGCTATGCGCATGGCCTGTTCGACCATCGCGAGCAGCGCGCGGCGTGGCTGGCGCTGCTCGGCGGGGTGTCGGACGGGGCAGACCATCCGGCACGGGTCGACGCGGCGCTCGACGAGATTGCGGCGGCGCTTGAGGACTGCCTCGATATCGACGCCATCCTCAAGATCGCGGCATGACCGGGAGCTTCGACCCGGCATTTCGTGCCGAACTCGACCGGCTGCTGGCGTGGCGGCGCGACGTCCGGCACTTCAGCACCGAGCCGCTGCCGCCCGGGCTGATCGACACGCTGCTCGACCGCGCCGCCTGTGCGCCATCGGTCGGCAACGCCCAGCCGTGGCGCTTCGTCCGGGTCGTCACCCCGGCGCTGCGCCTGGCGGTGATCGCCGCCGCCGATGCAGCGAACGCCGAAGCCGCTGTTATGTATGACGATAATGAGCAGCGCGCGGCGTATCGCGCGCTCAAGCTCCACGGCCTGCGCGAGGCGCCCGAGCATATCGCGGTATTCTGCGACGAGGCGACGGCGGACGGCCACGGCCTTGGGCGGCAGACGATGCCCGAGACGTTGCGTTATTCGGTGGTGCTCGCGATCCATACCTTGTGGCTGGCGTCGCGGGCGCACGGAGTCGGGCTTGGCTGGGTGTCGATCGTCGATCCGGCGGCGGTGACGCGGTTGCTCGAGGTGCCGGCGGGGTGGCATCTGGTCGCTTATCTGTGCCTCGGCACTCCGGTGGAGGACGCGATGACCCCCGAACTCGACCGCAACGGCTGGCAGGCGAGGCTGGATCCCGCCGCGACGCGGTTCGTCCGATGACGCGCGCACCGCAGGCGCACATCGACGCGCTCGCCAAGCCCCAGGGGAGTCTGGGCAGGCTCGAGACGCTCGCGGTCCGGCTGATGACGATACAGCGGCGGCTCGACCCGGTGACGCGGCCCCGCGCGCTCGTCGTCTTCGCCGGGGATCATGGCGTCGTCGCGCAGGGCGTGTCGGCGTGGCCGTCGGCGGTGACGGGGATGATGGTCGCGACGATCGCGGGCGGCCGGGCGACGTCGAGCGCGCTGGCGGCGGCGCATGATTGCGACCTCCGCCTCGTCGACGCCGGGACACTAGGGCCGCCGCTCGCCCCGCCACCGCCGTTCTACCGCGACGCTGCGGTTGCGCGCGGGACCGCCGACCTGTCGCAAGGCCCGGCGATGTCGGGCGAGCAGTTCGCAGCGGCGTGGGCGATCGGCGTGTCCGAGGCGGCGAGCGCGGTCGAACGTGGCTGCGTCGTGCTGATCGCAGGCGAGATGGGGATCGGCAACACCACCCCGGCGGCGTGCCTGACGATGCTCCTTGCCGGGGCATCGCTCGCCGACGCGGTCGGGCGCGGCGCCGGCGCCGACGACGTCGTCCTCACCCGCAAGCGCGAGGTCGTCGGCGAGGCAGTGGCGCGCGCCATGCCGCTGCTTGCCACCGACCCAGCGGCGGCAATCGCGGCGGTCGCGGGGTTCGAGATCGTCGCGATGGCGGGCTTCTTCGCGGAAGGCGCGCGGCGCGGGGCGACGCTGCTGCTCGACGGCTATGTCGCGACCGCGGCGGCGCTGGTCGCCGAGCGGCTCGCACCGGGAACGACCGCGATGATGATCGCCGGGCATCTGTCGGCCGAGCCCGGGCATGCGGCGACGCTCGCGCAGTTGGGGCTAGAGCCGCTGCTCGACTGGGGGATGCGGCTCGGCGAGGGGAGCGGCGCACTCGTTGCGCTGCCGCTGCTCGACAGCGCGGCGGCGCTGGCGTGCGATGTCGCGCTGCTCGCCGACATCGGGGCGGCGCGTGCCGACTGACTGCCCGCGCTGGGCACCGCCGCTCTTCGCGCTCCAGTTCCTGACGCGGATCCCGGTTCCGGGATTAGGGGCGCTAAGCGCGGAGCAGGTCACCATCGGCCTCGGTCGCGCGGTGAAGTGGTTCCCCCTCGTCGGGACGCTCGTCGGGGCGGTGACGGCGGCGGTGTTCGCCGGGGCCGCAAGCGTCTGGCCGCGCGCCATCGCGGTAGTGATCGCGCTGATCGTCGAGGCGCGGCTGACCGGGGCATTTCACGAGGACGCCGTCGCCGACTTCTGCGACGGTTTCGGCGGCGGCCGCGACGCCGACCACGTCCGCGCGATCATGAAGGACAGCCGCATCGGCAGCTATGGCGCGCTCGGCCTGGTGCTCGCGGTCGGGCTCCGCGCCACCGCGATCGTCGGCCTTGGCCCGGGGATCGCGGTCGCGGCGGTCGTCGCCTCGGCGACCTTCGGGCGGCTGCTTGCCGTCGCCGCGATGGCGGCGATCCCCCCGGCGGCGGCGGGCACGGGGCTCGCCAAGGACATCGGCGCTGCGATCGGCGTCCGCGACGTCGCCACGGCAACCCTGCTCGCGCTGCCGGGGCTGGCGCTGTTCGCGATAGCCCGACCGCTGGCGCTACTCGCGACAATCGCGGCGGCGGCGCTGTTACTGTTGTGGTTCCGGCAGCTGCTGCTGCGCCGGATCGGCGGCAGCACGGGCGACTGCCTCGGCTTCGCGGCGTATGCCGGGCAGCTCATCCTCCTCCTCGCCGTCGTAGCCTGAGCGTAGTGCGCCGCGTCCTGCTCGTCCGCCACACCGAGGTCGCGCTGGGCTGGCGCGGGCGCTGCTACGGCCGCAGCGACATCGGCCTGAGCCACGCCGGAGCCCGTGCCGCCCGCGACCTCGTCGAGCGGTGGTCCGAGCCGGTCGATGCCATCGTCCATTCGGGGTCACGCCGGGCAGCAATCCTGGCAGGCTGGCTCGGCGCTCGGCTCGGCATCGATCCCACGGTCGACCCCGACTGGCGCGAGCGCGACTTCGGTGCATGGGAGGGCCGAAGTTGGCACGCGATCTGGCGCGAGACCGGGGCAGCGATGGACGGCGTGCTGACCGCACCCGAGACATTCCGCCCCGGTGGCGGCGAGACGACGCGCGAGCTCGTCGACCGCGCGGCGCGGGCGTGGTCGCGGCTGCCCGGCGGCGACCGCATTGCCGTCGTTGCGCACGGCGGTCCGATCGCAGCGATCCGCCTGTTGCAGGCGCGCGCGGGCATCAGTTGTATCGCGGCCTATATTCCAGCACCCGGGTCGGTCACCGATATCCGCCGCGACGCGAGCGGGCGGCAACGCTGACGACGTCCAGCAACAGCCAGCACGCCGGACTCACAGGTCGACCAGTTTCCGCCGGGGTTTGCTCGCCTCCTGCGCCGCGAACGGCCCGTCGCGTTCGAGGGGCTCGCCGATCAGGCGCAGATATTCGCTTTCGGCAAGGCCGTAGGCATCGCCCGCGAGTTGCTTGAGCCCGCCGCGGTCGCAGATTGCGATCTTCGACCGGCTCGTCTCGATCAGCCGGGCGGCGGCAAGCGCCTGAAGCGCGATCGTCACGCCGCCGCGGCGGACGCCGAGCATCATCGACAGGAATTCGTGCGTCAGGCCGATGTCGTTGCCGGGGGCTCGGTCGTGCGCCATCAACAGCCAGCGCGCGAGCCGCTGCAGGATCGTCAAGCCTGCCGCAGCGACCGAGCTCGACAACTGGATCATCATCGCCTGGCAATAACGCAACAGATGCCGCCTCAGCGTCGGACTGGCGTCGAACGCCGCAGTCAACGCCAATACCGGCAGGCTAAGCGCTGAGGCACCGGACACCTGGACATACGCCTCATACGGCGCATTATCGGTGCCGAGGACCGTCGCGGTTTCGGACATGCCTTCACGGCCGAACAGCCCGACTTCGCACTGCTTGCCGGCGGGTGTCACCGCAACGATCGAGACGAGACCGTCCTCGGGGAAGTACACGCGCGTGATCGGCCGATGCGCTTCGTGGAGCCGCAATCCGACCGGCAGCGGGATCCGAACCAGACTCACTGCGAGCAGCGCAAAGTCTTCCGGCAGCATATTCCGGAGGAGCAAATTGCCTGCCGACGATTGGATGATCTTCATCAGGACACCTTCGTCGACATTGTGCGCCTTCGTACCATCGCAAGATAGTGTAATCGACTATCAGTACAAATTAACGTCGTCGGGTCACCGATCATCCAGGCGTCTTCGCGGCGCATCACACGTGAAAGGGATTGCCGCGAAAGAGTTAATTTCCGCGGGCCGAACATTGTCCCGAACTCGCTCAAGCTGTCCCGAGCGACCTCGTCAGACTGAAATCCGGGCTATTCGGCGGCGATCAGCGCCTCAGGCTCGCGCCATGTCAGCACCGGCTTGCGCGCGGCGGCGGTTTCGTCGAGGCGGCGGCGGGGTGCGAGGTGCGGCGACTCCTTGAAAGTCGCGGCGGACTCGGCGAGCATCCGGGCCGCGATCGACCGCATCGCGCCGATCAGCTGGTCGAGGCTCGCCTTGCTCTCGGTCTCGGTCGGTTCGACGAGCATCGCGCCGTGGACCACCAGCGGGAAATACATCGTCATCGGGTGGAAGCCCTCGTCGATCATCGCCTTGGCGAGGTCGAGCGTGGTCAGGCCGGTGCCCTCAAGGAAGTCGTCGCTGAACAAGGCCTCGTGCATGCACGGCCCGGCGTCGGCGAACGGCGCGGTATAGACGTCCTCGAGGCTGCGCAGGATGTAGTTGGCGTTCAAGACCGCGTCCTCGGCGACCTGCCGCAGCCCGTCGTTACCGTGGCTGAGGCAGGTCGCCGAGGACGCGGTCCTCAACGCCAACTACATCCTCGCCAGCCTCAAGGACGTCTACACCGCGCCGTTCGCGAGCACCGGCCCATGCATGCACGAGGCGCTGTTCAGCGACGAGTTCCTGACCGCCGCCGGGCTGACGACGCTCGACCTCGCGAAGGCGATGATCGACGAGGGCTTTCACCCGATGACGGTGTATTTCCCGCTGGTGGTCCACGGCGCGATGCTGGTCGAGCCGACCG
>NZ_JANYGL010000070.1 GCF_025362435.1 Polymorphobacter sp.
GGCGGAGCGGGCTCAGGCGTAGAGGTCGGCTCGACATGCTCGATATCTGAGTTCGCTCAACCGACCCTCCACCATCGCGAAGGGCGATGGTCCCCCTCCCCGAAGACGGGGAGGACTTTGTTCAGATCGGCGTTAGTCCCGACACGGTATTACTTTATTCGCCCGAGTACGATGAACCGAGCGCCCCAGCCGACAAGCAACAAACAACGTCAATAACCCTGTCCTATCAACCAATTCTTGCTCGACAACCGCCCTCAACGCCCCTAAAGCATCGCCCGAAGGGAATCGAGTCATGGCCGAAACGATGCTGCGCTTTACCGGCGTCGACCAGGCGTATCCCGCCAAGCGGACCGCCGTCGACCGTGCCGACGACTTCCTCGAGGTCGCGCGGCCGTACATCCTCGCCAAGGCGGAGGAGCAGGCGTCGCGGTGTTCGCAGTGCGGCGTGCCGTTCTGCCAGGTCCATTGCCCGCTCCACAACAACATCCCCGACTGGCTCCGCCTGACCGCCGAGGGGCGGCTCGAGGAGGCGTACGAGGCGTCGTCGGCGACCTCGTCGATGCCCGAGATCTGCGGCCGGATCTGCCCGCAGGACAAGTTGTGCGAGGGCAATTGCGTGATCGAGCCGGGGTTCGGCTCGGTGACGATCGGGTCGGTCGAGAAGTTCATCACCGACACCGCGTGGGAGATGGGCTGGGTCCGCCCGGTGCGGATCGTCGCCGACCGTAGCAGCCAATCGGTCGGCATCATCGGCGCCGGCCCCGCCGGGCTGACCGCCGCCGAGATGCTGCGGATCAAGGGCTATGACGTCCACGTCTACGACCGCCACGACCGCGCCGGCGGGCTGCTGACCTACGGCATCCCCGGCTTCAAGCTCGAGAAGGAGGTCGTGATGCGCCGCGTCGCGCGGCTCGAGGACGCGGGAATCGTCTTTCACCGCGACTTCGAGGTCGGGCGCGACGCCAACCTCGACGACCTGCGGGTGCGCCACGACGCGATCCTCGTCGCCACCGGCGTCTATGCCGCGCGCGATATCTCGGCTCCGGGAGTCGGCGCCGACGGCATCGTCCCTGCGCTCGACTACCTGTTCGCGAGCAATCGCCGCGGCTTCGGCGACGATGTCCCCGGCGGCGAGGCGCTCGACGCCGCGGGCAAGCATGTCGTCGTCATCGGCGGCGGCGACACCGCGATGGACTGCGTCCGCACCGCCGTCCGCCAGGGCGCGGCGTCGGTCAAATGCCTCTATAGGCGGGACCGCGCCAACATGCCGGGGTCCCCGCGCGAAGTCGCCAACGCCGAGGAGGAGGGGGTCGAATTCGTCTGGCTTTCGGCCCCGGCGGCGTTTGAAAGTTCGGGCTCGCGCGATGCGGTCAGCCACGTCCGCGCGAACGCGATGCGCCTCGGCACCGCCGACGGCAGCGGGCGGCGCGCCCCCGAGGTCGACCCGGGCGGCGACTTCCGCGTCCCCGCCGACCTCGTCATCAAGGCGCTCGGCTTCGACGCCGAGGACCTGCCGGCGATGTTCGGCGCCCCCGAACTCCGCGTCACCCGCTGGGGCACGCTCCGCTGCGACGGCAAGACGATGGCGACGAGCCTCGACGGGGTATTCGCCGCAGGCGATATCGTCCGGGGTGCATCGCTGGTCGTCTGGGCGATCCGCGATGGCCGCGACGTGGCGACGTCGATGCACGCGTATCTGCGAGCGAAAGTGGCAGCGGTGAGGCAGGCGGCATGACGATGAGGCTGATCCTCGCGCTCGGGCTCGCGCTGGCCGCGACCCCCGCACTGGCGGCGCCCCCGCCTGCACCTCAATCCGCAGTTGATCCGGCGCGGCTGGCGGCGGCGCGCGAGGTCGTCGCACTGGCGATGCCGCCGGCGACGCGCGACGCGATGCTGACGCAGATGTCGACCGCGCTGTCGAACACTATGCGGCAGGGAATGCTGGCGAGCCCGCAGATCAAGGCGATGTTCGCGCAGGACCCGCGCGTCCAGCCGATCTTCGAGCGCTATCTGGCGAAGGTCCAGGCGCGGACCGCCGAGACGATCCGGGCGGGCATGCCGCCGCTGTACGACGCGATGGCCGCGCCTATGCGCGCCGCTTCACACTGCCCCAGCTCGGCGACCTCAAGGCGTTCTTCGAGACGCCGACCGGGCGCTATTACACGACGCAGGCCGGGACGATCATGGGCGATCCCGACATCGCCGCCGCGCAGGCCGCGATGATGTCGGGCGCGATGGGCACCGCGCAGAACGACATCAAGGCGATGGTCGCCGAAATCCAGGCGCTGCCTCCGCGCAAGCCGGTGGGGTGAGATGCGGCTGACCGACCACGAAGTCGCCGCGATCAAGGCGGCGGCGCGCGAGGCGTTTGGCGAGACCGCGGTGGTGCGGCTGTTCGGCAGCCGCGTCGACGATACGATCGAGGGCGGCGACGTCGACCTCCACGTCGAGGCTAATCCACTCCCCGACATGCCCCGCAAGCGATTCGACTTTGTCATGGCCCTTTACCGTCGCCTCCATCACGACAAGATCGACGTCATCGTATCGCAACGGGGCGGAACACCGCGGGGGTTCGAGCGAATCGCCTATCGCGACGGTATCATCCTGTGACGCCCGAGCAGGAAGCGCTGGCCGATATCCAGGACAATTGTCGCCAGCTTATTGCCGGTGTCGTGACAGATTGGAGCGAATTCGCCACCTTGTTCCCGATCGATGAAGCCACGGTTGACGCGCCCACCGGACCCGCGCGGCATCTATTCAGGTCGTTCTCGAAGAGCTTTGAGCAGGTGCAGGATCAGGTCATGCGCAAGCTCCTGCGCGCGGTGCTTCTTGTCGCGACCGGCGGACCAGTCGAGGGGAGAAAGCTGGACCAGATTCTCATCGACTCCGCCGCCTTGATCGATCTCGACATCGATCAGCTGCGGACGATCACGGGCATTCGGAACAGCCTCACGCACGATTATGCGTTGTCCTTCCGGACCATCGCGCCAGTCCTCAACCAAGCCTGGGCGGCGTTGCCCGACCTGCTCGCGCTAGCGGAACGGATCGACCGTTTCGTCGGCGATCGACGTTTGCTGGAAGCCAAGCCATGACCGCCTCCCCCGAAGAACGCGCCCGCGTCGCCCGCGACGGCATGTACCGCCCCGACCTCGAATCCGATGCCTGCGGGGTCGGACTAATCGCCGCGACCGACGGCAAAGCCTCCCGCCGCGTCGTTACCGCGGCGATCGATGCGTTGAAGGCCGTCTGGCACCGCGGCGCGGTCGATGCCGACGGCAAGACCGGCGACGGGGCGGGGATCCACGTCGAATTGCCGCTCGATTTCTTCCACGAACATATCGGCCGCGCCGGGCACGCGCCCAAGCCCAATCTCCTCGCGGTCGGGCAGATCTTCCTGCCGCGCACCGATCTTGCGGCGCAGGAGACGTGCCGGACGATCGTCGAGAGCGAGATCATCGGCTTCGGCTATACGATCTACGGCTGGCGGCAGGTGCCGGTCGACGTCGGCGTGATCGGCACCAAGGCGATGGCGTCGCGTCCCGAGATCGAGCAGATCATGATCGCCGGCCCCCTGCCGACCACGGCCAGCCCCGCCGCGATCGAGGCGTTCGAGAAGGACCTGTACCTGATCCGCCGGCGGATCGAGAAGGCAGTGATCGCGGCGCAGATCCAGGGCTTCTACGTCTGCTCGCTGTCGGCGCGGTCGATCATCTACAAGGGGTTGTTCCTCGCCGAGGAGCTTTCGGTCTTCTACCCCGACCTCCAGGACGAGCGTTTCGTGTCGCGCTTCGCAATCTACCACCAGCGCTATTCGACCAACACCTTCCCGCAATGGTGGCTGGCGCAGCCGTTCCGCTGCCTCGCGCACAACGGCGAGATCAACACCGTCCGCGGCAACAAGAACTGGATGAAAAGCCACGAGATCAAGATGGCGGCGTCGGCGTTCGGCGAGCATTCGGAGGACATCAAGCCGCTGATCCCGGCGGGCGCGAGCGACACCGCCGCATTGGATGCGGTGTTCGAGGCGTTCGTCCGGTCGGGCCGCGACGCGCCGACGGCGAAGCTGATGATGATCCCCGAGGCGTGGCAGAAGGACGACACGCTGCCCGACGCCCACCGCGCGATGTACGCGTTTTTCGCCAGTGTCATGGAGGCGTGGGACGGTCCGGCGGCGCTGGCGATGACCGACGGGCGCTGGGTCCTCGCCGGGGTCGACCGCAGCGCGCTGCGGCCGATGCGCTATTTGCTGACCAATGACGGGCTGCTCGTGACGGGCTCCGAGGCGGGGATGGTCGCGGTTCCCGAGACGTCGATCACTGCCAAGGGGGCGCTCGGGCCGGGTGAGATGATCGCGGTCGACCTCGACGGCGAGCCGGGGCCAGATGGTCTTGGCCGGCCGCGCTTCTACTCCGACCGCGCGATCAAGGACCGCATTGCGGGCGCGCAGCCGTATGCCGACTGGGTCGAGCATTTCCGCACCTTCAACGAGATCCCCGGCCACGACGGGCCGCAGCCGGCGCAGGCGTTCACCCGCGCCGAACTCCGCCAGCGGCAGGTCGCGGCGGGGCTGACGATGGAGGACATGGAGCTGCTCCTCGCGCCGATGGTCGAGGACGCCAAGGAGGCGGTCGGCAGCATGGGCGACGACACCCCGCTCGCGGTGATCTCGTCGCGGGCGCGCTGCCTCAGCCATTTTTTCCGCCAGAACTTCAGCCAGGTGACCAACCCGCCGATCGATTCGCTGCGCGAGACGCGGGTGATGTCGCTCAAGACGCGCTTCTCGAACTTCGGCAACATCCTCGACCACGACGCGCGGCAGGAGGGGGTGATGGTCCTCGATTCGCCGGTCCTGACCAATCTCGGCTGGGAGCTGCTCGGTCTGCATTACGCGGCGCAGGCAGCGACGATCGACTGCACCTTCGACGTTCATGGCGGTCCGGAGGCGTTGCGCGCGGCGATCACCCGCGTCCGCGCCGAGGCCGAGCACGCCGTCCGCTCGGGCAAGTCGCAGCTGTTCCTGACCGACGAGAACCAGTCGGCGGACCGTGCCGGGATCACGATGATCCTCGCCGCCGCCGGGGTCCACACGCATCTTGTCGCCAAGGGCTTGCGGGCGTTTTCGAGCATCAACGTGCGCTCGTCGGAATGCCTCGACACGCATTATTTCGCGGTGCTGATCGGGGTCGGGGCGACGACGGTCAACGCCTATCTGGCGCAGGAGGCGATCGCCGACCGTCACGCCCGCGGGCTGTTCGGCGCGCGCAGCTACGACGAGTGTGTCGCGCGCTACAAGAAGGCGGTCGAGGACGGGCTGCTCAAGATCATGGGCAAGATGGGCATCGCCGTGATCTCGTCGTACCGCGGCGGCTATAATTTCGAGGCGGTCGGGCTGAGCCGGGCGCTGGTCAACGACTTCTTCCCGGGTATGCCGGCGAAGATCTCGGGCGAGGGCTTCGCCTCGATCTATTTGAACGCCCAACTGCGCCACGAAAAGGCGTGGGACGAGGACATCGCCGCATTGCCGGTCGGCGGGCTCTACCGCTACCGCGCCGGGGCCGAGGATCATGCCTATCAGGCGAACCTCATCCACCTGCTCCAGACCGCGGTGACCAACGACAGCTATTCCGACTATGTCCGCTTCACTCGCGGCGTCGCCGAACTGCCGCCGATCTACCTCCGCGACCTGCTCGAATTCAATTTCGCCAAGACACCGGCGCGGATCGACACCGTCGAATCGATCACCGAAATCCGCAAGCGCTTCGTCACCCCCGGCATGTCGCTCGGCGCGCTTGGCCCCGAGGCGCACGAGACGCTGGCGATCGCGATGAACCGGATCGGCGCGAAGGCGGTCAGCGGCGAGGGCGGCGAGGACCGCAAGCGCTTCACCCCCTACGCCAACGGCGACAACGCCAATTCAGCGGTCAAGCAGATCGCGTCGGGGCGTTTCGGCGTCACCGCGGAATATCTCAACGCGTGCAGCGAGATCGAGATCAAGGTCGCGCAGGGGGCCAAGCCGGGCGAGGGCGGGCAGCTTCCCGGCTTCAAGGTCACCGAGCTGATCGCGCGGCTGCGCCATTCGACGCCCGGCGTGACGCTGATCTCGCCGCCGCCGCACCACGATATCTATTCGATCGAGGACCTTGCCCAGCTGATCTACGACCTCAAGCAGATCAACCCGTTCGCGCGGGTCTGCGTCAAGCTGGTCAGCTCGGCGGGCATCGGCACCGTCGCCGCGGGCGTCGCCAAGGCGCACGCCGACGTCATCCTGATCTCGGGCCACGTCGGCGGCACCGCCGCGTCGCCGCAATCGTCGATCAAATATGCCGGGACGCCGTGGGAGATGGGCCTGTCGGAGGTCAACCAGGTGCTGACGCTCAACGGCCTGCGCCACCGGGTCAAGCTGCGCACCGACGGCGGGCTCAAGACCGGGCGCGACATCGTCATCGCCGCGATCCTCGGGGCGGAGGAATACGGCATCGGC
>NZ_JANYGL010000033.1 GCF_025362435.1 Polymorphobacter sp.
CTCGACCACCGCGGCACTAACTGGAGCAAGCGCGATGCACGTGGCGACCTGCGCAATCCCGGCGTTCCCCGGCGCGCAGAACAGCTGCTCGACCTTCGCCGACCGCCGCAACTTCCAGCAAAGCGCATGCTCGCGCCCGCCGCTACCGATAACGAGGATGTTCATCATGCGACGGCTTAAGCGAAATCACCCTCGATAAGACAGAGGTTTCACCGGAGCGGACGAGCATCGCCGGGGCAGCGGCGAGCGAGGCTGAATTGTACGGCACCATATTTCCGGTGGTGCGGGACTCGTTTCGGCGGCATCCTCCACTTTCGACGAATCGGGGGGTCATCTATGCTACGATTCTGCTTGGCAGCGCTGGCCCTCGCGGCGGCCGTCCCCGTAGGCGCGGAGGTCGTGCCCTTTCCAGCGTCGTTCACGATGCGGGACATCGCGACCAACGGTACGACGATCCATGTCCGCGTCGGCGGGGCGGGACCGGCGGTTATCCTGCTCCACGGCTACGGCGAGACCGGGGACATGTGGGAACCGCTCGCAGCCCAGCTGGCCCGCAACCATCGCGTGATCGTCCCCGACCTGCGCGGCCTCGGGCTGTCGGCCAAGCCGACGGGCGGCTACGACAAGAAGACCCAGGCTGGCGACGTCACAGGGGTTCTCGATGCGCTCCACGTCGACCGCGTCGATGTCGTCACCCACGATATCGGCAACATGGTCGGCTACGCCTTCGTCGCGCTCAACCCTGAGCGGGTGTCGCACTTCGTCGTGATGGATGCACCGCTCCCCGGCATTGGGCCTTGGGACGAAATCCTCAAGAGCCCGCTGCTGTGGCATTTCCGGTTCGGCGGTCCGGACATGGAGCGACTCGTCGCCGGGCGCGAGCGGATCTACCTCGATCGCTTCTGGAACGACTTCTCGGCCAGGCCCGCGAACTTCGACGAGGCGTCGCGGATCCATTATGCCGCGCTCTACGCGCTTCCGGGGGCGATGCACGCCGGGTTCAGCCAGTTCGCGGCATTCGACCAGGACGCGATCGACAACCGCGCCCTTCTCGCCCGTGGAAAGCTGCCGATGCCGGTCCTCGCCATCGGCGGCGCAACGTCGTTCGGTCCGACGATGGCCGTCGTCATGCGCGCCGCGGCGACGAACGTCACCCAAGTCATCATCCCGGGTGCGGGACACTGGCTGATGGAGGAGCAGCCCGCTGCAACATCGGCAGCGGTCGTCGCTTTCCTCAACTGAAGCAGACGCTTACTTCGGGGATCGGCACCGACGATAGCAGGTTGAAGTACAACGCAGACGCGCGGCATCGGCTGTCGAAGCCGCGGACAATCGACGATCAACACTCGTACTGAAGGAGGTCGCGGGCGGACTGTCGCCGGTCGCTAACGGTTCTGTAACGTAATGAGTGTCTAAACTACAGCATCGGCGCTCCTAGACGTCGAACACCTGGGTTCACTTGGGGGTCTTCACATCATGCGCACGATCATCGTTGCCGTTGCTATTGCCGGGGCGACGTCTGCCGCCGCGCTCCAGATGCCGATGCACGCTGAGGACCTTGCCCCGAACGAGCGGATCGTGACCGCCGTCCATGCTCCGGGGGGCGGTCCGCAGACCGGGGCGAAGGATCTCCGCATCCTCCGCAGGGTCGACGACAACGATTGGCGGGTGTTGAAGGACGGCAAGACCGACGATGCGGTCAACGCCAATTATCTCGTCTATGGCCGCCCGGTCTACGCCATGGCCGGGGGCACCGTCATCGGCTGCTGGCGTAACGCGCCCGAGGGCGCTGGCCACGTCAAGCGTCCCGAAGTCGCCACCGGCAAGATCTACCTCCAGGGCAACCACTTGTGGATCAAGCAGGCGGACGGGCGGATCGCTCTATACGCCCACGCGATCACCGGCGATATTCCGTCCAGTCTCTGCGCCAAGACCGGCGTGCTCCTTACCGGCAAGGCGGCAGGCGGACCGGTCTGGACCGATCCCGAGGCTGTCGTCACCGGCGGCGCCACCGTTGTCACCGGCCAGTTGCTTTATCACGCGGGTAACAGCGGCAACTCGTCGGAGCCGCATCTTCACGTCCACACCGTCGACGGCACCAACACGTGGAAGCCGATGACCTTCGATCGCGGGCAGACCGAGCCGTTTACGAGTAACACCGCCAGCCTCACTGCGCCGTGGACCCGGCTGAAGGGGAGTGCTTTGCCGATGGCCGGCATCCTCGTCTGGCCGCCGCACAGCGTCGGCAACTGGACCTATAACGGCATTCAGGGCGCCGCGTATCAAAGCCTGTTCGATCACTTCGTCGATTCAGGAGAGATGCCCGATACGGTCAGCTGCAAGAACAACGGCGCGACGTACAACTCGACGTGGATCCCGACGAAGGGAAGCTGGGTCTCGCATCACGGCATGTCGATCCCCGACCACGCGTTGAAAAACGCGACGATGATCACGCAGGGCTACAAGGAGACTTCGGTCTATACCTGCGGCAGCGTCATGGCGGCGGTCTGGCGGAAATAACACCGGGGAAGCACGAGGCGGAGACGGCTGCTGCCGCAGGCATTGCGGCGACGCTTTGCCGGCGGGCGCGTTCCCGCTAAGAACGCCTTGTGACTCCGCCGCTGCTCAACACACCCGAATATACCGTCTCCGAACTCGGCCTCGCGCTCAAGCGGACGGTCGAGAATGCTTATGGCTATGTCCGGGTGCGGGGCGAAATTTCCGGGTTCAAGAGGGCGACGTCGGGGCATCTGTATCTGTGCCTCAAGGACGCCGGGGCGGTGATCGACGGGGTGATGTGGAAGCAGGGCGCCGGGCTGCTGCCGTTCCGCCCCGAGGACGGGCTCGAGGTCATCGCGACGGGCAAGCTGACGACGTATCCCGGGCGGTCGAAGTACCAGATCGTCATCGAGCGGATGGAGCCGGCGGGGGCGGGGGCGCTGATGGCGCTGCTCGAGGCGCGCAAGGCCAAGCTCGGCGCCGAGGGGCTGTTCGATCCCGCACGCAAGCGCGCGCTGCCGTACATCCCGCGGGTGATCGGCGTCGTTACCTCGCCGACCGGCGCGGTGATCCGCGATATCCTCCACCGGCTCAGCGATCGCTTCCCGCGCCGCGTGCTGGTGTGGCCGGTCGTCGTCCAGGGTGAGGCGGCGGCGGGGCAGGTTTCGGCGGCGATCGCCGGGTTCAACGCGCTGGTCCGCGGCGGCAAGATCCCTCGCCCCGACTTGCTGATCGTCGCGCGCGGCGGCGGCTCGGTCGAGGACCTGTGGGCGTTCAACGAGGAGATCGTCGTCCGCGCCGTCGCCGCGAGCACGATCCCGGTGATCACTGCGGTCGGCCACGAGACCGACACGACATTGATCGACTTCGCCGGGGACCATCGCGCGCCGACCCCAACCGCGGCCGCCGAACGCGCGGTGCCGGTCCTCGCCGACCTGCGGCTCGCGGTCGGCGGGCTCGGGCTGCGGCTCGACCGCGCGGCGGCACGCGGGGTCGAGCTTCGCGCCGAACGCGCGACGGCGCTGGCGCGGCGGCTTCCGGGCCCGGCGGCGCTGCTCGGCCTGCGTCAGCAGCGCGCCGACGAGCTTGCCGATCGGCTGCCGCGCGCGTTGCGGGCGGCGGCAGCAGGGTGGCGGGCGCGCTACGACCGGGCCGGCGGGTCGCTGCAACGCCCGCTGCTCGACCGGCGGATCGTGCTCGAAAGAACGCGCGTCGAGCGGACCGGCGAGCGACTCCGTGCGGGCAAGAGTGCGCTACTGGCGAGCGAGGCCGCGAAGCTCGCCCGGGCCGGGGCGGGGCTGCGTCCGGCGTTGCTCGCGGCGCGACGCGACCGGGCGGCGGCGGCGCTGGCGTCGGTGACGCGGTTGCTCGAAACGCTCGGTCCGAATAACGTGCTCAAGCGCGGCTATGCCTATGTCACGACCCGCGACGGTCACGTCGTCACCAGCGCCGGCGCGGCCCGGGCGAAGGTGGCGCTGCGGCTGACATTCGACGACGGGACGGTCGAGGTGACGACCGGCGCGGCCTCTGCGGGCGAAGACAGGCCGGAGCGTCCGGCGGTTGCGCGGCCGGTGACACGGCCGGTCGTCGCCGGGCCGGTACAGGAAAGGTTATTGTGATGCTCGATCGAAGCGGCGGCCGACCCGCCAAACTGCGTTACCTGTCAGGGTCTTACCAGGTCGTCGCGCCGGGCGATTACGTCTTGTGCGCCGTGACCGGTGCGCGCCTGCCGGTCGCGTCGCTCCGCTATTGGTCGTCCGAGTTGCAGGAGGCATACGCCAACGCCGAGGTCGCGGTCGGGCGCTACAACGAAATGCGGGCAAGCGGACGATTGGCTTGAGCCGCCCTCGCGGGCAACGCGCGTGATGCGTCTCGCGTTCGCGGCGCTGGTGCTGCTGCTTGCCGCCAGCGCTGCGCCGACCCCGCCGCCGCGCGAATGGCTGATTGCTGGGCCGCTCGAACAGGGCGGCGTCGTCCTCGGCACCGCGCCCAGCGGTGCGACGAGCGTGACCGTCGACGGCGCCGCGGTGCGGCTGACCGGCGACCGCCGCTTCATCGCCGGGTTCGGGCGCGATCATCCGCCGACGGCCGCCGCCGTCGCCCACTTCGCCGATGGGTCGAGCGACACGCGAACCGTGCCGGTGCGGCGGCGGACGTGGCAGATCGAGTCGATCCCGTCGCTCAGGCAGCCGCCGCCCGATGCCCCGCCCGACCCGGTCTATGACGCCAGGCGCACGATCGAACTCGCTGAAATCGCTGCGGCACGATCGGGCGACAGCGACGAGAGCGGCTGGGACGAGGCGTTCGCGTGGCCGGCGCACGGCCGCATCAGCGGCGTCTATGGCTCACAGCGCATCCTCGGCGGGGTGCCCAAGTCGCCGCACCTGGGCCTCGACGTCGCCGCCCCGCCGGGATCACCTGTGCTCGCTCCCGCCGATGGGACAGTCCGCCTCGCCCACGGCCCCTTCTTGCTCGAAGGCAATCTGATCATGCTCGACCACGGCCACGGGCTGGTGTCGGCGTTCCTCCACCTCAGCCGGATCGACGTGAAGGAGGGCCAGCATGTCGCGCGCGGGCAGCAGCTCGGCCTCGTCGGCATGACCGGCCGCGCCACCGGCCCGCACCTCCACTGGGCGCTGAGCTGGCGCGCCGCGCGCCTCGACCCCGGGCTGTTCGTGACCGAGGGCGGGAACCTCTAGTCGCGCACCTCGGGCTTGTGGCCGCTGGCATCGGCGGCGCGGTAGAATTCCTGGACCAGCGCCCGCTCGTCGGCGGTCAGATACGGGTTCCACACGTCGAGGATCAGCACTACCCGAACCTCGTCGCTGTCGTTCCACGCCTCGTGTTCGATCGTGTCGTCGAAGGCGAAGGCCTGCCCCTCGACCCATTCGCGCGTCTCGCCCCCGACGCGGAAGCCGCATCCCGGCGGCACGATCAGCGGCAGATGGACGATCGTCCGGGTGTTGCTGACCCCGGTGTGCGGAGGGATCCGCGTGCGCGGCTTGAGGATCGAGAAGAACGCCGTCGGCGCGCGCCCGGGCAACTCGGCCTTGGGCACTTCCGCCAGCGCCGCCGCCGTCGCCGGGCACGCCGCCAGCGCCGCATCGATCGGCCGGCCGTATTGCCATAGATAATAGCAGCCCCAGTCGAGCGAGCGGTCGAGCGGCGTCCATTTGTTCGGCGGTGCCCCCGGCTCCATCGCGACATACGGCTCGATCGCGTCGCCGCGCCCGAGCAGCGCCTCGACCTCGGTGCGGATCGCCGGGGCATGCGCCTCCAAAGCGTTCATCCACGGGAATTGCTCGCGCGCAAAAAACTCGTCGGCGGGGAGGAACGGGAAGTGCATGCCGGCGCATTCGTTGACGAACACCTGCCGCCGCCCGGTCGCAACCCCGACCGCCGCATCGAACCGCCGCCGGGCAGCCGGCGCGACCGCCGCGATTGCCGGAGCGAGCGCCGCATCGATCGTCGCGGCGAAATCTGCATTCCGCGTCGTCACGAAGGCGCCGGCGTGGGTGAGGACATCGCTAAGCGGCGGCGTCGTTTCGGCGATCGGCGGCGCGACCGCGAGGACGCCCGACCATGCGATCATCGCCTTGGCCAGATCGCCGTGGCGCTCGTGGAGTTCGGCCGACCGGATCAGCCCGGTCAGGTCGCGGGCATCGATCGCCAGCACCCGGGCGAGGCTCGCCGCTTCTCCCGCCTCGTCACCGCTCTGGCGCTGGGCGTTGGCGAGGTTGAGCCACAGCACCCCAGCCGCTGGATCGAGCGCGGCGGCACGGGCGAACAGCGCCGCTGCTCCCGCCGCGTCGCCGGCGGTGAGCCGCTGCATTCCCGCCGCGTTGAGGGCTTGCGGCGACTCGCTCATCGAACCCGCGTCGCCCGGACCGAGCGCATCGAGCCGACCTTCATGAAGTAGTTGTTGAGCGCTCCCTTGTTCAGATGGACCATAGCACCGACCTTCGGGTCGCGCGGAAGCGGCTCGGCCGTGGCCCAGACCGCGCCGTCCTCCATTGTCAGGACGAACTTGCCGTACGGCGCGGCCTGGATGCTCTTGACCACCGTATCGAGCTCCTCGGGGGTATCCTTGGCGCTGTCGTCGCCCTTGAAGAACGGCAGTTTGGGCAGGTCGAAGCCGAACAGGCCGCGCCGCGTCGCGCGAATATCCTCGCGGTCGAGCACCTTGACCTCGCCGCTCGCGGTCGCCGCCGCGAGCTTCGCCGCCGCCTGGTCATAGCACGCCAGCCGCGCCGCGTCGGCGGTCAGCGTCTTGCACCCGGTCAGTTCGGCGATCACCCCCGTCGTCTCCGCAGATGTCTTGGCCGGCTTCGCCGGTCCGGATATCGAGACCGATGCTGCGCCGGCGAACAGCAAAGCAGCGGCGAGTGATATGTTGCGCATGGGACCTCCCCGACCGGCGGGAACGGGCCGGTACGATGCTTTCGGCGTATCGGGCATGTGTCGGATTTGCAACAGAGGTTCGCCTAAGTGTTGCGATTGCGTGCATATCCCGTTGCAGTGCGATGACGGTCCTTTCATACAAGGTTCATGCAGTTCGATACCGGTCCAACACAGGATCGGTCGGACCGGCGCGGCACATCAAGGGGATTCCAATGGTAAATCTTTCGCTCAAGAACGTGCTTCTGCGCTCGACGATGCTCGTCGGCGCGACGGCGTTCGCCTTCCCGGCGTTCGCTCAGGTCACCCCGGGCACCCCCGCCGCCGGTAACGCCGTCGTCGGTGCGACCGACACCGCCGCGCCGAACCCCGAGGGTGAGCGCGAAATCACGGTCACAGGCTCGCTGATCAAGAATCCAAACCTCGTCCGCGCCGCTCCCGTCATCGTCACGACGTCGGAAGAGATCGAGCTCAAGCAGTCGAACGTCGCTGAAGACGTCCTGCGCGAAATCCCGGGCGTCGTTCCGTCGATCGGCTCTGCGGTCAACAACGGCAACGGCGGTGCATCATTTGTCGACCTTCGCGGCCTTGGTTCCAACCGTAACATCGTCCTCCTCGACGGCGCGCGGATCGTCCCTGCCGGTCTGGTCGGCCGCGTCGACCTCAACAACATCCCGCTCGCTCTCGTCGATCGCGTCGAGTCGCTGACCGGCGCTGCAAGCACTACCTACGGCGCCGACGCAATCGCGGGCGTCGTCAACTTCATCACTAAGCAAAATTTCACTGGTGTCGACCTGTCGGGGTCGGAGCAGATCACCGAAAAAGGCGATGGCAATTATTACCGCACCGACCTGACGATCGGCGGTAACTTCGCCGATGACAAGGGTAATGCGGTCCTATCGGTCGGCTACCAGCATTCGGACGCCGTGTATCAGGGTGATCGCGCTGGCTCGACGATCAACGTCGACTCGTTCTCGGGTGCCTCGAGCGGCTCGGGCACGTCAGTGCCGACATCGTTCACGTTCCAGGGCGGCGGCCGCGCGACGACCGATCCGCTTCGGGTTAATGGCACCCAGCAGATCGACCCGACGATCGGCGGCATCCGCAGCCCGGCTGCCGGCACCTACGCGCCGTTCAACTTCAATCCCTACAACGTCTTCCAGACGCCGTTCAAGCGCTTCAACATCTTC
>NZ_JANYGL010000038.1 GCF_025362435.1 Polymorphobacter sp.
CCCAGCGCCATGATGCTGTCGCGGCGGAACGCGCGCAGGCCGCAGTGGAAGTCGCCGATCGGCGCATCGTAGAACAGCCGCCCGGCGAAGCTCAGCACCGGGTTGCCGAGATAGCGGTGGAGCGGCGGCATAGCGCCGGGCTTGATCCCGCCCTGAAAGCGGTTGCCCATGACGAGTTCGTAGCCCTCGCGGAGCTTGAGGACGAACGGCATCAGCCCCTCGAAGTCGTAGCTGTCGTCCGAATCGCCCATCGCGACATAGCGCCCGCGGCTGGCGATGATGCCCGCCTGCAGCGCCGCGCCATAGCCGCGCGCCGGCACGTCGACGACGCGGGCGCCGAGGCTGCGGGCGATCTCCTGGCTGCCATCGGTCGAGCCATTGTCGGCGATGACGACCTCGCCCACGACCCCACTGGTGGCGAGAAAGCGGTTCGCCTTCTCGATGCAGATCGCGAGCGTCTCGGCCTCGTCGAGGCACGGCATGACGATCGACAGCTCGACATCGGCCGTGTCGGAAGCGGCGTGCGCCGTCGGGAGAGTGATCGCGTCCATCGTGGTCGTGTCCTCGTTCGGCTCGCTCGTAGCGAAGCGCGCGCTCCACTACAACACGCGGGTCAACCGCCGATGAACAGGATCAGGCGAGGTGGAATGCCTCGCGCAGCCCGTCGATGACGAATTGCGCGGCGAGCGCGGCGAGGATCACCCCGAGCAGCCGCGTCACCATCGCCTCGATCTTGACCCCGATCAGCCGCATCACCGGCCCCGCGGCGAGCAGTGCGACGAGGGTGATGACCATCACCGCGGCGAGCGCGCCAAAGACCACGAGATGTTCGGCGAAGCCATGCGCGCGCGCCGACAGCAGCATCACCGCGGCGATCGAGCCCGGCCCGGCGAGCATCGGGATCGCCATCGGGAACACCGAGATGTCCTCCTCGACGACCGCGCGGCCCTTGGTCACTTCCTCGGCACGAGTTTCGCGGCGCTCGGTGCGCTTTTCGAAGACCATGTCGATCGCGATGAGGAAGACCATGATGCCGCCGGCGATGCGAAACGCGGCGAGGCTGATGCCGAGCGCGCCGAGGAAGCCCTCGCCGAAGATGCCGAACAGCAGCAGCACTGCGCTGGCGATGGCGGTCGACCGCAGTGCCATCGTCTGGCGATGCGGCGGCGACGCCCCCGACGTCAGCGACGAGAAGATCGGGATGACGCCGGGGGGATCGAGGACGACGAACAGCGTGACGAACGCCGAGACGAACAGCGGCAGCAGCGTCGCGATCACAGCCCGACCGGGGGCGGCAGGCCGGCGCGCAGGTGGGCGGCGACCATCGTGTTACGCAGCAGGCAGGCGATCGTCATCGGCCCAACCCCGCCCGGAACCGGGGTGATCGCCCCGGCGACCTCGATCGCCTCGGCGAAATCGACGTCGCCGACGAGCTGGGTCTTGCCATCGGGGAGCGCGATGCGGTTCATCCCGACGTCGATGATCGTCGCGCCGGGCTTGATCCACGCGCCGCGGACGAGGTTCGGCACCCCGACCGCGGCGACGACGATATCGGCGCGCGCGACATGCGCGGCGAGGTCGCGGGTCCGGCTGTGCGCGACGGTGACGGTCGCCGACGCCGCGGTCAGCAGCGCCGCCATCGGCTTGCCGACGATGTTCGAGCGGCCGATCACCAGCGCCTCCGCCCCGCTGAGGTCGCCGAAGACCGCCTTCAACAGGATCATGCAGCCGAACGGGGTGCACGGCACCAGCCCCGGCAGCCCGGTCGCGAGCCGCCCGGCATTGACCGGGTGAAAGCCGTCGACGTCCTTGTCGGGGTCGATCGCGGTGAGGATCTTGGTCTCGGCGATGTGCTTCGGCAGCGGCAACTGGACGAGGATACCGTCGACCGCGTCGTCGGCGTTGAGCGTGGCGACGAGCGCGAGCAGGTCGTCCTCCGACACGTCGGCATCGAGCCGATGCTCGATCGAGCGCATCCCCGCCGCGACGGTCCGCGCCAGCTTGTTCTTGACGTACACCGCGCTCGCCGGGTTCTCCCCGACGAGCACCACCGCCAGCCCCGGCATCCGTCCGCGCGCCGCGGCGAAGGCGGGAACCGCGGCGGCGACCCGCGCGACGAGGGCGGCGGCGTGCGCCTTGCCGTCGATGATCGTCGCAGTCATGCCGTTGCCTTTGGTGCGGTGAGCGTCTGCATCTTGCGGATCAGCGCAACCGGATCGCCGTCGATCGTCACGACCTTCGACCGCGCGGTCAGCCCGCCGGTGACTTCGACCTCGCGCGGCTTGACCCCGAGCCAGCGCGCGACGGTCGCCTCGACCGCGTCATTCGCCTCGCCGTCGACCGGGGCAGCGGCGACGCGGACCGCGAGCTGCGGCCTGCCCTCGGCGTCGGGGAGCAACCCTTCGACGGCGTTACGCCCGGCCCGCGGGGACACGCGAACGCTCAGCGTGACGCCGCCGGGGATGGGTCCCCATGCCTTCAGATCACACCCGTATCGAGCAGGATCGCGGGCAGCAGCCGCTGGATCAGGATGATGATCAGGATCAGCACCATCGGCGACAGGTCGATCCCGCCGAGATCGGGCAGGATGCGCCGGATCGGCCGCAGCAGCGGCTCGGTGATCGCGTCGAGCGTCCGCAGCACGCCGCGGACAAAGCCGTTGTAGGTGTTGATAACGTTGAACGCGACGAGCCATGACAGGATCGCCTGAAGGATCAGCAGCCAGATCAGCCACTGCAGCACCATGATGACGATGCCGACGATCGCGGCGAGCGAGTTCATGTTCGAGCCTTCGAGGTTGCATCGCAGCATCTAGGGCGTTGCGCCCCCGCGTGCAATCGAAGGCGCGGCGTCGTCAGGCGCGGACGAGCGTGCCGGCGCCTTCGCGGGTGAAGATTTCGAGGAGCATCGCGTGGCTGACGCGCCCGTCGAGGATGACCGCGGCGCCGACACCCGCGCCGACGGCGGTGACGCACGTCTCGATCTTGGGGATCATCCCGCCCGAAATGGTACCGTCGGCGACGAGCGTGGCGATCGTGCGCGGGTCGAGGTCGGTCAGCAGGACGCCGTCCTTGTCGAGCACCCCGGCGACGTCGGTCAGCAGGAACAGCCGTGCCGCGCCGATCGCCGCCGCGATCGCCCCCGCCATCGTGTCGGCGTTGATGTTGTACGTCGCGCCGTCGACCCCGGTCGCGACCGGGGCGATGACCGGCACCATGTTGGCATCGGTCAGCACGTCGATCAGCTTGCGGTTGACCGCGACAGGCTCGCCGACGAAGCCGAGGTCGACCTCGCGCTCGATGTTGCTCCCCGGGTCGCGCGCCGTCCGCGTCACCTTGACGGCGCGGACGAGGTTGGCGTCCTTGCCCGAGATCCCCGCCGCGAGACCTCCGGCGGCGTTGATCCACGCGACGAGTTCCTTGTTGATCGACCCGGCGAGGACCATCTCGGCAACCTGCGCGGTGGCGGCGTCGGTGACGCGCAGCCCGTCGACGAAGGTGCTGTGGAGCCCGAGGCGCTCGAGCATCGCGCCGATCTGCGGCCCGCCGCCGTGGACGACCACGACATTGATTCCGCACGCCTTGAGCAGGACGATGTCGTCGGCGAAGTCCTTCGCCATCTCCGGGTTGCCCATCGCGTGGCCACCGTATTTCACGACGAAGGTCTGGCCGGCGTATCGCTGGAGATACGGCAGCGCCTCGATCAGCGTTTCGGTCTTCGCCAGCGCGTGCGGGTCGGGGGAATTATCGGGCATAAGGCGCGCTATAGCGGGCTAGCCACGCCCGCGGCTAGCCGCGAACGAACAGGCCGACCGTCAGCGCGGCGCCGATCACGACGACCCCGACCCTTAGCCACAACGCCGGCACCCGCTTGAGCAGGATCGCCCCGGCATAGCCGCCGACCATCGACCCCGCGCCGACCGCCGCCGCCTTAGCCCACGGAATCGCCGTGGTCAGCGCGAAGACGATCGCGGCGGCGATGTTCGAGATCGAGACAAGCACGTTCTTCGTGCCCCCCGCATTGCGGATCGGCATCCGCGCCAGCGTCAGCGCCGCGAGGGTGACGATGCCCGCACCACCGCCGAAAAAGCCGCTGTACGTCGCGATGGCCGCCTGGATCAGCCCCGACACCCATGCCGGGGGCGGCGTCGGTTCGCTCTTCGGCTTGGGCCCGAAGCTGCTCCACGCGAACAGGCACGTAGCGGCGAGGACGAGCCACGGGACCATCGCACCGAACACCTTCGACGGCGTCACTAGCAACAGCAGCGCGCCGACGACCCCGCCGAACAGGCTGATGACCGCCAGCGCGCGGAACGACAGCCGCTCGGCTCCGGCGACGAGGCTGCGCCCGGCGACCCCTGTCGTCACCTGCCCGGGGAACAGCGCGACGGTCGAGGTGATGTTCGCCATCCGCGGATCGAGGCCGGTGAGGATCAGTGCGGGCAGGGTAACGAACGAGCCGCCGCCGGCGAGCGCGTTCTGCGTTCCCGCCCACAGACCGGCGACGAAAAGAAGGGCAAGAAGGAGCATCGTCGCGGCGTGGAACGTTGGCGCGGACCCGTCAAGCAGGAGCACGCATGAGCTTACCCGGAATCCGCGCCGTCCCGACTCCGGCGACTATCCTCGTTGCGGTCTGCAGGAAGTGCGGCAAGAAGGTCGGCGGCGGCTTCGGCGACGACGGCTCGAAGTCGCTCGCCAAGGCACTGGTCAAGACGCTCGGCTTGCCGAAGTGGAAACGCTCGCCGATCCGCATCGTCGAGACCGGCTGCATGAAGCTATGCCCCCGCCGCGCCGTCGCGGTGACGACGAGCCGCGATCCGGGGATGATCTATGTCGTCCCGCAGGAAACGCCGGTGATCGAGGTCGCGGTGCAGCTGGGGCTGGCGGCGGTTTCCCAGTAAGTTGCGCGGGCAAAGCCCGCGCTCGTCGGACGGGCTCGGCGGCAGTTTGCCGCCGAGCCGCCGGCCGGCCTTGAGCGAGTCCAAGCGCTGCACGGGAAACGCGAAGACGTGTTTACCGCGCTGCGTGCAGCCGCGCCGCGGCTAGAAGAACGCCTGCAGTCCTGTCTGCGCCCGCCCCAAGATGAGCGCGTGGACGTCGTGGGTGCCCTCGTAGGTGTTGACCGCCTCGAGGTTCATGACGTGGCGGATGACGCCGTATTCGTCGGAGATGCCGTTGCCGCCGTGCATGTCGCGGGCGACGCGGGCGAT
>NZ_JANYGL010000051.1 GCF_025362435.1 Polymorphobacter sp.
TGAGAAAGAACACGCGTCGCCCGGTGGCGGCCGGAAAAGGTACCGCAGGCGGAGGGGTGTAGGACAGCGCTATCGCCGACCATCGCGGGGCGCGGCTCGATCGGCCGCGCTCAATCAGTCCTGGTGCAGGGTCCGGTCGAATAGCGCGAGCATCTCGGTCCAGCCGCGCTCGGCCTCGGCGTGATCGTAGACCGGGAAGTCGGGCATCATCCAACCATGCGCCGCGCGGTAGACGTCGGTGCCGAAGCGAACCGAGGCGTCGGTCAGTGCCTGCTCGAGCCGCTCGACCATCGCCGGCGGATAGCTGCCATCGTTCTCCGCGGCAGCGATATAGACCTCGGCCTCGAGCTGCGGCACCAGCCGGTGCGGACTCGTCGCTGCGTCGGACGCGAGATTGCCACCGTGAAAACTTGCGACCGCGGCGAACCGGTCGGGGAAGCTCGCCGCTGTGGTGATCGCCATGCCGCCGCCCATGCAGAACCCGACCGCGCCGCACCGGCGGCCGGCGACGTCGTCGCGCGTATCGAGATAGGCGAGGAATGCCTGCGTATCCTCGGCGGCCTTGTCGTTGCCGGTTGTCGCCATCAATGGACCGAGGATGGTGCGAAAATCGCCGGCGAAGACTTCCTTCGGCACGAATGGCCCATACGGTCCGTAGCGATAGAACAGGTCGGGGAGGAGGACGACGTAACCGGCGTCGGCAAGGCGCTGCGCCATTTCGACCATCGCGGGCCGCATGCCGCCTGCGTCGGTGTAGAAGATAATCGCCGGCCACGGGCCAACGCCGTTCGGCACAGCCACATAGGCAGGACAGGTTCCGTCGCGCGTCGGGATGGCAAGCTTCTCGTTCGGCATGAAACGCTCCTCACAGGGCATTGCAATTGCTGGCTCGATGCGATGAGGCGCGTGAGTGTTCCGCAAACCCAGCTTGCGGGCTCGGGCCTAAGTCAGGGCTTCGGCTGCGCCAGCGCGAGCGACCCTGCCGGGATCGGGCGGACCGCGCCGAGCATCGGCTCGCCGTTGCCGTCGCGCGGAACCTCGTCATGCGTCCCCCCGGCGACCGCCTTGCCGTCGTAAAGCGGCGACTGGGCGCATGCGCCCAGCACGGCGGCTGCGGCAAGCGCGAGAGCGGAGGCGAGGAAGCGGGGTGTCATCGGGAGCGAGTGATACTACAGCATCGCGTGATGGCAAGCCGATTGACCCTGCCGCCGGTGCTCGATGCCGGCGAGATGCGCGTTGCCGAAGTGGCGCTATTCGCTAGCGGCGTCGATCCGCTCGATTTGATGGAGCGTGCCGGGGCGGCGGCGGCACGCGCGGTGCTGGCGTTCGCCGCGCCGCGCGAGGTCGTCGTCGCCTGCGGGACGGGCAATAACGGCGGCGACGGCTATGTCGTCGCGCGTCACCTCGCTTCGGCTGGGGTCGCGGTGCGGGTCGCCACGGTCGGTGAACCGGCGACCAACAACGCGCGCGCGATGGCAGCGCGGTGGAGCGGTCCGGTCGAGCCGATCGCCACCGCGGCGCCGGGGGCGTTGTTCGTCGACGCGGTCTTCGGCATCGGCCTCAGCCGCGCGATCGAGCCGGGGCTGGCGGCGGAGCTCGGCCGGCTGGCAGGGGGCGCGCGCGTCGTCGTTGCGCTCGACGTGCCGAGCGGGCTATGCACCGATGATGGCGAGGGCGAGTGCGTATCCGCCGACCTTACGGTCGCCTTCGGTGCACTCAAGCCAGTCCATCTCCTCGCCGCTGCACACTGCGGGCGGGTCGTCGTCGCCGATCTCGGCATCGACGTGAGCGGGGCGCGAACATGGGGCACTGCGCCGCCACCGTCGTTCGAGCCCGGGGCCGATAGCCACAAATATGCGCGCGGAGCTGTGCTGGTCCTCGGCGGGCCGGCGGGGCAGGGGGGTGCGGCGCGGATGACGGCGCGCGCCTCGTTGCGCGCAGGGGCCGGGCTGTCAATGATCGCCTGTCCCGCCGGGGCACTTACCGAGAACGCCGCGCGGCTCGATGCCGTCATGGTCCGCGAGGCCGCCGACGGCGCGGCATTGACGGCATTGCTCGGACGCCACCGCTTCGCCGCGATTGCCGCCGGCCCCGGGCTGGGTGACGACCGCGACCGGCTCGACGCGGCGCTTGCGAGCGGGCTGCCGTTGGTCCTCGATGCTGACGTCTTCATGTTGTTCGCGGGCAACCCCGGCGGGCTGGCGGCGGCGCTGACTGGTCCGGCGGTCCTCACGCCGCACGAGGGCGAGTTCGTCCGCGTCTTCGGCGACCTGCCCGGGTCGCGCCTCGACCGCGTCCGCGCTGCCGCCGCGCAGGTCGGCGCCGTCGTGCTGCTCAAGGGCGCGGCGACGGTCATCGCCGCTCCCGATGGCCGTGCCGCGATCAACACCCACGCGACGCCGTGGCTGGCGACGGCGGGATCGGGCGACGTGCTGACCGGGATTATCGCCGCATGTCTTGCGCAGGGCTATGACGCCTTCGATGCGGCGTGCGCAGGTGCATGGCTGCATGGCGACGCCGGGCGGCGGTGCGGTCCCGGGCTGATCGCCGAGGATTTGACCGAGATGCTGCCCGCTGTTTTGGCTGCACTGTGAGTGACTTGGCCGAAGACTGGGTGCCGATCGTCCGCATGGCGGCGCGTGGCGACGGCATCACCGCCGACGGGCGCTTCGTCCTCGCAACCGTGCCCGGCGACCGCGTCCGCTTCGAACCGTTCGCGATCGAGCCCGGACCCGACCACGCGACGCCGCCGTGCCGCCACTTCCCCGAATGCGGCGGCTGCCAGCTCCAGCACGTCACCGATCCGGCGTATGAGCGCTGGGTCGCGGCGCGGATCATGTCGGCGCTCGACGCCGCCAAGGTCGCGGTCGGGACGATGGAGCCGGTCGCGCTGTCGCCGCCGCGGAGCCGCCGCCGGGCATCGCTGCGCGCGGTCAAGCGCGGCGGCGCGCTGGTGCTCGGCTTCAACGCCGACGCCAGCCACCGCATCGTCGACATGCACGAATGCTGGGTGCTGACGCCGCGACTGTTCGCCCTCGTCGGACCGCTGCGGACGCTGCTCGCGGCGGCGCTCAAGGACGGCGAGGGCGCGGGCGTAACGCTGACCGAGAGCGAGACCGGGGTCGACCTGCTGCTCGCCAACGTCGCCGCGCGCAGCCTTGCCGAGATCGAGCGACTCAACGACTTTGCCGCCGCCAACGACCTCGCCCGCCTGTCGGTCGAGGGGCCCGACGGGGTCGAGACTGTGACCGAGGCGCGGCCGCCGGTGCTGCGCTTCGGCGGCGTGCCCGTGACCCTGCCGCCCGCGCCGTTCCTCCAAGCGACGCGCGAGGGGGAGGCGGCGCTGCAGGCGGCGGTGGTCGCGGCGGTTGGTGGCGCGGGAGCGATTGCCGACTTGTTTTGCGGGCTGGGGACGTTCGCTCTGCCGCTTGCCCGCGCCGCGAAGGTGCTCGCTGCGGACGGGTCGATGAGTGCAACTGCGGCGCTCGGCAGCGCCGCGCGTTTGGCCGGGACGCGGGTGTACGTCGAGCATCGCGACCTGTTCCGGCGTCCGCTGACCGGCCCCGAACTCGGACGCTTCGATGCCGTGGTGTTCGATCCGCCGCGCGCCGGGGCGGTCGAACAGGTCCGCGAACTCGCGGCGGGCAAGGTGCCCGTAATCGTCGCGGTATCGTGCAATCCCAACACCTTCGCGCGCGATGCGGCGATGCTGGTCGAGGGCGGCTACCGGCTCGAGCGG
>NZ_JANYGL010000057.1 GCF_025362435.1 Polymorphobacter sp.
GGCCGACGATGTGTTGACGATCTGGTCGCTGCTGCTGATCGGGGTGTCGATCTGGTTCTTCGACCTGAGCTTCAAGGTCATGGGCTCGCCGCCGCTGGCCCGGGTCGCGGCGATCGCTTTCCTGTGCATCGCCCCGCTGAACTACTCGCTCGAGGTGGTCTGGTTCAGGGTCTGGGACGGCGGCCTTGCGGTCGCGGCGGCGTCGGTCTTCCTCTACCTTGTCGTGTCGGCGGATGGCCGGCCCGCAGGCTGGTCGAGGATCGTCGCTTTGGCCTTCGCGCTTGCCGTGCTGTTCTTCATCCAGCCCAACTTTGGCGTTGCCGGCATCGTCTGCGCGGCGGTGTTCATGGTCCGCAACGTCGCGCCACGGCGCTGGCTCGGGACGATGGCGACCGCCTTGCTCGCCGCTGCCGTCGTCTTTGCCCCGTGGACGATCCGCAACATCACCCAGATGGGCAGCCCGATCATCCTGCGCAGCAACTTCGGGCTCGAGATGGCGCTCGCCTTCTACCCCGAGGCGGTCACGACCAGCGACCAGCGGCAGGCCTATTTCTCCCGCCACCAGGCGATCCACCCCTACGAGAACGGCGGCGGCTATGAGGCGATGCAGCGCGCCGGCGGGGAGGTTCTGTACGCAAAGCAGCTCGGGGCGACGACGGGTGCTTGGATGGCGGCGCACCCCGCCGAGACAGTCCGGCTGGCCGGTCGCCACCTCGTTCAAACACTGTTCCCGCCGCGCTGGTACTGGACGATGTTTTCGAGCAGCGGCACCGGCAACGGCGGCAAGCAGGCGCTTAACTGGCTCGTCTCGGGCCTCGGCCTGATCGGGCTAGCCTATGCGGTGGTCCGGCTCGACTTCCGCTACCGCTATGCCGCCATCATGGTGGTGGTGACGGTCCTGCCGTTCATGCTGGTCCAGCCGACCCTGCGCTACCGGTACCTGGTCTTCGCCCTGCTGCTGTTCTTCGCCGCCGATGTCATCGTTCGCTATGGTGCTGCGATCACGGCTCGGTGGTCGAAGCGATCGGCTTCGGCCGCCCCTTGACGAAGCGCTTGAGGCCGAGCGCGGGCTTCTCGACCAGATGCCATGAGATCATCGCCACGGCGAGCGAGGCGGCGGTCGCCAGGACGAAGTTGATGTACCACTCGCGGGTCGCCGGGAACAGCATGACCAGGGTCTGCTGGATCGGATAGGCGTACAAGTACATGCCGTAACTATAGTCGCCGCGCTGCAGGAAGCCGATGCGCGGCATCTTCTGCATGCCGACATAGATCATGATGTAGACCAGGAACGGCTCGGCGAAGAAGGTCGTGTTGGGCAGCCTGAGCAGCAGATAGGCAGCCGCCGCCGCGATGACAAAGAGCCAGCGGTTGACCGGGATCAGGTGGCGCCAGTGGAACGCGACGACCCCGGTGAGAAAGTAATAGACCAGCACCGGCCCCGGGTAGGTGCCGTGCAGCTCCCACGCGTCAATTGTCAGGTTGATCGCTGCCGCCGCGATGGTACCCGCCACCCAGACCAGCGTCAGCGGCGTCCGCCGATAGACCAGCCCGGTCAGCATTAGCAGCGCCATCGCCGCGTAGCAGATCAGTTCGGGGTGGAGCGTCCACAGGTTCTGGTTGACCATCCCGGCCCGGGGGTTGTGCTCGAAGACGCCAGGCAGTTCGAAGTGGATCCAACCGACGATGTTGCCGAAGTAGACGTGCGTCCGGTGGTCGGCGAAGTAGTCCGCCAGCGGCAGGGTCGTCAGCATCGGCCCGATGATCAGCGCCGCCAGGGTCACTTCGGTAACGAGCGCGGGGATGATCCGCAGGACACGGAAGGCGAGGAAGACGCTGATCGACCGCGTCCTTAGCGCGCTGCCGGTGACGAGGAAGCCGCTGAGCGAGAAGAAGATCGGCAGGATCGAGGCGAACACCGGCCCCGACGGCCCAGTCGCCAGGTACGCCGCATGGCCATACGAGACATGGTACGAATGAAGCAGGATAACGAGCAACGACAGCGTGATGCGCCACAGGTCGAAGCCCGGGCCAGCGCCGCGGTTGGCGTCCATTACCTCCGCCACCGTCCGGCCGGAGAAGTACCGGCGCAGGCCGCGGCTGGCTGCCGGCGGGGCGTTGTTCGTCGAGGATAGATCCTGCGCCATGCCGTCTACCTCGCGATCGCCGTACCGCCATGATGGCAAATTTTACCGGCGGACGCTACGCCGTTGCTGCACTGCACACCTACCACCACCGGTCGGGGCGGGCGGTGGATCCGGCGGCACGTTCGAGCGCATAGCCGGCGTTGAGCACTCCCGCCTCGTCCAACGGCCGTCCGATCACCTGCAGTCCCAGCGGCAACCCGCCCGCCGACAGTCCCGCCGGGACCGACATCGCCGGCAGTCCGGCCAGCGACGACGGCACGGTGAAGACGTCGTTCAAATACATCTCGAGCGGGTCGGCCTTGTCCCCCGGCGAAAATGCCGCGCTCGGTGCCGTCGGGGTCAGCAGCACGTCGCAATGCTCCCACGCCGCGGCAAAGTCCTGCGCGATCAACGCCCTGACCTTCTGCGCCTGGAGGTAATAAGCGTCGTAATAGCCCGCCGACAGGACATACGTTCCGATCATGATCCGGCGCTTGACCTCGGGCCCGAAGCCCGCCGCCCGCGTCGCCTCGTACATCGCGTCGAGACTGCCGCCGTCGGGGGCGACCCGCAGGCCGTAGCGGACCCCGTCATACCGGGCGAGGTTCGACGACGCCTCCGCCGGGGCGATGATGTAGTAAGCGGGGAGGGCGTACTTCGTATGCGGCAGCGACACCTCGACGGTCTCCGCCCCGGCGTCGCGCAGCCAGCGCAGCCCCTCGTCCCATACCGCCGCGACCCGGGCGTCCATCCCGTCGAGGCGGTATTCCCGCGGCACACCGACGCGGACGCCGCGCAGGTCGCCGGTCAGGGCCGCCTCGAAGTCGGGGACGGCGACGTCCAATGAGGTCGCGTCCTTGGCGTCAAACCCGGCCATGCTCCGCAGCAGGATGGCGCAGTCCCTGACGTCGCGGGCCATCGGTCCGGCCTGGTCGAGCGACGAGGCGAACGCCACCACCCCCCAGCGTGAGCAGCGGCCATAGGTCGGCTTGATCCCCGATATGCCGGTGAAGGCGGCGGGCTGGCGGATCGAGCCGCCGGTGTCGGTCCCGGTCGCCCCGGCGCACAGCCCCGCCGCGACCGCTGCCGCCGACCCGCCCGAGCTTCCCCCCGGGACCAGTGGCCGGTTCGAGCCCTGTGCCCGCCACGGCGAGATCACCCCGCCGAAGGCACTGGTTTCGTTCGACGATCCCATCGCGAACTGGTCCATGTTAAGCTTGCCGAGCATTCCGGCGCCGTCCCCGAACAGCTTCGCCGTCACGGTCGACTCGTAGGGCGGGACGAAGCCCTCGAGGATCTTAGACCCCGCCGTCGTCTGGACCCCGGCGGTGGCGAACAGGTCCTTGATGCCGAGCGGGATGCCCGCCAGCGGCCGTGCCGAGCCGTCGGCCAGCGCCGCATCCGCCGCCACCGCTGCCGCCCGGGCATGGTCCGGGGTCTCGACGATGAAGGCGTTGAGCACCCGGGCCGCCTCGACCGCGGCGATGTGGACCTCGGCCAGTTCGACCGCGGAGAAGGTCCTGGCGCGCAGCCCGTCGCGCATTGCGGCGATGGTCAAGCCATTGAGTTCGTTCACTATTCGATGACCTTCGGGACCGCGAAGAAACCGATTTCGCTCGCCGGGGCGTTGGCCAGCACCTTGTCGCGGACCCCGCCATCGGTGACCTCGTCGGCGCGCCAGCGCAGCGTGTTGGGAATCACCGCGGTCATCGGCGCGACGCCGCTGGTGTCGACCTCGGCGAGCTGCTCGATCCAGCCGAGGATGCCGTTAAGCTCCCCGACGAGCGGCTCGGCCTCGCCGGGGGCGAGCTTGATCCGCGCCAGCTTGGCGATGCGGATGACGGTGGCGGCATCGACGGACATAAGGCGCGCTTGGGACCCCTCGGGTTGAGCGAGGGCGGGTAGCATGGGGGTCCCGCCCGCTCAAGCCGGGGGCGTCACCGGCGCACCCGTCTCGATCGCAGCGCTAAGTCCAGAATAAGTTCACACAGAAGCGGGGGTTCTCGCGTTCCGGCCTCCCCCCGGATTTCAGCCCCTCCCATCTCGATCCGACGCTAAGTTCAAAATAAGTTCACGCAGAAGTCGGTTCTTTCGCACTCCGGCTTCCTCCCTGATTTCGGCCTCTCCATCTCGATCCAGCGCTAAGTTCAAAATAAGTTCACACAGAAGCCGGTGCTTTCGCGTTCCGCCTCGGCCCTCGCTGCAGACCTCACGATCAACGCCCTCGCTGCTCGGCCGCCCGGCGGCGAAAGATCGCGTCGTTGGCGAGCAACGTCGCCGCGATCGCCGGGTCGTCGGGCAATGCCGCCCGCCGCTCGGCCACGCTCGCATCGATCCGCGCCTGCCACGCGCCCCAGGCGTCGGTCTCGCCGTCCTGCGGATACGGCGCGGCGGTGGGGGCGAGGGCGAAGGTTGGTCCGGTCATGGCGTCGTCTCCTGCTCAAAGTCGGCGGAGAACGTGTCACGAACGCGGGGGTGTAGGACAGCGCTTTCTCGCAGCGCCGCGCGGGCGTTCCGGGGGAGCCCGCGCGGGCGACCCTCAGCGCGCCCGCGCGACGACCAGCGTCCCCGCCGGGGTCGGCGCGATCAGCGCGCTCGCGGGGATAAGCCCGCCCTCATCCCCGCCAACCCCGAGCCAGTCGGCCCAGCGGTCGCGCGAGATCAGGACGATCTGGCGCTTGTGGTACGGCGCGATGTCGGGGCCGGGCTCGCACGTCAGCATGGTGAATGCCTCGCCGGTCGCACGCCCCATGGCGGAGCCGGCCGACGGGCCGATATCGACCCCGGCGCGCCACAGCCCGGCGACCGCGAACAGCCCGGGGGCCGCGCGCCCGCCGGGGTTCCACGCCGCCCCCGCATCGGGCGACAGGCTGAACAGCCACTTGTCCTTCTTCTTCGTCTTTCCCTCTCCGCTCGAGGGAGAGGGAGGGGCCCATTTCCCTTGCAATGGGAGGGTAAGGGTGCGTGCCCCCGCATCCCCGCCGCCATTGTCCCCGCCACCACCGCCGCCCGCCTCGTGCGCCGCCACCGCCGTCCCCGGATCGGTGAACTCGTAAAACCCGTCGAGCGGGATCAGGCAGCGCCCCTGCGTCGGCCCGTTGTCGAAGCGCCGCCCCTCCGAGCGGAAATTATACACCGGCTTCCCGGCCTGCCCCGCCGCCCGGCCCGTACCTTTGCCTCCCGCCGTGCCTGCAGCCTGACCCGCCGCCTTGCCCGACCCCGGCGACCCCCCGACCCAGCTCCACCGCCGCTGCACCATCTCGGCGGCAAGCGCGTCGTCGCCCGCGTCCCCCCGATCCGCACCGCCCCAGTCCGCCACACCGTCCGCCGCGCCCTCATCTGCCGAAGCCCGGCCCGCCGCGCGCCGAGCCGCCCGGACGATCACGGTCGAGTCGGTGATGCGGATATGCGGAGCCTCCCCAAGGTTCGGCAGCCCCTCGGGAAAGCGCAAGCGTATCTTCAGCTCGCTGAAGTCCTCGCGCATCAGGCCGAGGGCGGTACGACGGGCGGCTTCGTTGCACATGGCTTCACTCAGTTACGTTAAAGATGCATCCCCGAAGCGATCTAAAACAGACTGACATAAATGCTTAATGGTATTCGTACGTTCCATATCAAACTGGTTATAACCTAGATTGTATTCACGCCACATCGGATCTGTAAGATCGATATTAGGATCAAGAAAATACTGAAAGAAATCTATCATTCTGGTATAGTTGAATCCCTGACCCCATGCAGCGGATTCAATGAACCCCTTCATATTCAGGTGGGTAATGGTACCATCTCTTGCTTTGATGTATAATTCAGGAGCCAAGATCTTTAACGTACATA
>NZ_JANYGL010000067.1 GCF_025362435.1 Polymorphobacter sp.
TCGAGCCCGACGGACCGGGCGGCCGCGCCTTCCTGACCTTCGGCAACTTCCGCGTTTTGCTCGCCTACAACTGCTCGAACTTCTACGCCCTCTCGGTCGGACTCCTCGGCGATGCGCTGCGCTAGGGCGGCCCTGGTCGCGGTTGCGGTGGCAGGGTGCGCGACGCACCGGCCCGAAGTCGCGCATCGCCCAGTCTCCGGCCATCCCGCCACCGCGCACGCCGCGCCGTCGACCCCCGACGGCCGCGTCAAGATCGGCCAGCCGTACATGGTGCTGGGCCAGTGGTACACGCCGTCGGACGACCGCGCGTACGACGTCACCGGTATCGCCTCGTGGTACGGCCCAGGCTTCCACGCGCTGTCGACCGCGAGCGGCGAGCGCTACGACCAGGACGCGATCTCGGCCGCGCACAAGACGTTGCCACTGCCGTGCTACGTCGAAGTCAGCAACCTCGACAATGGCCGCACTCTGGTCGTCCGGGTCAACGACCGCGGGCCGTTCGTCGACGGGCGGATCATCGACCTGTCGCGGCGCAGCGCCCAGCTTCTTGGCGTCGACCGCCCCGGCACTGCTCACGTTCGCGTCCGCCGCGTCTACCCCGACCAGACCGTGATTGCGTCGCTGCAGCCGCCGCCCGCGCCGCCGCCGCCGCCGATCACTGCCGAGCCACCGCCGGTGCCGGTCGTCCTGCCCGCCACAACGCCCGGAACGGTCTTCATCCAGGTTGCGGCGGTGTCCGACCAGGGCCGCGCCGAATGGATGATCGGCTACCTCCAGCAATACGCCCCGACCGCTATCGCCCGCTCGCCGTCGGGCCTGTGGCGCGTCCGCCTCGGCCCGTTTGCGACGCGCGATGCCGCCACGCCGATACTGGCGCAGGTGCAGGCGGCGGGCTACACCGACGCCCGAACCATCGTCGCCGTCCCCGGCGCCTGATCGCCACCGGAGTATTTCGCCCTTATGCGTCCCCTGATCCTCGTCCTGCTGATGTCGGCGACCGCAAGCACCGCCGCCGTTCCGGTGATGCCCGCCTTCGACACCCCGGCACCGTATGCGTACATGAAGGACCTGTCGAACGGCATGGTCCTGCTCGACAAGGGCGCCGACACGCCGATGCCGCCGGCGTCGATGGGCAAGATGATGACGGTCTATGTCGCCTTCGACATGCTCACCCGCGGCGAAGCCAAGCTCGACCAGAAGGTCACGGTCCGGCCCGAGACATGGACCAAGTGGCACTCGCAGGGGTCGACCATGTTCCTGTCGGTCAACGAGCAGGTCAGCGTCGAGAACCTTCTCCACGGCATCATTACGCTGTCGGGCAACGACGCCTGCGTCACGCTCGGCGAAGGCCTCGGCGGGACCGAGGACCAGTATGTCGCATTGATGAACCGCGCCGCCGCCAAGATGGGGCTCAAGGGTTCGCACTTCGCCAACACCAACGGCTGGCCAGACCCGAACGAGATGGTCACCCCGCGCGACCTCGCGATCATCGCCGAGCGGACGATCAAGGACTTCCCGGCGCTCTACAAGAAGTTCTACGGCACCCCGTCGTTCACCTGGGGCAAGACGCTCGGCAAGGGCGACGACATCACCCAGGCCAACCGCAACCCGCTGCTCGGGCGCGTCGCCGGAGCCGATGGGCTCAAGACCGGTCACACCGAGGAGGCCGGCTACGGCTTCACCGGCTCGGCCGAGCAGGACGGCCGCCGGCTGGTCTTGGTGCTCGCTGGGCTCAAGTCGTTCAACGAGCGCATCGCCCAGTCGGTCGCCTTCATGGAATGGGGCTTCCGCGCCTGGACCCAGCTGCCGCTGGTCAAGGCGGGCCAGGAAGTCGGGCGTGCCGAGGTGTGGATGGGCGCGGCGAACGACGTCGGCCTAACCGGGGCGAGCGACCTCAAGATCACCGTCCCGCGCGGCTACGGCGCCGAGCGCAAGGTGACCCTGGTTTATGACGGCCCGATCAAGGCGCCGATCGCCAAGGGCCAGAAGATCGCCGAACTCGTCGTCACCACCCCCGGCCTGCCGACCGCGCGCCTGCCGCTCGTCGCCACCGAAGCCGTCGCCGTCGCCGGGCCGTTCGGACGCCTCGGCAGCGCGTTCCGCCACCTCGTCATGGGGAAATGACCGGCAGGTTCATCACGCTCGAAGGCGGGGAGGGGGCGGGCAAGTCGACCCAGGCGGCGCTTCTCGCCACCGCCCTTCGTGCCGAGGGAATCGAGGTCGTGGCGACCCGCGAACCCGGCGGCACCCCGGGAGCAGAGGCGATCCGCGCGCTGATCGTCGAGGGCGACCCTGACCGATGGAGCGCGCTGACCGAGCTGCTGCTGGTCAACGCCGCGCGCGCCGACCATGTCGCCCGGCTAATCCGCCCGGCGCTGGAGCGCGGGGCATGGGTTGTCTGCGACCGCTATATCGACTCGACACTGGCCTATCAGGGGGCGGGGAAGGGGCTGCCGCGCGATGCGCTGATCGACCAGCATCGGCTGGCGACGGGCAATCTATGGCCCGACCTGACGCTGGTCCTCGACCTGCCGGTCGATCTTGGTGAGCAGCGCGCCGCCGGGCGCGGCCGTCTCGACCGCTTCGAAATGACCGGCGGCGGGTTCCATAACCGGGTTGCCGAAGCCTTCCGCGCCTCCGCCGACGACGACCCGAGGCGCGTCCGCCTTGTCGATGGAACCCGTGACCCGGCTGCCGTCGCCACTGCGATCTGGGCCGAAGTCGAGCCCTTGGTGGCGCGATGACGCTCGCCGGTCATACCGAGCAGGGTCAGGCACTCCGCGACGCCTTCGCCGCCGGGCGGATGCACCATGCATGGTTGCTCGCCGGACCGAAGGGAGTCGGCAAGGCGAGCTTTGCCCGCGCTGCCGCGGCATGGGTGCTGGCACGCGCCGCGAGTGGCGGGACCACCGACGACAGCTTCGAGCTCGACTTCGATCATCCCACCGCGCGGCTGCTCGCGGCGGGGAGCCACCTCGACTACCGCCTCGTCGAGATCCTCGAAAACCCCAAGACCGGCAAGATGCGCCCCGGCATTTCGGTCGACCAGTTCGTCAAGGCCGACACGACGATCGGCGAGCCGCTGGCGTCGATCTTCCGGACCAAGCCGGCGCTGTCGGACTGGCGCGTGATCGTCGTCGACGCCGCCGACGACCTCAACCGCAACGCCGCCAACGCCTTCCTCAAGAATCTCGAGGAGCCGCCGCCGAACACATTGTTCCTCGCGGTCAGCCATTCGCCGAGCCGCCTGCTGCCGACGATCCGTTCGCGCTGCCGCGTGCTGCGCTTCCAGCCGCTCGCCGACCCCGATGTCGAAGCGGTGGTCCGTCGCCTGCTCCCCGACCTGCCCGAAAGCGAGCGCGCCGCGCTTGTTGCCGCCGCCGAAGGCAGTCCGGGCAGGGCGATGCAGCTTGCCAGCGCCAACATCGCCGGGCTGATCGCTGACCTCGATGCGCTCGCCTCGGCGCCGGCGGCAATGGCGGCAGGGAAGGCGCTGTCGGTCGCGCGAAGCCTGAGCAGCAAGGCCGCGACCCCGCGCTACGAGGCATTCCTCGGGTTCGTTCCCGCGTACATCGCCAGCGCCTCGCGTGAGCGAACGGGGGCGCGGCTTGCACGGGCACTAGCGCTGTGGGAGAAAGCGAACACGCTCGCGGCGTCGGCGTTGGGGCTCAGCCTCGATCCGCAGAGCGTCGCCTTCGAACTTGCCGAACTCGTCGCCGGACTTGCCACGCCGTCGCGCAATCCGTTGGATGCCCATGAAATCGCCTGACAAATATTACATCACGACGGCGATCGCCTATCCCAATGGCAAGCCGCACATCGGCCATGCCTATGAGGCAATCGCCACCGATGCGATCGCCCGCTTCCACCGCCTCGCCGGTCGCGACGTCACCTTCCTGACCGGGACCGACGAGCACGGCCTCAAGATTGCGCAGGCCGCGCGCGCCGCCGGGATCGCCCCCAAGGCGTATGTCGACGATATGGTCCAGGCGTTCCAGACGATGTCGACGGTTTTCGGCATCAGCCACGACCGCTTCATCCGCACCACCGACGCCGACCATGGCGCCGCCAGCCAGGCGCTGTGGCGGGCGATGCGCGACGCCGGCGACCTCTACCTCGACCGCTACGAAGGCTGGTACTCGGTCCGCGACGAAGCCTATTACGACGAGAGCGAACTGATCGACGCTACCGGAGCCGATGGCGGCCCGACGCGCCTGTCGCCGCAGGGCACCGCGGTCGAATGGACCGTCGAGGAAAGCTGGTTCTTCAAGCTGTCGGCGTATCAGGACAAGCTGCTCGACTGGTACGACGCTCACGCCGAATTCATCCAGCCGCCGAGCCGTTTCAACGAGATGCGCAGCTTCGTTGCCGGCGGGCTGCGCGACCTGTCGATTTCGCGGACGAGCTTCGACTGGGGCGTGCCGGTGCCCGATGCGCCCGGCCACGTCATGTACGTCTGGGTCGACGCGCTGACCAATTACCTGACCGGGGCAGGGTATCCCGCCGCAGGGTACGACGCGACATGGCCCGCCGACCTCCACGTCATCGGCAAGGATGTCGTCCGGTTCCATGCGGTCTATTGGCCGACATTCTTGATGTCGGCTGGATTGGCGCTCCCGAACACGGTGTTCGGCCACGGCTTCATCCTCGACCGCGGCGAGAAGATGTCGAAGTCGCTCGGCAACGTCGTCGACCCGTTGGAACTTGCCGAGACGCTCGGGGTCGACCGGTTGCGCTGGTTCCTGCTCCGCGACGTCGCGTTCGGCGACGACGGCAGCTACAGCCACGCCGCGATCGTCGAGCGAACCAACGCCGACCTCGCCAACGGCATCGGCAATCTGGCGCAGCGGTCGCTGTCGATGATCGCCAAGAACTGCGACGGCCGGCTGCCCGATCAAGGAGTTGGCGGCGACGCGGAAGATGCGCTGTCAACGACACTCAGCGAGCAGGCCGCAGTGTTCATGGCGGAGATGCACGCGCTCAAGCTCCATCGTGCGCTCGAGGCGATCATGACGATGGTGACTGCCGCCAACGTCTATTTCGCCGACGCCGCGCCATGGGCACTCAAGGCAAGCGATCCGGCGCGGATGGCGGCGGTACTCGCGGCGGTGGCCGATGCGACGCGGAGGATCGCGCTCCTGATCCAGCCGATCATCCCCGACGCGTCAGCGCGCTTGCTCGATCAACTCGGGGTCGCGCCGGACGCGCGACGCTACGCCGATCTCGACACGCGCGTCGCAGCTGGAACCGCGCTGCCTGCTCCGGCAGGCGTGTTTCCGCGCTGGGTCGAGCCCGCATGATGCTCGTCGATTCGCACTGCCACCTCAATTACAAGGGGCTGCGCGAGGATCAGGCCGGCGTCATCGAACGCGCGCGCGCCGCCGGGGTCGGCACGATGCTCGGCATTTCGACGCGGGCAGGGGAGTGGGACGAGGTCGTCGCGCTCGCCGACGCGCACCCCGACATCTGGGCGACAATCGGCATCCACCCACACGAAGCCGACGCGCACCCGGAGGTCGACGCCACTCGGTTGATCGACGCGGCAGCCCATCCCAAGGTCATCGGCATCGGCGAAACCGGTCTCGATTACTTCTACGATCACAGCGACCGTGACCGCCAGCGAACCAGCTTCCGCGCCCACATCGCGGCGGCGCGGACCACCGGCTTGCCGCTGATCGTCCACACCCGCGATGCCGAGGAGGACACCGCCGCGATCCTGCGCGACGAAATGGCAGCGGGAGCATTCCCGGGCGTGATCCATTGCTTCACCGCCAGCGCGGCCTTTGCCGAACAGGCACTTGCGCTCGGTTTCTACATTTCTTTGTCAGGCATCCTGACCTTCAAGAATGCCCGCGACCTGCAAGCGGTGGCGGCGACGCTGCCCGAACATCGCATCCTCATCGAGACGGACTCGCCGTTTCTCGCGCCGGTGCCGATGCGCGGCAAGGTCTGCGAGCCGGCCTATGTCGCGCACACGGCAGCGGTCCTTGCCGGGCTGCGCGGCGTCGATGTCGCGACGATCGCCGCCCAGACTGCCGATAACTTCTTCCGGCTATTTTCGAAGGCGACGCGCCCGGCATGAAGGTAACGATCCTCGGCTCGGGGACGTCAAGCGGCGTCCCGCGCATCGGCAACGACTGGGGCAACTGCGACCCAGCCGAGCCGAGAAATCGGCGACGCCGGGTCTCGTTGCTCGTCGAGCATGACGGGACGACCATCGTCATCGATACCGGGCCCGACTTCCGCGAGCAGATGCTTTCGGCGAATGTTCAACGGCTCGACGCGGTTCTCTACACGCACGACCACGCCGACCACACCCACGGCATCGACGACCTGCGCCAATTCTTCCACCTGATGGAAGCGCCGGTCGCGTGTTATGCCAGCGCGGCGACATGGGAGATCTTGGTCCCGCGCTTCAACTACGTCTTCGCCGGGACAGCATTCTATCCGGCGAGCGCGACCGCCAATCCGATGCCGCCGGTTCTCACTGTCGGCGGTATCAAGGTCCAGTCATTCGTCCAGAACCACGGGAATATCGACAGCCTCGGTTTTCGTATCGAGGCCGGCGGCAAGGCGCTGACCTATTCGACCGACATCAAGACGCTGCCGGTGGCATCGCAGCCGTTCATCGAAGGTCTCTATTTATGGATCGTCGACGCGCTCCGCCACAAGCCGCATCCGACGCACAGCCATCTCGACCAGACCCTTGGCTGGATTGAGACCGCCAAACCACGACGGGCGATCCTGACGCATATGGATAACTCGATGGACTATGCCGCTCTTTGCCGGACGCTGCCGATCGGCGTCGAGCCGGGATATGATGGGCAGGTCATCGAGCTATAACGCTGCTGGTTTAACATAATACATATTATCGGATCTTCGTTGGCCTTGGGGAGAACCCGTAGCGCCAACTCAGATTGAACAGTCTGCGAGACTGCTCGAGCACCCTGCCGCCGCCCGTGCTTCGATTGCGACATTCGGGAACGTTGCTTTGCGAGCGACGGTATCGTCATACGGTAATGGCGGGGCAATATGCGATCGAGCGTTAAATCCCGACCATCCAAGGAAAAGCCGTTGCCGAACTTCCTCGTTGTCGAGAGTGAGACCGTCGACGAGCGCGACGAACGCCGACGCGCTGCTGGCAAAAGTTCGGGCGAAACTTATGCCGCCACGCTTCGGCAGATGCAGCCGGATTGCGCCGTTACCATCGTCGCCCCCGCCGATGCCGATGCCGAGCTTTATGAACCGGCAGACCTTCAAGGCTTCGATGCGGTCTTCGTCACCGGTTCGCCGATGCACGTCTACGACGATACCCCCGAAGTGCGTCGCCAGCTTGCTTTCATGCGCTCGGTTTTCGCGTCGGGAACGCCGTCGTTCGGTTCGTGCGCCGGGCTTCAGCTCGCCGTCGTTGCTGCGGGCGGCAAAGTCCGAAAAATTCCCGATCGGATGGAAGCCGGTATCGCGCGGCGGATCACGCCGACCGACGCCGGGCGCGACCACCCTCTCCTCTCCGGCCGCGCGGCGAGCTGGGACGCGCCGGCAATCCACGGCGACGAGGTCGAGACGCTGCCCGATGGCGCGATCCTGCTCGCAAGCAACGGCGTGACGCAGGTGCAGGCCGCGGAAATCCGGTACGACCGTGGCGTTTTCTGGGGCGTGCAATACCACCCCGAGCTGGCTTTAGGAGAAATCGCCGTCGCCCTGCGCCGTCAAGTCGATAGCCTGATCGAAGCAGGTCTCGCCGACACCGCCGCCGACGTGAACCTTCGCGCCGACCAGCTCGAAGCGCTACATCGCGATGCAGGTCGCCGGTCGTTGCGCTGGCTCCTCGGGGTTGACGCCCAGCTTGCCGATGAGGATCTGCGGCGGACCGAACTCAAGAACTTCCTCGCGTGCCTGCCTTCGCTGAGGGTTTCAGACCAGCAAATCGAGGAAAGTCTCGGCGAAATCAACCAGGCCGCTTGATGAACTCGGTAGTGGCGCGGAGCCAGACATCAGCATCGGACCCTGCCCCGCTCAGTCGTGCCCTGACCCTTTGTATGGCAGCAGCGGCGGGTCTCGCGGTTGCCAACATCTACTACAACCAGCCGATGCTCGGCGTCATCGAGCGCGACTTCCCCGGCGCTTCGATTGCGCTTGTGCCGACGGCGACACAGGTCGGATATGCCTGCGGGCTCCTGCTACTGGTCCCGCTCGGCGACCTGATCGAGCGCAAGCGGTTGATCGTGGTACAATTTCTCGCGCTTGCAGCAGCGTTGGGGCTGACCGCGATCGCGCCGAACGCGACGCTGGTGATCCTCGCGTCGATCTGCGTCGGCGTCATGGCGACGGTCGCGCAGCAGATCGTTCCACTTGCGGCCCATCTGGCACCGCCGGCGCGGCGCGGCGCGATTGTTGGCACGGTGATGGCGGGACTTTTGTGCGGAATCCTGCTCAGCCGGACACTGGCGGGCTTCGTCGCCGCTCATGCTGGGTGGCGGGTGATGTTCTGGCTCGGCGTGCCGCTGGCGCTCGGCGCGGCGGCGATCATGGCGGTGATGTTGCCACGCAGCGAGCCGGAGCCCGGCCTGAGTTACGGCGGACTGATCAAGTCGCTCGGTGGACTTTGGCGCGAGTTTGGATCGCTCCGCCGCGCCGCGATCACGCAGGCCGCACTGTTCGCGGCGTTCAGCGCTTTCTGGACGATCCTCGCGTTGCGGCTGCAGCAGCCGCGCTTCGGCTTTGGTCCCGAAGTCGCCGGGCTGTTCGGGATCGTCGGCGCGGTCGGCATCCTCGCGGCGCCGATCGCCGGGCGCATCGCCGACCGACGCGGCCCGGGTCCCGTGATCGCCCTCGGCGCCGGCCTGACGCTGCTCGCATGGCTGATCTTCGGTGTCTGGCAGTCGGTCGCGGGGCTGATCGTCGGCGTCATCGTCCTCGATTTCGGAGTGCAAAGCGCGCTGATCTCCAATCAGCATATCGTCTACGCGCTCCGCCCCGAGGCGCGTTCGCGGATCAATACGATCTTCATGGGTGCCATGTTTATCGGCGGCTCGGTCGGCTCGGCGGCGGCGACATGGGCGTGGTCGTACGGTGGCTGGACGGCTGTGGCGATATTCGGGGCAGGCTTCGCGAGCGTCGGCCTGCTAACCCAGTTCTTCGCGCCTTCGAAGCGCCGCGCTGTTGCATAAGCCCCGCCGACAGTAGCAAGCCCTCCCCCGACATGGCCGTGTTGTCGCAGTCCTCGGATGTATGTCGAGCCCGGGGCACGATCATAAGCCTGCCTCGTTAGCCGCCTCGATCCAGCAGCCGCGACTTCGCGAGCATCTGGCAACCGAGGAGACGACCAATGCGCGCATTGTGCTGGCACGGTAAAGGCGACGTCCGCGTCGACACCGTCGCGGACCCCGAGATCAAGCACCCTCGCGACGCAATCATCAAGATTACCGCCTGCGCGATCTGCGGTTCGGACCTTCATTTGCTCGACGGCTATCAGCCGACGATGGAGTCGGGCGACATCCTCGGTCACGAGAACATGGGCGTCGTCGTCGCGCTAGGCTCCGAAGTCACCAACCTCAAGATTGGCGACCGCGTTGTCGTCCCTTTCACGATCAGCTGCGGCGAGTGCTTCTTCTGCAAGAAGGGCCTGTTCTCGGCGTGCGAGCGGACCAACCCCAACGCCGATATCGCGATCAAGGCGATGGGCCACTCCCCCGCCGGCCTGTTCGGCTTCAGCCAAATGCTCGGCGGCTATTGCGGCGGGCAGGCCGAATATCTCCGCGTGCCGATGGCCGACGTCGGGCCGATCAAGGTCCCCGACAACGTCACCGACGAGCAGGCGCTGTTCCTGTCAGACATCTTCCCGACCGGCTACATGGCCGCCGAGAACGCGCAGATCGAGCCCGGTGACACTGTCGCAATCTGGGGCTGCGGCCCGGTCGGCCAATTCGCTATCCGCTCGGCGCTCATGCTCGGCGCCGGTCGCGTCATCGCCATCGATGAGATCCCCGAGCGGCTGCGCATGGCCGAGGCCGGCGGCGCGGAGACGATCGACTTCAGCGAGGTCGACAGTGTCTATGACGAGCTCCAGTTCCGCACCAAGGGCCGTGGCCCCGACAGCTGCATTGACGCGGTCGGCTGCGAAGCATCGGGCCACGGCTCGGTCGACGCCGTGCTCGACCGGGTCAAGGCGGCGACATTGCTTGCGACCGACCGGGTCCATGTCCTGCGCGAGGCGATCATGAGCTGCCGGATGGGCGGCACCGTCTCGGTCCCCGGCGTCTATGTCGGTATGGGCGACAAGATCCCGATCGGCGCGATGATGAACAAGGGGCTGACGATCAAGACCGGCCAGACCCACGTCCAGCGCTACACCGCGCCGCTGCTCGCGCGGATCATCGCGGGCGACATCGACCCGAGCTTCGTCGTCACCCACCCGGCAAGCCTTGAAGACGCGCCGGAGATGTACAAGAAGTTCCGCGACAAACAGGACGGCGTGATCAAGGTCGTGCTGCGGCCGTAACCTCGGAACCAGCGCGAGTTGGTTATCGTCTGACGTATCGAAGCATCCCTGTTCGCTTTATGGTGAACGGGGATGCTCTGTTTCTGGCACTGAAGGATTTCCGATGCGCGCGATCGAATTGCAGGCTCCAATCTCACTCGAGCGGCTGACCGTCGTCGACCGCCCCGACCCCGGCCAGCCCGGGCCCGGCGAGATCCGCGTCGCGCTCCACGGCAGCACGCTCAACTTCCATGACCTCGGCGTCGCCACTGGCCGGATGGGCGCCGTTGCGGGGCGCATCCCCCTCGCCGACGGCGCCGGGACGGTCGAGGCGGTCGGGCCTGGCGTCACCGAGTTTGCGACCGGCGACATGGTCGTGTCGTGCTTCTTCCCCGACTGGCACGACGGCACCGCCACCGTCGGCGACTTCAGCCGGACCCCCGGCGACGGCATCGACGGCTTCGCGCGCGACACGGTCGTCCTGCCCGCGACCGCCTTCACCCGCGCGCCGAAGGGCTATGACGCGGTCGAGGCGGCGGCGATCACCACCGCCGGGCTGACCGCGTGGCGCGCGCTTGTCGCCGACGGCGGGCTCAAGGCGGGCGACAGCGTGCTGTTGCTCGGCACCGGCGGTGTGTCGATCTGGGCGTTGCAGATCGCCAAGCTGATGGGCGCGACGGTGGCGATCAGCTCGTCGTCGGGCGACAAGCTCGAGCGGGCGAAGTCGCTCGGCGCCGACTTCACCGTCAACTACCGCGAGCAGGAGAAGTGGGGTTCGGTCGTCCGCGACTGGACCGGCGGGCGCGGCGTCGATCATGTTGTCGAGGTCGGCGGCCCGGGAACGCTGGCGCAGTCGATCGATGCGGTCCGAGTCGGCGGACATATCTCGCTGATCGGCGTGCTGACCGGCATCAGCGGCGAGGTTCCGACAGCGGCGCTGATGGGCAAGCAGGCGCGGCTCCAGGGGCTGATCGTTGGGAGCCGGCGGCAGCAGCAGGACTTCGTCCGCGCACTCGACGGCAGCGGAATTAAGCCTGTGATCGACCGCCGCTTCCCGCTCGAGCAACTCGCCGACGCCTTTCGCCACGAGATGAGCGGCAGCCACTTCGGCAAGATTGGCATTGAATGGTGAGGGCCGCATCGCTGGCTTGATCGCGGCACCGGAGCCCGAAACCGCCGCCTAACGCGAACGTCCGCGTGCGGCGACGGGCCAAAGCGCTCGCAGCGTGTCACCCTGCACGACATGATACGTGTCGTACAGGTTGACCGTCGGGTCGCAGTGCGGTGCCGCGAAGGTGACGATGTCTGCGAGTTGCGGCGCCCTGCCCTCCGGCACGAGCAGCGCGCCGTGTTCGTCACCCATGAAGCGGTAGGTCGATCCGGCGGGGGCTCCGGCGAGGACGAGCGGTGGATCGCCATCGGTCGAGAACGCCTTGAAGCCGCCATCGACCGTGACCATGCCCGTTGCATTGGCGCTGACCACGCGCGTGTCGATCATCAACGCGGTCTCGTACGGGGCGCCGCCGTCGTCGCCGGTCAGGTCGCAGGCGAGATATTGGCTGTCCATGAAGACATACGACCCGGCCTGAAGTTCGGTGAACAGATCTAGCGTCGCGTCGATGCGGTGGGTGCCGGTGCCGCCGCCGGTGACGATGCCCGGTGCTCCGCCGGCTGCGGTCAACGCCGCGATGACCTTGCGGGCAATTCCGGCACGGTCGCGCATCGCTTTGGCGCGGTCGACAAAGCCGGCGATGTGCTGCTGTGTTCCGCAATAGAATTGCACTCCGGCATAGTGCAGCCCCGGCTCGGCGCGGATCGCTTCGAGCAACGCGACTGCCGCCTCCGGTGAAGCGACGCCCGTGCGGTGGATGCCGGGATCGATATCGATGATGACGCTAAGCGGCTTGCCGTCCGCCACGGCCCGGCCGATCGCGCGGACGTTTTCGACATTGTCGACGACACACATCAGCCCGTCGACGCGCGCGTTGAGCACGACCAGCCGGGCGATTGCAGGCGGCGACACCACCGGCGAGGTGATGTGCAGCCCATGGATCTGGCCGTCGGCAAGCACCTCGGCCTCGCCGAGCTTGGCGCAGCACGCGCCGATCGCTCCTGCTGCGACTTGGCGGCGGGCGATCTCGGGGCTCTTGTGAGTCTTGGCATGGGGCCGCAGCGCGAGGCCGCTGGCGGCGGCGAAGGCGGCCATCCTCGCGATATTGCGGTCGAGCGCGTCGAGGTCGACGACGAGCACCGGCGTGTTGAAATCGCGCCGGGATCCCTGGCGGTCGATCAGGTGGCCGTGGAGTTCCTCGTCGGTCATGCTGCGCCTCCCTTGGCGAAGCTGCGGTGGAGGAAAGCCGTCATCGTGTCGAGGACGTCGGCCTTGCCGCGAAACGGCTTCGATAACGCAAGCAGCAGCCCGACGTGGCCGACCCCTGGATATTCCTTCTCCTCGACCACCGCCCCCTTGAGCCGCAGCGCGGCCGCCAAGGCCCGGCTGTTGCGCGGGCGGACGACATCGTCGGCGTCGCCGGTCAGCAGCAGCACGGGGGGCGCGTCGGCGCGGACGAAATTGATCGGCTGCGTCGTCTTCGGATCGGGAGTACCCGCAAACGCCGCGACCGCCGACGGCTGGTCGAACGGCAGGAAGTCGTACGGCCCCGCCAGCCCGACCACCGCCTTGATCGCTCCGGGTGCTCCGGCGGCAGCGATGAAGCGGCCGTCGAGCGCGAGCATCATCGCGATGTGCGCCCCCGCCGAATGTCCCGCGACCGCAATGCGCTTCGGGTCGCCGCCCGATGCTGCGACATGATCGACCGTCCAGCGCACCGCCGCCGCGCCGTCTTGAACGAACGCGGGGAAGCGGACCTGCGGCACGAGGCGGTAGTCGGGAACGACGACGACGAAGCCGCGCGCCGCGATTGCCCGCGCGGCGAAGGCATAGCCGCCGCGATACCCCGAGTTCCAGCCGCCGCCGTAGAAGAAGATCACCACCGGCAAAGGCGCGCCGGCGTCGGTGGGCGCGTAAACGTCGAGCCGCTGGCGCGGGTCCCTGCCATACGCCGCCCCATCGATCCGCTTGGCAACGCCACCGTCGCCGGGGGTCAAGGTATTGAGCCGGTTGAGCGTCGCGAGGTTGTTGCACCCGGCAAGCGCGACGGCGGCCCCGGCGCTGGCGGCGGCGATAAGCGTGCGGCGGGAGATCGTCATTCTCCCATCTTGCCCGACCGCCCCGCCCTGTCTAGGCCGATCGCATGACCACCACCCGACCCAACCTCGCCGGTGCCGAACTCGAGCGCCTCGCCGCGATCATGGCGCGGCTA
>NZ_JANYGL010000121.1 GCF_025362435.1 Polymorphobacter sp.
GGCGCGGCCGGGTCGGTGCGGACGAGGCAGAAGATCCAGTCGGCCTTGTCGGCGTAGCTCGTCCACACCTTCTGGCCGTTGACGATATAATCGTCGCCGTCGAGGATCGCCGAGGTCCGCAGCGCAGCGAGGTCGGACCCCGCGCCCGGCTCCGAATAGCCTTGGCACCAGCGGATTTCGCCGCGCGCGATTTTGGGCAGGTGCTCGAGCTTCTGCTCCTCCGAGCCGTATTTCAGCAGCGCCGGCCCGAGCATCCAGATGCCGAACGACGACAGCGGCGAGCGCGCGCGAATCTTGCGCATCTCGCTAGCGAGCACCTTCGCCTCGTCCTTGGTCAGCCCGCCGCCGCCATAGGCGACTGGCCATTCAGGGACGGTCCAGCCCTTCGCGCCCATGCGGTCGAGCCACAGCCGCTGCGGCGGCGTCAGGTCGGCGTTGCGCCCGCCCCAGCAGACATCGGCGTCGCTGGCGATCGGCAGCCGCATCTCGGGCGGGCAATTCGCTTCGAGCCAGTCGCGAGTTTCGTTGCGGAACGTCTCGAGCGCGTCGGTCACCGGCAGCCTCACCCAATTGTCTTATCGCTTTCCCCGACTATGGTGCCGCCACGTCGCGACACAAGGGAAATCACGTTGCTCGACCATGCCCGGATCGCGCTCGATTGGTCGAGCCTCGGCCTCTCGCCGGTTCTCTTCGAGTTCCACGGGTTCGCCCTGCGCTGGTACAGCCTCGCCTATATCGGCGGGATTCTCGGGGGCTGGTGGCTGCTCGGCCGGATGCTCGACTCGTGGGCGCCGCCGATGACGCGACCGCATGCCGACGCGCTGATCACATGGGCGACGATCGGCATCATCCTCGGCGGGCGGATCGGCTATGTCCTGTTCTACGACTTCGCCAAGTTCGCCGCCGACCCGCTGGCGATCCTCCGGCTGTGGGAGGGCGGGATGTCGTTCCACGGCGGCGCGATCGGCTTCACCATCGCGATCTTCCTGTTCGCTCGCTCAAACAACCTCCCGGGCCTGCGGATCTGCGATTACGTCGCCTGCGTCGCCCCGCTCGGTCAGGGGCTCGGGCGGCTGGCGAACTTCGTCAATGGCGAGCTGTGGGGCCGCGTCACGGGCAGCGACTGGGGTGTCATCTTCCCTGGGGCCGGCACCGCGCCACGATATCCGAGCCAGTTGTTCGAGTTCGCCGGCGAAGGGCTGCTGCTGCTGATCGTCCTCAACCTGATGTTCTGGCGGAGCCGCGCGCGGCTATATCCAGGGCTGCTCGTCGGTGCCGGGACCTTCGGCTTCGGCCTCGTCCGTTTCTGCATCGAGTTCTTCCGCGAGCCCGATGTCCAGGTCGGCTACCTCAAGTTCGGGCTGACGATGGGGCAATGGCTGTGCCTGCCGATGATCGCGCTCGGGCTCTACCTGATGTGGTCGAGCCGAAGCCGGGCAATCGCCGCCGGAAACCCGATCCCGGCGTGACCGCGCTCGGCGACCGGTTGGCGCGCGAGATCGACGCGACCGGGCCGATGCCGGTCGCGCGGTGGATGGCGCTGGGCAACGCGCATTATTACGCGACGCGCGACCCGTTGGGCGCGGGCGGCGACTTCACCACTGCGCCCGAGATCAGCCAGATGTTCGGCGAGCTGATCGGCGTGTGGCTGACCGACATGTGGCGTCGCGCCGAGTCGCCCGAACGGGTGCGGGTAGTCGAACTTGGCCCGGGACGCGGGACGCTGATGGCCGATATATTGCGCAGCATGGCTGCAGCAAAATGGACCCCGGCAGTCGATTTCGTCGAGACGAGCCCGGTGCTGCGGGTGGCGCAGCGCGAGCGCGTGCCGAATGCGACATGGCACGACAGCCTCGACACCGTGCCCGACGACGCCCCGCTGCTGCTCGTCGCCAACGAGTTCTTCGATGCCCTGCCGGTGCGCCAGTTCGTTCGCGGCGATGCGGGTTGGAACGAACGGATGATCGGCGCGGGCTTCGTCCCGACGATCGGAGCCGCGGACGGGACGCCACTCGTCGCTCCAGCGCTGTGGAACGCGCCCGTCGGCAGCGTCGTCGAGACGTCGCCCGCATCCACCGCGATCGCTGCCGAGATCGGCGGACGGCTGTCGCGCCATGGCGGGGCGGCGTTGCTCATCGACTATGGCCACAGCGGGCCGGTTTCCGGCGACACGTTGCAGGCGGTGCGCGGGCATGCTCCCGTCGACCCGTTCACGAATCCGGGC
>NZ_JANYGL010000148.1 GCF_025362435.1 Polymorphobacter sp.
GTGACCTTGGGTCCCCGCCTTCGCGGGGATGACTGCATTTTAGCTCGCCCCCGTCCAAGCGGAGACCGCCATGTCCGACTATGACCTCTATTACTGGCCCGTCCCGTTCCGCGGCCAGTTCGTCCGCGCCGTCCTCGCGCATGCCGGCAAGACATGGACCGAGCACGACGCCGGCGCGATCGGCAAGCTGATGGGCGCGGCGGTCGCGGACATGCCGGTCCCGTTCATGGGCCCGCCGCTGCTCGTCGACCGCAAGGCGGACTTCGCCATCGCCCAGATGCCGGCGATCATCCTGTACCTCGGCGAGACGCTCGACCTGCTGCCGCCGACCCCGGCGCTGCGGGCGATGACGATCAAGCTGGTCAACGACGCCAACGATGTCATCGACGAACTCACCATCGACGGCGGCAAGCAGATGTGGACCGACAAGCGCTGGAGCGACTTCGTCCCGCGCCTCGAAAAGTGGATGGGGTTCTGGGAGGAGACCGGGCGGCGGCATGGGCTGAGGGCGGACGCCGGCTTCGTGCTTGGTGGCGAGGCGGCGGGGGTTGCCGATGTCGTCACCGCGACGCTGTGGACGACGATGGGCGACCGCTTTCCGAAGCTGCGGCGCATGCTCGAGGAGACGGCGCCGATGACGGCTGCGCTGGCGCGGCGGGTGTCGGCTTTGCCTGCGTTGGCGGCGTTGGCGGAGAAGGCGCGGCGGGATTACGGGGATGCGTATTGTGGTGGGGAGATCGAGGCTTCGTTGCGGGGGGTTGTTGGCGGCTGAAGCTCGGCGGGAGCGATTGCGCTGTCCTACAGGGGTGCGGAGGGCTTACGTTTCGGGCTTCGAGTCGGGTCGCGTTGACCCGGAGATCGCGTTCTTTCTCATCGTTGGTCGCATGCTTCGCAAATCGTGAACTCGCGAATTTTCTGCCGCTTTTGCTTTTTGCTCCCTGTCCTTCCCTTCCTGCTCCCCTCCCCTTCAGAGGGGTCGGGGGTGGGGCAGTCGCCACGAACCCTCACCCCGTTTCAGCCCCCACCCCCGGGCCGCGCCAAGGGGCGCGTCTCTCGCCCCTCCCCTGAAGGGGAGGGGAGGCAGGTCGGACTTCAACCGCGAAACCGATGTCGATATCCCTGAACTTCGTGTGACCTTTCAGCCTCGCCGGCCGCGCCCTACTGCTTGACCCGGGCGACCTCGTCCGCACTCCACCCCCCGCCAAACGCCTGATAAAGCGCAACATAAGCCGTCAACCGATCCGCCCGCGCCTGCACCAGCGCCAAATCCGCCGTCAGCAACCCGCGCTGCGCATCGAGCTGGTCGATGTACGCCGAGTACCCCGCGCGATACCGGTTGCTCGCATTCCGCAGCGCCGCCGCGAGCGCATCGCGCTGCCCCGCCAGCGCCGTCGCCTGCTCGCCCGATCGCTGGACCCCGGCCAGTCCGTCGTCGACGTCGCGGAAGGCGCTCAATGTTGCGCGGCGGTAGGCGAAGGCCGCCTGGTCGCGGCGTGACCCCGCCGCGTCGATCGCGGCACGGCGGCGGCCGCCGTCGAGGATCGGCGACAGGACGTTGGCGCCGAGCGAATATAGCCCGATCGGGGTCATGAAGGCGGTCGAGAAGGCGATCCCCGCCCCGGCTGTCAGCGCGACGTCGGGAAGGAACGCCGCGCGGGCGCTGTCGAGCGAGCGGTCGGCGGCGACCACCGCCTGCTCGGCCTGGTACAGGTCGGGGCGGCGGCGGAGCAGGTCGGCGGGCAGCCCGTCGGGGATCGCCGGGGCGAGCAGCCGGTCGAGCGGCACGCCGCGCGCGATCGGCCCGGGCGTCACGCCGACGAGCAGGCTGAGCGCATCCTCCTGCCGCCGGATCGCCAGCTTCGCCTGCGGCACGAGCTGCTCGGTGGCGTGGTATTCGCCCTCGGCCTGGTGGAGTTCGAGGTTCGAGGTGTAGCCGGTCTCGGCCCGCCGCCGGGCGATCCGCAGCGCCTCGCTCCGCGCCGCCAGCGTCTGCTCGGCGATCGTCAGCCGCAGGTCGAGCGCGCGCCGGTTGATATAGCCGGTGGCGACCCCGCCGGCGACGGCGAGGCGGACGGCGTCGCCCGCGCCAACGCTCGCCAGCGCCTGCGCCCGGGCGACGCGGGTCGCCTGCCGCAGCCGCCCGAACAGGTCGAGGTCGTAGCTCGCGGTCAGCTGCGGCTCGATGCTGTAGGCGAACAGCGGCGTGCCGAACGGGCTGATCTGCTGGCCGTTGTCGGTCCCGGCCGCCCCGCCGAGCTGCGGCGCCTGCTGCGCCCGGGCGGTCCGCGCGGCGGCGCGCGCCTCCTCGACCCGCGCCGCGGCGATGGCGATGTCGTCGTTGTCGGCGAGGGCGCGGGCGACCAGCGCGGTCAGCACCGGGTCGCCGAACGCCTGCCACCAGTCGGCGCGGACCGGCTCGCCGGGGCCGAGCGCGGTCCGCCATGCCGGGGGCGGGGCGACCGCGGCGGCGGCGGGCGGCGGCACCCGCGGACCGGCGCACCCGCTCGCTGCCAGTGCGGCGGCAAGCAGGATGCGGCGATGCCCGCGGCTCACGGCAGCCCCGGTCCGACGCCGGTCTCGACCCGCGCCTGCACCGACATGCCGGGCCGCAGGCGGGCGGCGAGCGGCTGGCCGGGGTCGACGCGGATGCGGACCGCGATCCGCTGCGGCACCTTGGTGAAATTGCCGGTGGCGTTGTCGGCCTTGAGCACGGCGAACTCGGACCCCGCCGCCGGCGACACCCGCTCGACGTGCCCGTTGAGCCGGGCGTTGGCGAGCCCGTCGACGGTGAACGAGGCGGGCTGCCCGACCGCGATGCCGGCGGTCTGCGCCTCCTTGAAATTAGCGATGACCCATGTCTCGGGCGGGACGAGGAACATCAGCTGGGTCCCCGCGACGACATACTGGCCGACGCGGACCCCGACCTCGCTCAGCCGCCCGCTTTCGGGCGCCCGGATGACGGTGTTGGCGAGGTCGATCGCGGCGAGGCGCCGGGCGGCGTCGCTCCCCGCCACCCCCGCCTGCTGGCCGCCCCTCCCGACCGCGACGGTGCGGACGTCCTGCCGGGCGATGTCGCGCGCCGCCGCCGCCTGCCGGACCGCCGCCTCCGCCTGCCGCAGCGAGGCAAGCGTCTGGTCGCGCTCGCGCAGCGATACCGAGCCGTCGGTGACAAGGTCGTCGACCCGGCGCATGTCGGCCTGCGCCCGGGCCAGCTGCGCCTGGGCGTTGGCGACGGTGGCCTCCTGCGCCTCGACGCTCGCCTGACGCGACCGCGCCGCCTGCGCGCTGTTGGCGAGGGTCGCCTGCGCCGCATCGACCTGCGCCGCCGCCTGGTCGACCCGCTCGCGGTAGATGCGGTCGTCGATCGTCACCAGCGGCTGGCCGACGACGACGGTGTCGAAGTCGCGGACGAGGACCCTGGTGACATAGCCGCTGACCTGCGGGCTGATCACCGTCGTCCGGCCGCGGACATAGGCGTTGTCGGTCGATTCGGCGGCGGTGGCGAAGGGCGGCAGCCGCCACGCGGCGAGGACCGCGGCGACGCCGCCGACCGCGAGGAGGAGGACGAAGACCAGCCCGATGCCGGAAGGCGGCTTGGGCCGCCACATCGACCCCGCCGACGGCGGCGGGTTGGCGCCGCGAAGCTCGGCCTGCCGCGCCTCGGTCGGGGGCACGGCGGCAGGAGCGACGGGCACGGGAGGGCTCGGCTCGGTCATGCGCCCGCCCCTACCAGCGCCGCCCGCCGGACGCGAACCCCGCGTCGCCAGAGGATAAACAGGAGATACAGCGTCGTCGACGCCGCCAGCAGCGCGACGAGGCGGAAGACGTCGTCGAAGGCGAGCACGGTTGCCTCCCGCGTCGTCGCCTGGGAGAGCAGCGCCGCCCCCTCGGCACTGCGCAGCCGCGGGTCGCCGATCACCCGGGCGACCGCCGCGCCGCCCGCCGCCAGCCGCTGCGCGACCATCGGGTCGGTTGGGTCGATCGAGCCGACGAGCTCGGCGCTGATCGCCTTCTCGCGGATCGTCTCGTAGGTGCCGAGGAACGCCGACCCGGCCAGCGTGCCGATGTTGTTGAGGATCCCGAACAAAGTGAAGAAGCTGATGATATGCCCCGCCCCCTGCTGGAGCGCGCGGGTCATGCCGAACAGCAGCGACGGGCCGATGAAGAAGGTCGCGGCGAAGGCGATCAGCGCCTGCGTCGCGTACATCTGCTCGGGCCGGGTCAGGCTGGTCGCCTGCGAATCGATGTAGGCGGCGACTGCGACGAGGCCGATCGCCAGCATCACCGGGTGGGTCAGCTTGTTGACGTCGAGCGTCACCGCGCTCGCCACCGCTCCGGCGATCGATGCCACGAAGATGATCGCGAACAGGACGATCATCTGGTCGTTGGTCTGGCCGAGCGCGTTGAGCAGCCCGACCGCGGCATAGTTCTGCTCCGACAGGACGATCCGCGCCATGAAGGCGACGACGGTGAAGCGCAGCAGGTCGGCGCTGCCCAGCCAGCGGGTGTTGATCAGCGGGTGGGCGCGCCGATGCTCGATAGCAAGCGCCGCAAGGAACAGCGGGATCGCCGCGGCGAGCGCCCAGCCGACCCACGGGGTGTCGGTCCACCACACGATCCGCCCCTCGCCGAGGACCGCGGCGAACAGCGCCACCGCCCCGGTGAACAGCGAGAAGGTGACGAAGTCGAGCGGCTCGAACGCCGGTGCCCGCTCCGACGGCGGCAGCCGCAGCGCCCCGACCCCGGCGAGACACAGCAAGGTCAGCCCGAGCTCGAACAGGTACAGCGTCCGCCATTGCGACATCTCGAGCAGGTCGGGCGAGAACAGCCGCGCCAGCGGGGTCGCACACTGGGGGATGGCGATGCCGAGGACGATCGCCTTGAGCCGCCACTTCGCCGGCAGCGCCTGCATCATGTAGTAAAGCGCGAGGCTGCTCACCGCCGCCCCCGCCATGCCGCTCGCAGCGCGCACCGCCACCGCCGACCAGAAGCCGCGGACGAACAAATGGGCGAAGGTCAGCAGGGCATAGGCGCCGAGGAAGATGACGGTGAACGGCCGCAGCCCGAACTGCTGGCGGAACTTGATCAGCAGCAGGTTCATCGACGTATTAGTCATGACGTACGCCGTCGGCAGCCACGCGATCTCGCTCGGGTCGAGGCCGAGCGGGCCCTGCAGATAGATGGTGTTGACCGAGATCAGCGCGGTGCCGAGCCCGCCGGTCAGCCCGAGCAGCACCCCGATCGCGCCATAAGCGTAGCGCCGCGGGAGGGGATGGTCGGGCGACGCCGGCGACCCGGGCAGTGCCGGCCGCTCGTTGGGCGCGAACTGCCACGTCTCCTCGGCGAAGAAGCGGCGCAGGCGATCGGCAAGCATGGCGACCACCTTCCCGTCAAACTGCGCGCCCGTCGATTGGCAACCGGGCTCGCGCTTGTCAATCGGACATCACCAGCGAGCGGTCGCCGGCACGAAGAAGGGCTGCCAACCAGGAATTTGCATCGTGCAGTCGATCAACCGGCGGTGGGGTCCCTCCCGCGATGATCGTCACAGGGGTGCGAGGATCCTGCCGAATCAAAGACAACGTCGGGATGAGCGGCCCCGACGGCAGGCCGGTCGGCCGCAGTTAATCGAAGACGATCCCATGAAATAAATGTGAATCAGGACCGCCGGCCTAATATTTGTTGCGACTCACCGAGATAAATGAAATCCTGCTCGTCAGGCGGGTGGGACCGCCGGGGGGACGGGTCATGGCGCTTTACCGCATCATCGGCGAACACCTGATCAGCGACGACGAGTATGCGCGAAAAGGTGACACGGTCGCCGCCGCGCTCACCGCCAACGGCCGCGGCGCCGCCCATCCATCCATTGCCCTGCAATCGGGACGGACCCTGTCGTTTGACGCGCCGATCGCCGCGGCGCAGCCCGCCGCCCTGACCGCCTTCCCGCCGATCGCCTTCGGCCAGCCGCTGACGATCGACATCCGCCAGGTCTATTCGGGCAAGGTCCACTGGCGCGACCTCAGCGGCACAGGCGACATCGCGGTCGTCTCGGGGGTCAAGAACTGGAGCGTGTTCAACGCCAGCGCCCGCGCGCTCAACTTCGTTGCCAAGCACACCGGCGCCAACACCATGCTGCCGATGCCGGGCGCGCTGACCGACGGGACGGCGATCGTCGCCTATGTCCCGGCCGTCGCCACTGAGCAGCTGCTGGTGTCGTTCGAACTGACCGGCGCCCCACGCGACGACGGCGTCCTCGCGACGCTGTCGAGCGCGTTCCAGGCGGCGGCGACGATGCCGCTGTTCCTGCCGTATCAGGGGGCGATCATGGCGGCGGGCTCGATCATCCCGCTCGCCGGCAAGCTGATCGGTGCGTTGACCAACGGATCGAGCATGTGGAGCGAGACCGAGACGGTCAACTTCGGCAAGCCGGGCACGACGACCTCGGTCGCCGACTTCCGCCTCGCCGCCCGCGCCGGGTCGGGGCTCGAGGCGTACACCTATCGTCCCGACGTCGGCCTCGTCGACAACACCGGCGCGCTCTATAATGGCGACGAGCCGTACATCGTCATCGCCATCTACGGCGGCCAGAACAGCGAGCTCGAAGGCTTTGCCCCCGCCGTCGCCAGCGCCGAGCTGCTCAAGCGCTTCTACGGCGCCCAGAACGGCGTCGGCAATGCGATCGGCGACCTCATCGACATCGTCAAGCTCGCCTCCGACGTCAAGAACCGCCACGCCGCCGACCAGCTCAAGGCGCGGATCGCCGCTGCCGGCGGGGCCGACACTACCAAGCTGACCGCACAGCTCGCGGCGACGGTCGCCAACATCCTCGACCCGACGCTGCGGCCGTAATCGTGGCCGGCACGGCCCCTGCGACCCTTGCGCCGCAGCCGCCGGTCCCGTCGTCGCGGCGGCTGCAGATTTATGCCGTCGATCCGTCGCTGGCGATCGACAATGCGACCGCGGCCTTTGCCACCGCGACCCTCAGCGTGCCGTGGCGCGAGCCCTACGACGCGCCGTTCGAGGCGGGTCCGGTCAACGAATATCTCGAGGTCGTCGACGTCGATCCCGAGAGCGGGGCCTACTACCAGCCGGTCGACCTCGACGATCCCTACCTACTCGCGACCGATGGCTATCCGCCGTCGGAGAGCAACCCGCAGTTCCATCAGCAGATGGCGTTCGCCGTCGCCAGCTACACGATCCAGACCTTCGAGAAGGCGCTCGGGCGCCGCGTCCTGTGGTCGGCGTCGTCGATCGACTTCGCCTACGTCCAGCGGCTGCGCATCTACCCGCACGCGCTGCGGGCACGGAACGCCTATTACAGCCCGGCGAAGAAGGCGCTGCTGTTCGGCTATTACCCCGAGCCAAACCCGGCGGACGTCTATGCCGTCAAGGACATGTGGGTGTTCGGCTGCCTGTCGCACGACATCGTCGCCCACGAGACGAGCCACGCCATCCTCGACGGTGTCAACTCGCGCTTCATCGAGGACTCGGCCCCCGACTCGCTCGCCTTCCACGAGGGGCTCGCCGACATCGTTGCGCTGCTCCAGCGTTTCACCTTCGCCGACGCCGTCCGGTCGGAGATCGGGCGCCATGTCGGAACCCTCGATTCGCCGACGCTGCTGAGCGGCCTCGCCCGGCAATTCGGCCTCGCGTCGCAGCGCACCGACGGCCTGCCCCCCGGGCCGCTGCGCGACGCGGTGGTCAAGGACAAGGGCACGCCGGTCGACCTGTCGAACTTCACCGAGGCGCACCAGCGGGGGGCGCGACTGCTGTCGGCGGTCTATGCCGCCTTCATCGAGATCTACCGGATCGAGGCCGACAAGATCCTCCAGATCGCGGTGCCCGTCGCGCCGGGGATGCCGCTCGATCCGCGGGTCGTCGACCGCCTTGCCAGCGAAGCCGTCGAGGCGGCGAGCCATCTCCTGACGATGTGCATCCGCGCGCTCGACTATCTGCCGCCGTCGACGGTCGACTTCGGCGACTATCTCCGGGCGATCGTCACCGCCGACTATGATCTCGATCCGGTCGATCCGTATGGGTATCGCCGGGCGATCATCGGCACCTTCCGCCGCTTCGGCGTCGTCCCGAACGACGTCCGCTCGCTCGCCGAGGACAGCCTGTGGTGGGACGTCTGCCCGCCCCGCGGCACGGCGAGTTCGACCAATCCGCAGCCGCCGCGCAAGGGCGAGACGGAGCTCGACCTCGACCCGCTGTTCGACCGCCGGGCGATCTTCGAGCAGTCGAAGCACAACGCATTCGTCATCCACGAACTGCTGATGGCCGACCCCGTGCTGTGCGAACAGCTGGGGCTGCTCCTCGACGCCAGCGACCGGCAGACCGGAGCCGCCAAGCTGTCGATGGCATGGGTCGCCAACCGGACGTCGCCGTTCGAGGTCCATAGCGTCCGCATGGCGCGGCGGGTCAAGGGCGACCGGCAGCTTCGCCAGTTGTTTATCACGATCACCCAGTGGCGCCGCGGCTATCTTGATCCGGCGGTGCAGGCCGATGTCGATAGCGGCGCGATCCCGCCCCCCGAGGCCGACTTCAAGGTTCGCGGCGGGGCGACGCTGATCATCGACCTCCGCGCCCACCGCAGCGCGCGGGCGCCGAAATACGGCCGCTCGTCGACGGCCCGCACCTCGATATTCGCGCTGCCGCGAACCGTCATCCAGCAGCCCGCCGACGACGACGCCCGGCTTGCGGCGATCCGGAGCCATCGCCAGACGGTCGAGGACGCCGCGCTCAGGCTGGCTTATGCCGCGCCCGCCGTCGCCGGAACCGAGCCGCTGGCGATCGTCCACGCCGCGCGCGGGACCGCTTATGCCGCTTAGGGTCAAAATCCGCTGTTACGGGGGACTGCTCGGCGACTGTTTCCTGCTGCGCTTTCCCCGCACCGACGGCGCCGCCGACGTGTCGATGTTGATCGACTTCGGCGTCCTGCAGAACTTCCCCGCGGGTGAGAGCCGCTTGCCCGCGATCGCCGCCGACATCCACCGCGAGACCGGCGGCAAGCTCGACATCGTCGTCGTCACCCACCGCCACTGGGACCATGTCTGCGGCTTCGGCAAGGCCCCCGGCTATGCCGATACGGTCGGCGAACTGTGGATGAGCTGGGTCGAGAACCCCGACGATCCGGCGGGCCGGCGGATCACCGGCAACGTCGCCAAGACCGAAGCCCGGCTCGCCGCCTTCGCCGAACAGGCCGGCGCCGCGCTGGGCCTTGCCGCGTCGTCGTTCCCCGAGCTTACCGAGATCAACAACGCCCTGACCTTCACCGCCAGCGCGTCGGCCGCCCCGGGTCCCGGAGCCAAGCGGCTGACCACGCCGGGGTGCATCGACCTCGTCCGGGCAAAGGTGACCGGCGCTGCGCGCTACTTCCATCCGAGCGACCGGATCGCGATTCCCGGCAGCAACGTCGCCGCGTGGGTCCTCGGGCCGCCGACCGACGAGCGGTTGCTCGCCGATCAGGACCCGTCGGCGGACAAGCACGAAGTCTTCAAGCTGACCGACGGCATGCTCGGCGAGGCTCTCGGCGGCGACGATGCCCCGGCGGCGCTGCGCCCGCCGTTCGAGGTGAAGAAGAGCCTCGATTTCCCGCCGAAGCCGGGACAGAACCCCGCCGCCGCCGACTGGCTTGCCGGGCATTACGGCAACGAGCCGTGGCGCCGCGTCGACGGCGTCGGCATGGAGGCACTCGCGCTCCAGTTCGACAACATCGTCAACAACACCAGCCTTGTCCTCGCGTTCGAGCTCGAGCCCGGCGGCGACGTCCTGCTGTTCGCCGCCGACGCGCAGGTCGGCAACTGGCAGTCGTGGCGGCAGATTGCGTGGCCCGACAAGGCCGACCCCGAGCAGCGTATCGCCGAACTGCTCGGCCACGTCGTCTTCTACAAGGTCGGGCACCACGGCAGCATCAACGCCACCGCCAGCGCCGAAGGGCTCGACCGGATGACGTCGCCGAAACTGCGCGCCTTCATCCCGGTGGTCGAAAGCTTTGCCCGGGCGAAGAAGCCGAAGGGCTGGGACATGCCGCACGAGAGCATGCGCCGCGTCCTCGAGACGCGGGCCTGCGGTCGCGTCGCACGCGGCGACATGGCGCTGCCCGACGCCTTCATGACCGCCACCGACGGCTTCGCGCCGCCGGTGTTCACCCCCGACCCGGCAGACCCCAGCCTGCCGTTCCACATCGACTTCGAGTTCTGAGGAAACGTCATGGCCCAATGTCCATTCGCCATCCAGATGCCGATCAGCGGCACGTCGGGGAGCTATACCGCCGGACCGTTCCGGATCATCCATCACACCACCGAGGGGTCGACGGCGCAGGCCGCGTTCGACGCCTTCAGGTCCAAGCGCGCCGATCCGCACTTCACCGTCGACGCGACCAGCATCCACCAGCACGTCGATACCGGGACGGCGGCGCGGGCTTTGGTCCATATCCTGCCGCAGGGTGAGACGAACCGGCTGTCGGCGATCCAGATCGAGACCGTCGGCTTTGCCGGCAAGCACAAGAGCAAGAAGGTGCTGACCAACGTCGCGCGGCTGCTGCGCTGGATCGAGGCGACGCACAGCATCCCGCGGGTCTGGCCGAACGGGCCGCCGAAGCCGCCGGTCGCGGGCGGCGACCCGGGCGGGCACAACCGCAACGCCGCGAACTGGGTTTCGCAGGGCGGGCACTATGGCCACTGCCACGTCCCCGAGAACACGCACTGGGACCCCGCTTATACCGAGATCGAGACCGGTTTCCTGATGGCCGCCGAGTTCGATGCGGCGGGGCGTCTGACCAACCGCGACGCGGCGGCGGTCAAGGCGCTGCTCGATCGCCCCGATCTGCCCGCCTTCGGTGGCGACGAGCCGGTCCCGATGCCCGATCACTTCGACGTCGGCGACACGCCGTGACGGCGATCAGCGGCTGAACCGCACCCCGATCGTCAGCGTCCGCGGCGTGCCCCGGTCGATGATCCCGGTCGTCGACATGCCCGATTCGATCAGCGTGTCGGTCAGGTTCTCGCCGCGCAGGGTCACCGCGATGCCGCGCGCCACCGGCACCTCGACCACCGCGTCGAGCGTCGTGGCGTCGGTCAAATGGCGCGTGCCGAGGTCGTCCTCGTTCTGGCTCCCCGAATAGCGCCCGGTCACTGCGATCAGGGCATTGCGATACGGCACCCAGCCGAGCGTCGCGCTCGCCTGGTTCGCCGGGGTCAGCGCCGGTGGCAGGCCGTTGAGCGCCGCCGCCAGCCCCGATCCGCGAACCCGCGCATGGGTGTAGGCGTAGGACGCGTCGAGCCGCCACGCGCCCTCGGTCAAATGCGCCTCGGCCTCGATCCCCTGCGCGATGATCGCGTCGAGGTTGCGGCGGACGCGGTAGATCCCTCCGGCAGCGACAAACCCGACCTCGGGATAGGTGCCCGGACCGACCCCGGCAGTGACGTTGCCGATCGCGCCCTCGAGACGGTTGGTGAAGGCGGTGACGCCGAGGCGGATCGCCGACGAGGGATGGAAGTCGACGCCGACCTCGGCTCCCTTGAGGCGTTCGAGGCCGAGTGCGTTGTTGCTCGCAGTCGCGTCGGCGCCGACGCGGAACGGCCGGTAAAGCTCGTTCAGGGTCGGCAGGCGGTAGCCGAGATACGCCGCCGCGCGCAGCTTGACGCCGTCGACCACGTCCCATGCGATGCCGCCGCGCCCGGTCGGCTCCCAGCCGTCGCGGTCGGCGGGGCGCTCGTTGATCGTCGTCGCGAAGGTCTGTGCGTCGATCTCGTGGAGGAAGCCGCCGGCGATCCGCCAATGGTCGATGCGGCCGCCTGCGGTCAGCGTGACATCGCCGATCGGGGTCGCCGAGACTTCGGCATAGCCACCCGCGACCTGGTTGTGGCCGCCGCCCTGGCGCAGCCTTGTGTACGCGCCGACCTGATAGCGCGAGCGTTCCTCGGTCTGGCCGGTGTCGTCGCGGAGGTCGACGCCGAGGCGCAGCTCGATGCCGTGCCCGACCGGCGGGCGGAGTTCGAGCTTGCCGCCGAAGCCCGTCGCCGGGGTGTTGTACTGGTCGAGCGACGGCGTCGCGACCTTGCGCGCGGCGTCGAGCGCGACGACCTCGTTGGCGAAGCTTTGCGCCTGCAGATAGGCGAGCGCCTGCCACTGCCAGTGCCCGGTGCCGAGGAGGCGGACGCTGGTGTCGACCCCGCGCGAGTTGCTGGTGTTGCCGGCGACGCCGCGAACCCGGTTATCGTCGAAGCCGAGCGCGTCGACGAGCAGCTTGGTGTCGTCCGCGACCGGGATGCTGGCGTTGAAACCGATGCTGCCCTGGGCGTAGCGCGCCGGGATGTCGGCGGGACCCGCCTGGTTTTCGGGGATGATGACATAGCCGTCGCCGCGGTCGTAGCGCCCGAACACCGTCACCGCGCCGGTCCCGACCTTGGTGCTGCCGACCGCGCTGGCGGTGACGGAGTTGCGGCTGCCGTAGTCGACTTCGGCCTGAAGTCCCGGCAGGGTCGCGGGGTCGGCGCTGTTGAGTTCGATCGTCCCCGCCAGCGCGCCGCTGCCGAACGCCCCCGCGCCCGCGCCGCGCGTGACGCGGACATTGCCGAGGCGTTCGGGGGCGAGCGCGAACCACGGGATATAGCCCGCGAAGGGGTCGGCGACCGGCGCGCCGTCGAGCGTTACCAGCGCCCGCGACGAGGCGTTGCCGCCGAGCGAGCGCAGCGTCGCGCCCTGGCTCGTCGGGTTGGCGGTGCGGCTGTCGGTGCGGCGGTATTGCTGGAAGCCGGCGACGTCGCGGAGCACATCCTCGATCCGGCTCGACGCGCTGGTGGTCAGTTGGTCGTGGCCGAGGCTGACGATGTCGTACGCGGTGTCACCCTTCGCGATCGGCAGGCCGGTGACGACGATCTCGGGAGTGGTCGTGGCATCGGGAGTTGCCGCCTCGACCGCCAGCAGCGGCGACGCAGTCGAGGCGCCACAGATCAGGATCAGTATCAGACGCATCGGACCGCGGCTTTCATTTGAAGTCCGGACGCGGTGCCAGTCCGGACGCATATTGTCCACGACCGGCGTCATGCGCGATCGCCCCGTCAGTGGGGGGCGTATAGCGCGTCGAGCGTCGATGGCCCCTTGCCCGTCCGCTCGAGTCTTGGGTAGCGCAGGCCTCCGTTCCACTGGACGGCAATCTCGCGGAAGGCGTCGTTGGTCTTGACCAGCAGGCGGATCGGCGTGGAGGTGCCTTTGGCGCTCGTCACCGCTTCCTTGAGGCGGTCGTCGGAATAGGCGTCGCCGTCGACTGCGACAATCGTCGTGCCGACGGTCAGCCCGGCGTTGAACGCGGGTCCGTCCCACTCGACCGAGCCGACGACGGCTTCCTTGCCGACGACCATGCCGAGCGAATAGGTCAGGTCGACCACCTTGCGCTCGCCCTCGACCGACTTCGAATAGTGCGTCGGAGTGTCGGTAAAGACGAGGCGGTAACCGCCACGCTCGATCCCGGCGAGCGGAGCCACCGGCGCCACCGCGTCGACGCGAGCATGGAGGAACCCGGCCCAGTCGTACGGCGCGACCCCGTTCAGCGTCTTGACGACATCGTCGTAGGTGTACGTCACCTCGCCCCAGTCGCGGTCGCGGATGCCGAAGAATGCCTTGGCGAAATCGTCCATCGACCGGCGACCATGCGACTGCTCGCGGATGATCGCGTCGGCCTCGAGCCAGATCAGCTGGCCTTCGGAGTAATAATCCTCGGTCCGCTGCCAGCTCGCCCAACCGACCGGGCGGCGCTGGGAGACGATTTCCTCGTTGGTCGTATCGACCAGCGGACGCCAGCGGCGGCCCGGCAGCGTCGAATAACGCGCCGCCACGCCCGCCAGCGCGCCGAGCGCGTCGTCATGGTCGACCAGCCCCGATCTTGCCGCGAGGACGTTCCCCCAGAATTGCGTCTGGCCTTCGTAGACCCACAACAGGCTGTTGCGCATCGGCGTCCGGAACTCGGGAGTCCACAGGTCGGCGGGGCGGCGGAACTTGCCGTTCCAGCTGTGCGTGTATTCGTGCGGCAGAAGGTCGTGTTCGCCGACCGTGTCGCTCCATTTCATGAAGTAGTCGCCGGCGACGCCATCCTCCGACGACCGGTGATGCTCGAGCCCGACGCCGCCAAGCCGGTCGCTGATCGCGAACAGGAAGTTGTAATGGTCGTAGTGCTGCGCGCCGTACAGCTTGTTGGCCTGGGTCACGAGGTTGCGGTGCGCAGCGATCTCCTGCGGGGTCGCTACCAGTTGCGCTGGTCGGTCGGCGAACAGGTTGAGGGTGACATCCGGTGAGAGCTGCTCGATCCGGGCATAGCGTCCGGCGTAAACCGGGGAATCGACGAGCGTGTCGAGGTCGACCGTCGGATAATGGATAGCCCCGGTCGCCACCGCCGTCGTCCGCAGCGCGGTCGCCGAAGTCCAGCCGGCGGGATAGGTCGCGCTCGGGTCGACCATGATCCGGCGCGCGAAATAGCCCGCCGGATAGAGCACGACGGTGTTCCATTCGAGGTTGAGCAGATCGGGCGTCATCACGCTCCGCCCCTGCGGATCGGCGGTCGCCGACAGGAACTGGTAGCTGAGATCGATCGACGCGACGCCGCGCGGCACCGTCAGGTGAAAGGCATAGACATCGACGCGGTCGCGAATCCAGGCGAGAGGCTTGCCACCAGCGGTGATGGTCAGCCCCGCCAGCTTGTCGATCGGCCCCTCGGGCGCGTGGTCACCGGGGAGCCACTCCGGGTAAAGCAGCACGAGCGGCCCGGCGGTGACCGGGATCGTCTCGTGGACGCGGAATATACCGCGCGCGGTATCGCTCGCATCGACATCGAGCTTGATCGTCCCGGGAAACGCTACGTCGCGCGACCCCGGGATCGTATCGACGAGGGTCGCGGGCTGCGGGGCGCTGTTGTCGGCCCAGGCGGCGGGCGCGGTGGCAATGGCGATGACGGCGGCAAGCGTCGCGCGATAAGTCATGGAGTCGGGGTTCCATCATTCGTGCAAGGAGAAAGTCTCACCGTCTTAGGTGGCATATTTGGCAAAAGCCAACCCAGCGGTTTATTTCGCATCCGCTACAAAATCCGGTCCGCGTTGCATTATTGTCACGCTTCGCTCGCTTATGGGGAGTGCGGCACATTATCCCTTGTCAGTTTACCAATAATGCAACCATCCTTCGCCGATATCGTAGGGGGCTCGATAGATGACGGCTGAGTAACGAACTAAGTTGCGACGGAGAGTTTAGATGGTTGAGTATCGAGTTCTTGGGCGTCCGTCGTTATTGTTCAGCTCCGCCATGCGAAGCTCCTTATTCGCAGTGATCGCCGCCGTATCGATCACCCCGTCATCAGTCTTCGCGCAGACCGCAGCCGCGACCACCCCGACCCAGACCGCGGCCGCCGACGCCACGACCGCCGCGCCTGACCCCGAGACTCCCGATATCGTCGTCACTGGCAGCGTCTTTCGCCGCGCCAATAACGAGACCCCGTCGCCGGTTACTGTGCTGACCACCGAACACCTGCAGAATGCCGGTATCACGACGATCGCCGACGCGGTGCGGTCGATCTCGGCCGACAGCAGCGGCTCGGTGCCGACCGCATTCACCAGCGGCTTCGGCCAGGGTTCGTCGGGCGTCTCGCTGCGTGGCCTGTCGGTCAATTCGACGCTCGTCCTGATCGACGGCCTGCGGACCGCGAACTACCCGCTCGCCGACGATGGCCAGCGCGCGTTCGTCGACCTCAACAGCATCCCGCAGAGCATCGTCGACCGCGTCGAAGTGCTCAAGGACGGCGCATCGTCGAATTACGGTGCCGACGCGATCGGCGGCGTCGTCAACATCATCCTCAAGAAGCAGATCGTCGGCGTCGAGGCGACCGCCGAGGCCGGCACGTCGAGCCGCTTCGACGGCGGCAACCGGCGCCTCGCGCTGACGGTCGGCCACGGCGACCTGAGCAACGACGGCTACAACGCCTACCTCAACTTCGAATATCAGGCCGACGAGGCGATCTACGCCAACCAGCGCGGATTTCCGTACAACACCAACGACCTCACCTCGATCGGCGGGTTCAATAACAACCCCGGCGCGACCGGCCCCGGCGCGACGACAAGCGCGGTGGTCCGCCCGGCGACCTACGGCACCCCCGGCAACATCCTGACCGGTATCGCCGATCCGACCCAGCCGTACCGCGTGCTCAATCCCGCCGGCTGCGGCAGCGGCACGATCGCGCACGTCAACGCACCATCGGACACGACCGCGGGCGGCAGCTATTGCGAGCAGAACGCCGCTGGCCAGTATCTGACCGACCAGCCGTCGCAGCGCCGCCTCGGAGCAACCGCGCACGTCACCGTCCGCGTCGGCGGCGATGCCGAGGCCTATGCCACCGCGACCTATTACGAGAGCAAGGTCGACAGCCCGAACTCACCGCAGTCGGTCCGCTCGTCGAACCCGATCAACACCCAGACGATCGCGCTGCCCGCATTGCTCAGCAACGGCACGCTCAACCCGAACAATCCGTATGCCGCGACCGGCCAGGCGGCGCTGCTGTATTACACCTTCGGCGACATCCCCGGCGGGTCGACGACGTACAGTCACGTCATCCGCGGCGCGGCAGGCATCCACGGCACCTTCGGCACCGGCTGGACATACAGCGCCGACGCGACGGCGGCGCATAGCTGGCTCGACCTGACCTCGCGCGGCTACCTCAACATCGCCGCGCTGACCGACGCGATCAACACCGGCAGCTACAACTTCGTCAATCCGGGGCTCAACTCGAACGCCATTCGCGCAGCCTTGTCGCCGAACATCACCACGCGCGCGACGAGCGATCTCGACCAGCTTCAGGGCATCGTCACCAAGGACCTGTTTCAGCTTCCCGGCGGCGCGGTCCAGCTGGGGGTCGGCGGCGCGTTCCGCTACGAGGCGGTCAACGACCCGAATGCCAACCCCAACCTGACGACGATCAACCTCAACCAGTATTCGGCGAAGGGCCACCGGACCGTCGAGTCGGCGTATTTCGAGTTGAACGCGCCGATCCTCACCCAGCTCGAGGTCAACGTCTCGGGCCGCTACGAGCATTATTCGGAGGGCTACAACAACTTCTCGCCGAAGGTCGGAGCGAAGTTCACCCCGATCCGCCAGCTCGCGATCCGCGGTACCTATTCGAAGGGCTTCCGCGCGCCGAGCTTCGCCGAAGGCGGCCAGGGGTCGGTGATCGGCTTCACCACGATCGCGCCGCCAGCGAGCGTCATCGCCGAGCACGGCAACAACGCCTATGTCCAGCGTTACTCGATCGGCTTCAACACCGTGTCGAACCCCAACATCAAGCCCGAGAAGTCGGAAAGCTTCACCGCCGGCGCGGTGTTCCAGCCGACCCCGTGGCTGAGCGTGACCGCCGACTATTACAACATCCGCAAGACCGGGGTCATCACCGGCGGCCCGAACGCCAACGACGCGATCAACGCCTATTACGCCGGGACGCCGATTCCGGCGGGCTACAAGGTCATCCAGGACGCCCCCGACCCCGACCTGCCCGGCGCGACACGGCGCGTCATCGAGGTCGACTCGCCGTTCGTCAACGCGGCGTCGCTCAAGACCTCGGGCATCGACCTCGCCGCGACCGCGAACTTCAAGTTCGACAACGGCATCCGCTTCACCAGCCAGGTCGAAGTTACCGACATCTTCAAGTTCGACTTCTCGCCGGGCGACGGCACGACGCTGCACTATGTCGGGACGCAGGCACCGTACATCCTGTCGTCGGGCGCGGGGACGCCGAAATGGCGCGGCAACTGGCAGAACACTGTCGAGGCCGGGCCGGTGACGGTGTCGGCGACGGTCTATTACGTCGACGGCTACAGGTCGGTCGCCGAGGACCAGAACGGTGCCGGGGCGACGACGTGCAACGACGCGCTGTATTCGCCGCAGTTCTGCAGCACCAAGAGCTTCGTCGATGTCGACCTCGTCGGCGCCTACAAGGTCAACGACCAGTTCACCTTCTACGCCAACGTCCTCAACGTCGGCGACCGCAAGCCGCCGCTCAACCCGGCGAACTATGCCGGCATCAACTACAACCCGACATGGTCGCAGCAGGGCATCGTCGGGCGCTTTTACAAGATCGGTGCGCGGGTAAAGTTCTAGGCTGGCAACGCCCCGCCGGGTCGCTACGGCGTCCCGGCGGGAAGGTTGACCGCGAGAAAGTCGGCCGTCGCCTTGAGCATCGCCATGCGCGTCTCGCTGCGCGACGGCCAATGATCCTCGCCCTTTAGCTGGACGACTTCGGTCGAACGTCCGGCGCGGGTCAGTGCCGCCGCCATTATCTTGCTTTGCGCGAACTCCACGACGGTATCGTCGATACCGTGGATCAGCAGGATCGGCACGGTCACCTTCGCCGCCTGCTTAGCCGGGGAGATCAGGTCGAGCGCCGGATCGTTTCGCGATTGCGCGCCCATGAAGCGCTGCCAAAAGCGGAGGACGCGGCCGGGTCCGCCATTGACCGCCTGCGCGGTTGCCAGCATCGGACGGAGGTCGGAGGGTCCGGCGAGCGAGATGGCGCAGGCATAGATACCCGACTGCAACGTGACGCCGGCAAGCGCGGCATAACCACCGTAGCTCCCCCCGGCGATGCACACCCGCGCCGGGTCGATCGTCCCGGCGGCGCCGAGGAACTTCACGCCGTCCGACAAGTCGGTCTGCATCTTGCGACCCCATTCGCCGAAGCCTGCGGTATGAAAATGCTCCCCAAAGCCGGTTGAGCCGCGGAACTCCGGCTGAAGCACCGCATAGCCGCGCGACGCGAGCGCCTGCGACCACCAGTCGAACCCGGCTTCATCGCGCGCGCCCGGGCCGCCGTGGGCGAGAACGATGAGCGGCAGCTTGGCACCCGCGCGCGCTGGAGGCAGCGTCAGGTACGCGGGGATGCTGAGCCCATCGGCGGCAGGGTAGGCGATCAGCTTGCGCTCGAGGATATCGTCGACCGATATCTCGCGATACTCGTCGGCGATCAAGCTGGCGTGGTGGGTGGCGGTATCAAGCAGGAAGAAAGCCGCGCCGAAACGCCCGCCCTCGACCTTGAGGATGATCTTGCGATGATCGTCCGACCATGATGCGAGCTCGACAACGGCGTTTGGAAAGGCCCTGGTGACCTGCGCCCAAAGGTGGGCATCCTCGGGCGCAAAGAAAGTATAGTTGATGCCCGGGCCCGACTCGCGGCGGATGCCGATCAACACGCCAGTCCGCGCGTCGTGGATCGGTTCGCCGTCGTCGAGGATGGCGACTGGCTCGGATGCATGATCGGCACCGAGTGCGACTTCGCGATATCGCTCGATTTCCTCGCCCGGAACACTCACGAGGATGGTGTTGGCATCGCGCCCGAAGCCGCGCACCGACGGGGCGTCGATCGGGTCGATCTCGCGCATCGAGCGCGTCAGGTGGCCGTCGCGCCCGGTCGACAGCGTCCACTCGCCCGGCTTGTCGTCATAATCTACCCGCGCCACGAGTTGGCCCGCTCTGTCGACCACCCAGCCGCGAGTCACGACCGCGCCCAACGCAACCTGTCGCGAGTGACCCGTATCGAGGTCGGTCCGCATCATCGTCAGGACGCCGCGCTGGTCGGGGAACGAGATGCCCTCGGTGAAAGCGACGGGTTTGCCGTCGATCATCCGGATCACCGGCAAGGCCGCGGCGGTGTTGAGCAGCCGCGTCACCCCGGTAACGACTCCGTCCAGCATTTGTCGCGACCGGTTTTTTCCAAGGTCATAATCGACGACCTGGAGATATTCGCGCTTGTTGCCGCTGAGATTATAGACCCACGCAGTCGTCGAGGTTGCAATCAGCAAGTGGTTCTCGCCAGCCCAGAGCAAAGCGCGGAGCTTGGTGTCGCCCGCCCGTGCCCCGTGCAAAAGCTTCATGTCGGCGGTACTGCGAACCTGGACCTGGCGGTCGTGCTCGTCACCGACAAAGAACGCTAGCTTGCTGCCGTCGGGCGAGATTTCGATCTCGTCGACGCTTGGCAGATGGCCATATGCCTCCAGCGCCGGCACGGCCGCGGCGGGCACGGCTCCGCAGATCATCGCCCAGCCGAACCAGAATAATAAGCGACTCATTCGGCCCCCCGACCATCAGCGATGTCCACTGTCCGCCCGATTGCTCCCGCCGGTCAACCCCGCCTTCAGGATGATAGGTCGCGCGCATTCAGGACAGCTTAACGGCCATGCGCGCTAGGGTGGATGTCGAAACGGAGACTTGGCCATGCGCGAGCGCCTGCTTTCACGCTGCACGGGGCTGGCGTTGCTCATCGCATCCGCCGGTCCCGCGGGCGCGAGTCCCGCCCCCCACCTCACCGCGGCGCAGGCGGCATTGCTCGACCGGTTGACGTGGGGGACCGACACTAGCGACGCGACAGCGATCGTGCATGACGGGACGGCGCGCTGGCTTGACCACCAGCTCCACCCGGCAAAGGTCACTCCGCTGCCCCCCGAAGTCGCGGCGCGGATCGCGGTGTTGCCGGTGACGAAGACGCCGATGCTCGAGGCGGTCCGGCAGGTCGAGGACCTCAACCGCGTCGCCAACGCGCTTGCCGATCCCGACGCCAAGGCCGGGGCGAAGCGGGTCTATCAGGACGCGCTCGGCGCGGCGGGGCGGCAGGCGGCGGCGCGGTCGATCCTGCTCGCGCTTTACTCGCCCGACCAGTTGCAGGAGGTGATGACGTGGTTCTGGTTCAACCACTTCAACGTCCATCTCGGCAAGAACAACATCCGGATGATGGTCGGCGACTATGAGCAGGCGGCGATCCGCCCGCACGCGCTCGGGCGCTTCCGCGACCTGCTCGAGGCGACGCTGCGCCATCCGGCGATGCTCAGCTATCTCGATAACGCGCAGAACGCCGCCGGCCATATCAACGAGAATTATGCCCGCGAGATCATGGAGCTCCACACGATGGGGGTCGGGTCGGGGTATAGCCAGAAAGACGTCCAGGAGCTCGCGCGTATCCTGACGGGGGTCGGCATCGACCCGAAGCCCGACGATCCAAAGATCGGTCCGCAGCACGCCGGCGAGCTGGTCCGGCAAGGGCTGTTCGAGTTCAACCCGAACCGCCACGATTACGGCGACAAGGATTTCCTCGGCCACCACATCGCCGGGCGCGGCTTCGCCGAGGTCGAGGAGGCGCTCGATATCCTCAGCGAGCAGCCCGCGACCGCGCACCACGTCTGCATGGCGCTCGCCCGCCAGTTCGTCGGCGACGCCCCGCCGCCGCGACTCGTCGACCGGATGGCAGCGACCTTCATGCGGACGCACGGCGAGATCGCGCCGGTGATGGCGGCGATGATCGGTTCGTCCGAGTTCAAGGCGTCGCTCGGCACCAAGTTCAAGGACCCGGCGCATTACGTCCTGTCGGCGGTGCGGCTCGCCTATGACGACCGCATCGTCGTCAATACGCAGCCGGTTGAGGGCTGGCTCAACCGGCTCGCCGAGGGGCTGTATAATCACCAGACCCCCGATGGTTATCCGCCCGACGCGGCGGCGTGGAACGGACCCGGGCAGATGTCGGTGCGGTTCGAGATCGCGCGGCAGATCGGTGGGGGCGCGCCTGCGCTGTTCAAGCCCGATGGCGCCCCGCCTGCGCCGCCGCCGGTTCCGGGCGTGTCGGCTCCGCCGCAGCCGCCGGTGCCGGTTCCCGACCTTCGCACGACGGTCGCCGCGCTGTTTCCCGCCCCCGACGCCGCGACGGCCGCGGCGCTGGCGCAGGCGAAGTCGCCCGCCGAGTTCAATACTTTGTTCCTCGCCTCGCCCCGCTTCATGCGCCGGTAGCGACGTGAGGCTCGCTCTACCCACATTGTCATCCCGGCGAAGGCCGGGATGACATCTGGGAGTTTTCGCTCTGACCGATCACGACCAAGGAGGGTCATCATGGACCGCCGTTCGCTGCTCAAGCTTGCCGCCGCCGGGCTACCGCTCGCTTTCTCCGGCAAGCTGTTCGCCGCGCCTGCCGCCGGGAGCACTCGGCTGCTCGTCGTCTTCCTGCGCGGGGCGTATGACGCGGCCAACGTCACGATCCCGCTCGGCGACTTCTACACAAGGTCGCGCCCGACGATCGGCATTGCCCGGCCCGACCCGGCGAACCCGCTCGCGGCGCTCCCGCTCGACGCCAATTGGGGGCTCCACCCGGCGCTCAGGGACTCGCTCTATTCGCTGTGGGCGAAGCGGCAGATCGCTTTCGTCCCGTTCGCCGGGACCGACGACATGACGCGGAGCCACTTCGAGACGCAGGACACGATCGAGCTCGGCCAGCCGATCGGCGGGGCGCGCAACTACGCCTCGGGGTTCATGGCGCGGCTCGCGGCGACGCTGTCGGCGGGGACTGCGACGCCCTCCCCGATCGCCTTCACCGATCAGGTCCCGCTCAGCTTTCGCGGCGGCAGCCCGATCCCCAACATCGCGCTCGGCGGGGTCGGCAAACCGGGGATCGATGACCGCCAGGCGAAGCTGATCTCGGCGATGTACGCCGGCGACGGACTCGGCAAGTCGGTCGACGAGGGCTTCGAGGTTCGGAACGAGGTCTATCAAAGCCTCACCGGCGAGATGGTCGCGGCGAACCGCGGCGCGGTCTCGCCGAAGGGGTTCGAGCTGTCGGCGCGGCGAATGGGGCGGCTGATGGCGACCGACTTCACCCTCGGCTTCGTCGACGTCGGCGGGTGGGACACCCACGTCAACCAGGGTGGCGCAACCGGCTACCTCGCCACCCGCCTGACCGAGCTCGGCACCGGGCTGGCCGGGTTCGTCGAGGAGATCGGCCCGGCGGCGTGGTCGAACACCGTCGTCGTCGTCGTCTCCGAATTCGGCCGCACCTTCCACGAGAACGGCAACAAGGGCACCGACCACGGTCACGGCAGCAGCTATTGGGTGATGGGCGGCGGCGTCCGCGGCGGGCGCTTTGCCGGGCCGCAGGTCGCGCTGACCGAGGCGAGCCTCAACCAGGGCCGCGACCTGCCGGTGCTGACCGATTATCGCGCGCTGATGGGCGGGCTGTTCGCGCGGATGTACGGGCTCGGCGGCGATCGGTTGGCGAGCGTGTTTCCGGGTGCGAGGGCGAGCGATTTGGGGCTGGTTTGAGGAGCGTCGAGTAAGTCCACCGGCTGAAAATTGTCATCCCGGCGCAGGCCGGGACCCAGATCACCGCCTGTCGAGATCATGGGTCCCGGCCTTCGCCGGGATGACAATTTTGGAGGCGGCGAAGCTTATCCCTTAACCCGCTTTCGCCGCCGGAACCTGCGCGAGGTCGCACTTCGACCGTTGCCCCGTGATCGTGCAGCGGTTGACCACCCGGCCGTCGACCCCGTGAACCAGCGCGCGCCACGAGTCCGCACCGGTCCGCTCGAGCGTCATGTAGCCGAAGCCGTCGATCCACGACGCGAACCTTGCCACCGCCGCTCCCGGCGCCGGCTCGGCTCCCGGCGGCAGGTGTTCGGGCAGCGGCACGATATCCTCGAGCGTGCCCGAGAAGCCGGTTATGAACTGGCTCGGCTGGTTGCTGGTGAAGCTGACCTGCTCCCATGCGTGGTAATGCCCCGATAGGACAATCGCGACGCCCGCCGGCAGCTGGCGCGGGCCGTGCGCGCCGAACACCGACTGGATCGACAGATTGCCGGGACTCATCGTGGCGACGCCCAACTTGGCGGTGGCGGCGAAACCGAGGATCGGATGGTGGTCGACCGCAAAGGTGTAGCGCGCCTTCGCCGCCAGCGCCGCGAGCGACTGGTAGGTCGCCTCGAACGCCGCGTGCTTCCAATCGTCCGGAGCGAAGGCCTTGGAGCCCGCGACCGCCATGTCGAGCATGACGAGTTGCGCGCCGTGGCCGAGCGGAACCGCATAAGGCTCGCTCCAGTCGCCGGACTGGTCGTTCGCCGGGTCGTCGCAGTCGCGCTTGTCGACGCGTGGCCGTCCGTCGAGGAAGCGCCACCAGCCTTGACCCGCGCGGTTGCACGTCTCGTGATTGCCGCGCGCCGGGGCGATCGGCGCAACCGCGAGCAGCGGTGCGCCGGGGCCGAAGAAGTCGGCGCGCCACGAGTCCCAGCCGTACCCCCAGACGCTGCCGGTGCAGCCGGTCTCGCCCGCCGGGCACGGGTTCTCGCGATACTGGTAGTCGCCGACGTGGACGATCAGGTCGGGCTTCCACTTCGCCGCCGACGCGGCAATGCGGGCGAAAGGATATTGCGCCGGGTCGTTGCACGGCTGATAGGCGTGATCCGCTGCCTTCAACCGGCAGCCGGTGTCGCCGATGACGACGATGCGGCGGATGTCGCGCTTAGGCACGGGCAGCTCGGTCCCGTCGACCGTGGCGCGCTTTGCCCCGGCGGGAAGCATCGCCTCGCACACCGTCACCGGGAACGCCGAAGGCTTCGCGTTCTCCGGTGTCGACGCGGTCGGGCGCTGTGGCACCGTCGCGGCGGCGAAACGCACCGTCATCACGACATCATGCCCGTCGACCCGCATCACCGGGCACGTCGTGTCGGCAGTGACGACCCGCGCGATCGCCCCGCCATCGCCCATGACGACATAGGCGGAGTTGGGGGCGGCCACTGCAGGAGCCGCGACCATCACGGCGAGGAGCGAGATCAGGCGACGCATAGCTGTTCCATCACCCGCGAGCCTATCAGAAGCGCACGCGAACCTGCGCTTGGTAACTCCGGCCGGGCTGGAAGAAATACAGCGCCTGCCCGGCGTTGGTCGACGAGCCGATGCTCGTCGTCGAGCGGTCCTCGAACAGGTTATAAACCGTCATGCCAACGGTGAAGTTGCGCATCGAGTAGCTGACCGCGGCGATGCCGTTGCTGTACGCGCCGATCCGCACGAGCTGGTTGGTGTCGGCGTACTGGTGCCCAATGAACTTGTGGAGGTAGCTGACGCTATAACCGTTGTGGCTGTAGATCGCGCCGAGCAGTGCCGTGTAGTTCGGCGCCTGCGCCAGCCAAAGGTTGGTCGCATCGGCCTTCGAGGTGTTGAGCGAGCCGTTGGCGATCGCAGTAAGCCCGGTCACGACCGCGTAGCTGACCTGGCCTTCGATGCCTTTGTACGTCGCGCTGCTCGCGCTCTGTGTGGCGATGCCCGACGACGGGTCGACGAAGGTCGAGTTGCTCGACTTGATGTAATAGATGTCGAAGTCGACGTTGAGCTGGTTGCCGGCGTAGACCGTGCCGGCCTGGTAGTTGGTCGTCTTGGTCGGCTGGAGCAGCGCGCCGCCGATCGTGCCGCTTGCGGTCGGGGTCGCCGCCTCGAGGCTGTTGCTCAGTGAGGGGACGAGGAAGCCCTTGGCGAACTGGCCGTAGACCGAGAAATTGGGCTGGATCAGGAAGTTGAACGACGCATACGGCAGCGTCGGCTTGTACGACGTCTGGGCGACGATGCCGACGCGCGATGACTGGGCGGCGATCGGCGTGTTGATCTTGCGGGTGAAGTCCTGGACCTTGACGCCCGGGGTGATCGTCAGTCGGTCGTCGAGCAATTTGAACTCGAACTCGCCGAAGCCCTGGATCTGGTCCCAGCTCGTGTGCTCGTCATAGTTGATATAAAGCGGCACCGGCTGGCCGTTGAGCTGGACATTTGCCGGCTTGTCGGTCTGGCGCAGGTTGTAGAACTTCGACATCGCGGCGAAGTCGAAATCGCCCGCGGCGGTGAATGCCCCGGCGGCGTAGGCCTGCGTGATATCATAGTCGTAGCGATAGCGGTGCGAGGTCGAGTGCTCATACCACACGCCGGCCTTGGCGATGCCGAACGACGTCTCGTAGTTGGCCTGGGCGATATCGCCCGAGGTCCGGTACTGGTTGACCTTGGTATAGCCGGCGATGTTGCCGATGTTCTTCACCGCGACCCCGGCGGGGTTGAGCGTCGTCGTTTGGCCGATGACGTTCGTCGGGGAGGCGACGGTGCACGTCGTCGTCGTCGCGGTCAGGCAGTAGGTCGAGGTGTTCTCTGCCGAAAACGTGAAGTTCTTGTAGAAATACGTATAGGCCTTGTTGTCGAAGGTCAGTTTGTCGGTGATCTTGCCCTGGAAGCGGACGATCTCGAAGTCGGTCGCCTTGTGCGTCCAGTTCCAGTCCTGGTTGCCCGGCGAGTAATTCGGCGCGGTGAACTGCGCGGTGTTCACCAGCCCGAAGCTCTTGCCGTACAGGCCGATCTGCGAGGCGGGGTCGCACGTCGCCTGCGAGACTTCGCCCGGCGCCACGCCGGTCGCCTTGGCGGCGTTCGGCCCGTTGAAGCAGCCGGCGCCATTATTGTCCGACTGGCGGTAGAAGTCCTGGTTGTAGCTGGCGAGGACGCTGATCTTGCCCCACGATCCAAGCGGCTTCTCGACCTTGCCGAAGCCGTTGACGAACCACGCCCCCGAACCGGTCAGCGCGCCATTGGTCGCCTTGTATTCGCCGACGATCACCGCCTTCAGTCCGCCGAGCCGGTCGCTGGCACCGGTCTGGATCGTGCCGCGACCGAGGACGGTGTCGTAGCTGCCGTAAACACCTTCCGCCTCGAACAGGCGGGTATCGGTGACTTCGCGCGAGATGATGTGGACGTTGCCGCCATAGCTCGCCTGCCCGAGGTCGGTCGCCGAACCGGGGCCGCGGTCGACGATGATCCGTTCATAGGTGCCGCTCGGAAAATAGGCGGTCGAATGGTGGGTCGGGTCGTTCGAATCGCCGAACGGGACGCCGTCGTAGGTGATGTTGAACTGGCCGTCCTTGAAGCCGCGCAGCACGGTCTTCGACTCGCTCAGCCCGGGACCGTTGCCGTTGCTCGTCCCCGACGCGCCCGGTGTCAGCAGTATGACGTCGGAAAAATCGGCGGTCGGCAGGACCGCCTTGTCGATGATCGCGCGGCTGATGATCGACTGCGGCTCGAAGGTGAACACCGACGACGTGATCGGCGTCTCCTGGTTGACCCGCGTGGCGGTGACGACGATGTCGTCGGTGTTGCGGATGCTCGATGAATCAACCGCATCGCCGGCGGGGGTTGCCGCCGCGACGTCGACGCCGGCCTGCGCCATCGTCGCGATAAGCAACGCACCCATCGCGACGCCCGCGCGCAATCCTAGCCCGATCGTCATGTCGCCGTCCCCCGCCGTCGGCAATCGCTGCCGGATGTCGTGCAGGCGGGTTAGGGTCGCTTCGTGACAGGATGGTTACGGCGCGATGCCGTTTTGAAGACAGGGCGCGACTATTACCGACTGTGGCCGATTTACCCGAAATCGCGCGCCGCAGCACACGCTCCCAGCCGCGCCGTCGCGGCGAAGAAGCCGGCGATCGTGTCGTCGATGATATGTTTGACCGGCTGGACGCTGTCGATCAGCCCCGCGGTCTGCCCGGCGAGCCCGACAGATGCCTCCATGTCGCCGCCGAAATACAGGTCGAGGATGCGCGCGAAGGTGTCGGGGGGCATCAGCCCGGTCTCGGCCATCGCCGCAGTCCGTGCCGTCTTGAGCGCGCGGATGCATGGGCTCGCGCGCTTGTTGAGGACGTAGGTGCCGGTCTCCTTCGCCGCGACGATCGCCGCCTTGTAGTTGTCGTGAACCGGGCTTTCGGCGGCGCTGACGAAGCGCGTCCCCATCTGCACCGCTTCGGCGCCGAGGGCGAACGCCGCTGCCATCCCGGCGCCGTCCATGATGCCGCCCGCCGCGATCAGCGGGACGTCGACCGCGCGCCGGATCGCCTGGAGCAGGACGAGCGTCGACACTTCCTCGGGGTTCTTGAAGCCGCCGCCCTCGGCGCCCTCGACGACGAGTCCGTCGATCCCGGCAGCGACGCATTTCATCGCGGCGTCGAGCGTCGGCACGGCGTGGTAGACGACGATCCCCGCCGCCTTGAGCGGACCGATGAACTTCGCCGGCGAGCCCGCCGAGGTGGTGACGAACTTGACCCCGGACTCGCAGATGAAGCGGACCATCGCGTCGTCCTTGAGGAACAGGATCGGCAGATTGACGCCGAACGGCGCGCTCGTCAGGTCGCGCATCTTGAGGATTTCGGCCTTGCAGTTCTCGGTCTCGCCCGACGACGTCTCGATGATGCCGAGCCCGCCGGCGTTGCACACCGCGCTCGCGAGTTGCGACCGCGCGATCCACCCCATCGGCGCCTGGACGATCGGATAGCGCGCGCCGGTATGCGCAAGGACTCGGTTCATCGGTATCTCCCCATTTTCGCCAATCTTGCCGGTCACGCGGCGGCGCTGCAACCGCACCACCGCGCGCTTACCCGTTGGCGGGCGCCTGCCGTCGCGCCGCGAGGACGAGCACCAACGCGATCCCCGCCATCGCCGCCCCCGCGACCGCGACCCATTCGTATGCCAGCCCAAGGGCGATGACCCCGCCGCCGAGCGCCGCGCCGCCGGCGTTGCCGAGGTTGAACGCGCCGATGTTGAGCGACGAGGCGAGGTTCGGCGCGTCGCGCGCCACCGCCATCACCCGCGACTGGAGCGGCGGCACCAGCGCGAAGGTCGCGACCCCCCACGCAAAGATCGTCGCCAGCGCCGGAATCGTCGCGTGCATCGTCCCCGCGAAAACCAGCAGCAGCACCGCGAGCGACACCAGCACGATGATCAGCGTCGGGTCGAGCGCGCGGTCGGCGAAGCGCCCGCCGAGCCAGTTGCCGAGTGTCAGCCCGACCCCGTAGATCACCAGCGCGGCCGTCACCAGCACCGGAGAAACGCGGGTCACCTCGTGCAGGATCGGGACGATATAGGTGAAGACGGTGAACATCGCCGCCGAGCCGAACGCGGTCGTCAGCAACGCCAGCAACACCGGCCAGCGCGCCGCGACCCGAAGTTCGGCGCCGATGTCGGTCTCGGCTTCGCCCGGGAGCGATGGCAGCGCCACCGCCAGCGCCGCCATCGCGATCACGCCGAGCCCGGCGATCCCGGCGAACGCCGTCCGCCAGCCGATCGTGTCGCCAACCCACGCCGCGAGCGGGACACCGCCGATGTTGGCGATCGTCAGCCCGGCGAACATCGCCGCGATCGCGCCCGCAGCCTTGCCCTCGCCCGCGATCTTCGCTGCGACGATCGAGCCGACCCCGAAATACGCGCCGTGGCACAGCGAGGTGACGACCCGCGCCGCGAGCAGCGTGCCATAGCCCGGCGCGATCGCCGACAGCGCGTTGCCGAGGGTGAACAGCGCCATCAGGCCGATCAGCAGCGTCTTGCGGTTGAGCTTGCCGGTCGGCAGCGTCAGCAACGGCGCCCCGGCCACGACGCCGAGGGCATAGCCGGTGACGAGCAACCCCGCCTTCGGCACCGACACCGACAGTCCGGTGGCGATCACCGGCAGCATCCCCATCGGCGCGAATTCGGTCGTGCCGATGCCAAATGCACCAACGGCCAAAGCGACGATCGGCCAGTTCGGCTTCATTGCGGTCCTTTGCTTACGAAGATCGGTCATGTGCGGACGGTGTGCGCGTGGTCGTGCCGGGCAACGATTGCCGGTAGCGGTCGGACGCACCGTGTTGCATGATTTCCCGATGACCGCTCTCAAATCCCGACTCGCCCTGATCGCCGCCCTCGCCGCGGCCTTCGCCACCGCCGCCGCCGCGGCTCCTCCCGTGCGCCAAACCGAGGGCGGAGCCTACACCCGCTACGAGCTGCTCGCCCCCGACAGCCACAAGTTCCGCATCGTCTACGAAATCACCGCGATGACCCCGGGAGCGACCGCTTACTACAACCCGGTCCGCCCCGGCAGCATCGCCAGCGACGAGCATGTCTTCGACCGCGCCACCGGCAAGCCGTTGGTATTCAAGGAGGTCGGCGCCGACGAAGCCCGCGCCGGCGGGGTGCCCGACGCCGAGCCCGGTAGCCGCTACATCGCCGTTACCCTCGCCCATCCGGTCCCCGAAGGCGGCGGCGGCGGGCGCATCCTGATCGACAAGACCTACGAGGACGCCAAGAGCTACCACCGCGACGGCGACGCAATCGTCTTCAACCGCCCGCTCGGGATCAAGCGCAACACCGTCGTCCTCCCCGCCGGATACCGTCTCGCGGCGTGCAACGTGCCATCGCAGGTGCTCCAACAGCCCGACGGACGCATCGCGATCTCGTTCGTCAACACCTCCCCGAGCCAGGCCCCGCTGGTGCTAAGGGCCACCCCCGGTGCGGTCCCCGCCGGCCCCTCAAGCCTCGCCAGGAAATTCGACGATCGCGCCGCGCAAAGCCGCGAGATCGTCTATTACCTACGCCAGCCCGAGACCCACGCCTTCGACCTGACCCACGATTATACCGAGACAAAACCGGGGGTTGCGGCCTACGTCAACATCGTCCGCACCGGCAGCACGGCGAGCAACCCGTCGGCGCGCGACCTCGACACCGGCGCGACGATGCCCCCCGAATATATCAAGGGGGCCGCGATCACCGCGCTCGAACCCGACGCGGCCGACGTCACCGCGACGACGACGGCGGTGGTCTTCCGCTTCGCCGCGGTCGAGCCGGGAACCAGCCGCCGCCTGCGCATCGCCGAGACGTACACCGATCCCGATCGCTACGGACTGAGCGGCGACGAACTCGTCTGGCACCGCAGCTTCGGACGACCGGCCAACGCGGTTATCCTGCCCGCGGGCTGGCTGCTGACCAATTCCTCGGTCCCGGCGGCGATCACGACGATCTCCGACGGCCGCGTCCGGCTCGACTTCGTCAACCCGCGCAACGACGAGATCGACGTCATCCTCACCGCCCGGAGGGCACGATGAACTTCCCGATCGATGCCGTCCGCGCCCGCTTCCCGGCTCTCGCCGCGACCGACAACGGGCGTTCGCGCATCTATTTCGACGCCCCCGGCGGCACGCAGGTCTGCGCCCCCGCGATCACGGCAATGGTCGCGCACCTCGAAGGCGGGACCGCGAACTCGGGCGGCGCCTTCGCCAGCTCGGTCGACACCGACCGGACGAGCGCGGCGGCGCACGCGGCGATGGCCGACCTGCTCGGTGCCGACCCGGGCGAGATCGCCTTCGGAGCGAACATGACGTCGCTGACTTTCGCGGTGTCGCGCGCGCTGGCGCAGCACTGGCAGGCGGGCGATGAGCTCGTCGTCACCCGCCTCGACCACGACGCCAATGTCTCGCCGTGGCTGCGCGTCGCCGCCGATCGCGGCATGACGGTGCGCTGGATCGACTTCGACCCGGCGACGGGGGTCCTCGACCTCGCCGCGCTCCCCGGATTGCTCGGGGAGAAGACGCGCGTCGTTGCGGTCGGCGGCGCGAGCAACGCCTTGGGGACGCTCAACGACATTCCCGAGATCGTCCGCATCGTTCGCGCGCATTCGCCGGCACTCGTCTTCGTCGACGCGGTCCAACTCGTGCCTCACATCGCGACCGACGTCGCCGCGCTCGGCGCTGACCTGCTCGTCTGCTCGCCGTACAAGTTCTTCGGCCCGCATCAGGGCGTCCTATGGGGCCGCGCGGCGCTGCTCGAGACGATCGCGGCGTACAAGGTCCGCCCGGCGAAGTCGCTGCCCGCGGCATCGCGCTTCGAGACCGGGACGCCGTCGTTCGAGGGGCAGGCGGCGGTCGCAGGCACGATCGACTATCTCGACTGGCTCGGCGGCGAACTCGGCGACCGCAGCAACGACCGGCGGTCGCGCTTGAAGGCCGCGATGGATGGGATCGCGGCGTACGAGGCCAGCCTCGGCACGCGCTTCCTTGCCGGACTGGCGACGATCGACGGTTTGCGGCTGTACGGCCCGCCGACGATGGCCGGGCGCGTCCCGACCTTCGCCTTCACCATCGAGGGCATCGACCCAGACACGATCGCCGCGCACCTCGCCGCCGAGGGCATCTTCGGCTGGTCGGGCGACTTCTACGCGGTCGAGGTCGTCGCGCGGCTTGGATTGGCGGCAAGCGGCGGTCTCGTCCGGCTCGGACTGGCGCATTATTCGACCGAGGCCGAGGTCGATCGGACGATCGCGGCGCTTGCGAGGCTGAGGGTTCAGCACGCGCAGCCTTCGTAAAAGAGCGACTTCGGAGCCGACTAAAATCAAGCTGTCATCCCGTCGAAGGCCGGGATGACACCGTTGTGGCGGCAGTCCGCCCTGATGAGCGGGCGGTCTCTAAAGAGCGGCCGAAGAGTGCTCGCCTCGAGCACGGCGAATACAGCTGAACTATCGCTGTCCTACACCCTGTAGAACGCGATACGCTGGGAGCTTCGACCCGTGCCGCCCTGACCCGGTGCTGCGCTCTTTCTCATTGTTGGTCGGGATATGCGTTCCCACCGCCCTGCCCTCCCTGCTCCCCTCCCCTTCAGGGGAGGGGCCGGGGGTGGGGCAGTCGCCACGAGTTCCTCAGTCCGAAAGAGCCCCACCCCGAGGCCACGCCAAGGCGCGCGCCTCTCGCCCGTCCCCTGAAGCGGAGGGGAAGCAGCGCGGAAGCACAAAGCTCAAAGTGAAAACCGATGTTCAATTCCCTGAACTTCGTGTGACCTTTCAACCTGCCAAAAGCATTATCGATGCTATTTAGAAGCTATTTCGTGATCTCTGCGCCGCTCGAAGACGCCAGCCGGTTTGCCAATCCATCATTACGTCTGGTTCGGAAAACACGCGCTGGTGACCAGAACCGGATTAAGCCCGAGCGATGTCAGCAACTTCGGCACCGCGGTACGGAAGGTCACCGTCAGCGTGACAAGGGCGAAGCCGCCCTGGCCGCCGCACGTCCCGATTGCGGTCGCGGCGACCCCTGTGGCCGGGATCGCGACGCTCAGGCCGAAGGCGTGATTTCGGGCAAAGGCGACAGTCTTTGCAACATCGGTCACTCCGCCGGTCGAGCACGGCGCCTGGCGAACCCCCATGCAGCGCGCGGTGGCAACCGCGGTCTGCTGCATCGCGTTGCGCGTCCACAGCAGCCGGCCGAATTCGACCCCGCCGAAGATGAGCGTCAGCAGCGGCACGAGAACCAGTGCGAACTCGGCTGCGGTCGTTCCCGACCGCAGCCCCTGCCGAGTCATCCGGTCTGGACCAGCGTGCTGACGCTGATCGTCCCGCGCTTGACGATGCCATACCCCGAGAACAGCGGAGTATGTGCCCGCGACGCCTGGATCTGGACGAACTTGCCGGCGCGTAGCCCGCTTGTACAACTGCTGCCGCAGGTCACCGATGCACCCCAGACGAGTGGTGCGATTCCGGTCGGGCAGTAGCACAGGTCGGCGTTGCTCGCGGTGCCGGTCGCGGGCTGGACGACGCCGAGCACGATCTTCTGGCTGGGGCCGTTGTTCACCACCACGGCCGAATCGGCGTAGGTCCTCGTCCCTGCCGCGGAGACGATCCCAGCGAGTGCGGTCGCCAACGCGCCACCGTTGGCGGCCGACACGTTGGCCTGGCTGATCAGCGCGTAATTGGCCGCCGCCGACAGCGTGTTGTCGAGCTGAAAGCGCTTGAGCAGGACCGCCCCGATGTCGACGATGCCGGCGAACAACAGCGCCAACACCGGCGCGATGATGGCGAACTCGACCGCGCTTGACCCGCCGCGGTCGTGCAAGAACGATCGCCACGTCATTTGACCAGGACCACGTTCCCGCCGCCGCTCGAGCTACCTGAGATGCACGTCGACGCCAGCATCGAACCGCCGTTGAGCAGCACCTCCTTGCCGATCAGCTGGAGACACTGGCCGACAGCATTGCCGACGCTGGCCGCGCCGTCGAGGCGGACGGTGCCGACCGGAAAATAGACCAGCCCCGACAACAACGTGCTGTTGGCGCCGCCGGTAAAATACGCTCCGCCGGTGAGGGATGCCGGCCCGATGATCGCCATCTTCGCGGTCGGTCCCGCGGTCGGTGCCGTCAGGACGACGTTCGAATAGCCCGCCGCCACGCAGAACGACTGGCCGACGCACGTTCCCGTCAGGCCCGCGCCATTGCCGCCGACGACGAGGCTGACCCCGTTCGCCAGCAGCCCGGTCATCGCGCCGTTGCAGTTGACTTCGCCGCCGCCATTGGCCCCGATCCCGACCGAGCCGTAGATGGTGTAGACCCCGGAGCCGAAGATCATCGCTCCTGCCGTCAGCAGGCTGCCGTCGATGTCGTGCTGCGCCGCGGCGGCAACGACGGTGCAGCTCCCGCCCCCGTTCCCCCCGCCGCTGCTGAACGTGCCGCCGATCTGGAAGACGCTGGCGGCTCCGGTGGCATCGCCCATTTTAAAGGTCGAACCGCCACCGACGAGAACCGCATTGCTGTAGACCGGCCCTGCCCCGGCGTACGACGGGCCGATCTTGAAGCTGTTGTCGGTCCCGGCATTGCCCAGGATCAAGGTCGCGCCGCCCCTGATGTCTAACCCGGAACTGAGCTGGAACACGCTCGGGCCGCCGAAGGTGGTCGACGCCGCGCCGCTGTATAGACTGTACTGGGCGCCGTCGTTCGCCGACGCCATCCGCCCGATGTTGAAGTTGCCGGCGGCAAAGGTGACCACGGAACTGCCCGTGGTCTGGAGGCCGCTGGCGAAACTTGCCGTCAGCGGCGCCGAGCTGCTGCCTAGGGTCATCGTTCCTGACGTGCCGATGTTCATCAGGCCGCCGACGCTGAGCGTCGTCAGGTTTGGCAGCGCCAGCGAGTTGGTGACGTTGAAGGCGCCTGTCGCCGTGATCGTCGACTGGGCGATCGCCGGCGATCCCCCCGTCGTCAGCGTCCCGCCGACGGCGAAGGTCCCGGTTCCGGACAGCGTCGTTGAGCCGCCAAAGCTCATGTCGCCGGTCACATTCACGTTGGTCTGGGCGATATTCGTCGTGCCGCTGGTCGTCAGCACTCCGCCGACCGAGAGCGTCCCGGTCCCCGACAGCGTCGTCGTCCCGGCAAATACCGCGTTGCCGGTGACGTTGATCGTGTTCTCGGCGAAGCTCGCCGATCCGCCCGATGCGCCGGTCGACAGCTGCCCGATGACATTGAGCGTGCCGCTGCCGAAGCTTGCCCCGCCATACCCGATGGTCAGCCCCTGGACGAACGTGAAGGTGCCGGCGCCGAAGCTGATCGCAGGACCCGTAGTCATTGCCCGGATGAAATTATAGACGGTCCCTGCCGTACCGGCGAGCGTCAACGCGAGCCCGCCGCCGACGGTAAGGCTGCCAAAATTATGTTGTCCCGCCGGGCACGCCAGCGTCCACATCGACCCCGATTGACTTGCGGTGCAGCCCAGCGCGATCGCCTGGGTCTGCGTTGATGACGAATTATAGGCGAGATCGATATCGTAGGGGGTACCGCTCGGCTTGACGACGACGGGCGCGGCCGGTGCTGGCGGAGCGGACGGCCCCGCCGGCGGCACCAGCGTCCCGACGGCCGCCAGGCGACCGCGCGCCGCCACTACGCCGGCATTGCTGGCGAGCGGATCGGGCGTGGGCTTCTTGGCGATTACTGCAGTCGCGGCGGTGCCGTCCGGGCCCATGATACTCCCTGGGCAGCCCTGGGTAAGCGTTGTGTTGTAGCTGACCCCAGCACTCTTGATCCACGGCCCGCATGGCACCGACACCGCTGCATCGGACGCGATCGCGCAGCCCGAGGCGGTAATCTGCGTGCCGCCGGTCAAGGCGATCCCGCCCGCGGTCGGTGACAGCGCGAGAATACAGGGGCCGATCGACGGGCGCAGTTCGGCATAGGACTCGGCCGGTACCGCGAGAGTCCTCGTCGATCCTATCAGCCGCGCGAAGATTAGCGGTACGCTCGTCGTGACCGTTACCCGCACCGCATTGGTGTTCGCGGTCCCGGTCGGCGACGCCACGACGGCCGCCGTAACCTGTGCGGCCGGAATGCCATTGAGAACCGCAACGGCCTGCGCCGCGCTGGTCATTGCAGCGGTAGCAGTCGACGTTGGCGTCGCCGCATTATACGCAACCGCTCCGGCATAAGCGCTTAGATCGGCAACGCGCTGATTTTCGACCTTTTCGAGGACGCCGTGGCCATATTCGACAACGAGACCCGCGGTACCGATAAGGCACGGCAGCGCGAGCGCCGCCAACAGACTGACAGCACCGCGGCGATGGGCGAACAGCCCAGCTAGAATTTCCGCAAAACGCATACAACTCCTGCGGCAGGGCTATCCGCAATTCGTTACTATACAGTTATGCTCCGCAAAATCGTTAAAAACCTTGCTATTTTGTACGGAACCAGACAGTCTATGCATCAATGATTCGTCCAAAATGTCGATCGTTAAAGCGACCGCAACGGGTTTATCCGGGGCTTAGCTAGTCTTTTGACGATTGGTTCAGCATGTCGCACGAATCTTTTTAGTTAATGACGATCCGAGAAATATCATCCGATTTGGCTGTTTCTCCTCCGTGAGATGCAACAGGCGACCGTTAACGTTTTGCCCTGGTTAATTTCTAGAAATAAAAAACCTGTTGCGGTCCTTATCACTTTCGGTCGAGTTGACAGTGGGTAACGGGGAATTTCAACATTGTCGCAGAACAGAGCGTCGTAACTCGACTGTTCTGCAGCATAAAGTTTTTCATTCGTCCCGCGTTGCCTGCGCCAATCCCGGCGCGGGTTGAGTAAAATACGCCGATGTCGGCGTATTGTAGCTAGGCGTAAATTTATGATGAAGCTTTTGAAGCGGATCCGTGTCAGCAAGTCGGGCGCCTCCGCCGCCGAATATGCGTTGATCCTCGCGGTAATTGGCGGCGGTATCGTCGTCGCTGCCATCGCGCTGAAGACGTCAATTGCCGGTTCCATGAACAAGACCGCCGCAGTGATCACCACCAACACTCCGACTTGATGTAGAACACCGGCTTGGGACGTCGCATTTATCGCCACGCTCAATTGGTGTAAGTCCGCCTCTTATTTCATCGAGTAAGGGCGATAAATAGTCCTCGTCAATCCTGAAGGGGGGCTGCAGTAGGCGCTGGGAACAGCGTTCAGTAGAGAGGCTTAATACCATGATGAAACTTTTGAAGCGCGTCCGGCTTAGCAAGTCCGGTGCATCGGCAGCTGAATACGCGTTGATCCTTGCAGTTATCGGTGGCGGCATCGTGGTCGCGGCAATCGCGCTCAAAGGGTCCATCGCTGGCGCAATGAACGGCTCCGCGAACGTGATTTCGACCAACAGCCCCACGTAATACTTTAAGGCTTCGGTCCAGGCACACTTGTCGAAAGTCTTGCCCCGGCCGTTGATGACCATCGCCCTTCCCGGGTCGCAAGGGCGGACGATGGATGTGAGTAGTAGTTGCTTATGTTGCTTAAACGCAGGAGTCGCCAGTAGTGCCGCAACGGTCGCTTTTCATGCTTATTGGCGCGATCGTACTCGGTCTCCTGGCTGTCCTGCTCATGCGTACCTACATCGGAACGGGGGGCAGTCCCGGCGTCGCGACCGCCGTGGTCGCTCCCCGTTCTACGCCGGTCGTTATTGCCGCGAGCGACCTGCCGCCAGCTGCCGCGATCGATAAGACCAAGCTCAAGCTGGTCGATTGGCCCGCGGACAGTGTCCCCGCCGGCAGCTTTCAGTCACTCGCCGCGATCCCCGCCGACCACGGACTGATGCAGCCGATGGTCGCTGGCGAGCCGCTGCTCGCCGGCCGTATGACCGGCGGAACCGCCCGTCCAGGGATCGCTCCGAAGATTGCCGACGGTATGCGCGCTGCAACGGTGCGCGTCACCGACGTCACCGGCACCGGCGGCTTTATCCTTCCCGGCGCCCGGGTCGATTTGCTCATCACCCAGGCCGGGACGCAGAGCAATAGTCCGTTTAATGATGTCCTGTTCGAAAATATCCGCGTTATCGCGGTCAATCAGGACGCCAACGAAGCCAAGGACAAGCCCGAGGTCGCGCAAACCGTGACTGTCGAGGTCAGCCCGGTCCAATCGCAGAAGCTCGCGCTCGCGCAGACGGTCGGCACCGTCAGCCTCGTGCTACGCAACCCGGCGTACAACGCCTCCGGACCGATCACGACTGTTCATGTCGGCGATTTGCGTGCCGGTCCTGCGGCTCCGCCAACGGAGCATGCCGTGCGTCGGATCGTCCACGTTAGCCGCCGGACACCCATCGCCCCGACCAAGACCAGCATCGAAGTCGTGCGCGGCGTCGAGCGCGCCACATACCAGATCGCGCGGAGCGAATGATGCCGGTTACGCAGAAATCGACCCGGCATCGGCTGCTCCCGTTCGCGCGGCGTCGGCGCGGGGCGGGAGGCTGCTCCGCGTTGATTGTCGCCGCCGTCATTGCGTTCTCCGTTCCCGGACACGCGCAAGTCGCCGCCCTTTCCAAGATAGCGGGCCAACAGCTTACGGTCGCACAGGGCAAGAGCCAGTTGCTCCGGATTGGTCGCCCGGTTGCGCAGGTGCTCATCGGCGACCCGGCAATTGCCGACGTCCTGCCGATGAACGGCGACACGCTATACGTTCTCGGCAAGAAGATCGGCACGACCAACCTCACCGTCTACGACCGTAGCCATGCGCTGATCGCGGTGCTCGACCTTGTTGTCGGCCCCGATGCTGCCGGGCTGAGGACTCAGCTTGCTGCGTTGCTTCCGGGCGAGACGATCGGCGTCCGCTCGACCAACGATTCACTTGTGCTTGAAGGCACTGTGTCGAACGCTGTCGTCGTCGAGCGTGCGATGCACCTTGCGGAAGTCTTCGTTCCCGGCAAAGCCGTCAACTTCCTCAGCCTCGGGACGCCGCAGCAGGTCCTGCTCGAAGTCCGCTTTTCAGAGATGCGCCGCAGCACCGCGCGGTCGCTCGGAATTCGCACACTGGCGCTCTCCAACAGCGGCAACTTCAATTCGCAAACCGGCAGCACGAACAGCGATGCAACCGCGGCGATCAGCGGTAGCTTTGGCATCGGCGCGGTCAACATCAACGTCGCTCTCGACGCACTCGAGCAGAAGGGACTAGTGACGACCTTGGCGCAACCCAACCTCGTCGCCCTGTCGGGCGAGACCGCGTCGTTCCTTGCTGGCGGCGAGTTTCCGGTGCCGGTCGCGTCATCGCCGGCGTCCTCTGGCGGCATCTCCACGATAACCGTCGCCTTCAAGGAGTTCGGCGTCAGCCTCGGCTTCACCCCGACGGTACTGTCCGACGGCATGATCAACCTCGTCGTTGCCCCCGAAGTCAGCGCGATCGATCCAGCCGCGTCGATTACGCTCAACAGCATCGTCATCCCGGGGCTGCGGACCCGGCGGGCCAAGACCACGCTTGAACTGCGCGACGGCGAGAGCTTTGCGATCGCGGGGCTGATCGGGGCCGATTTCGCGGATACCGTACGGCAGGTTCCCCTGCTCGGCAGCCTGCCGATCATTGGCGCACTTTTCCGCTCGACGCGCTTCGACCGCAGCGAAACCGAGCTGGTGATCACCGTCACCCCGCACCTCGTCCGTCCGGTGAAGCCGGAGGCGCTTCATCTGCCGACCGAGCAGTTTCGCGCGCCCGACGAAGCAAGCCAGTTTCTACTTGGCGCGCGTCAGGCGCCGCACGAGGTCAAGCCATGATCGCGATCATCGCCGCCGCCAGCTTTCTCTCGACGCCGCTTGCCGCGCTCAACGCCGATCCGCATCTCGGCATGGCAACGACCGCCAATCTCGCGGCAATGATCGTCCCGCCGGGTCCGCGCGGTCCGGCGATCGAGGGGGGGCAAGGTGTCGCGGCAGTCGGCGCGATCCGACGGCTGCAGACCGACAAGGTCAAGGCGCCGGAGCGCGCGAGCACGTCGGGCACTGGTGGTTAGGGTGACCAGCCGGTTCAGCCCCCAATGAGCGCTCTGCCCCCCGGCGTCCACGAGGCGAGGGCCGACCAGTTGCGGACGTTGCGCGTCGCCGTCGTCGTCGATCCGGCAACGGCATCGCCGTTGTCGGCGGCCGTCCTCGCTTCCGCCAATCTCCATCTGCATCTCGTTCCGCTCGCCGAGCTCGATCCGGCGCTGCCGTTCATGCGTCAGGCCGACGTCGTCATCGTCGAGGTCCAGCTGGATCGGGCAGGCGAACTCGAGACCTTCGCGCGGATCGTCGGCGAGCAGCCGCGCCCGGTCATCGCCGCCGCACGCGCGCTTACCGCTGGCGCCGTTCGCTCGCTCATGCGCGCGGGTGCGGTCGATGCAGTGGCGCTTCCGCTCGAAGTCCGCGACCTTAGCGAGGCGCTCGACGCGGCGCAGCGGATGCTGACCGCGCTCCCGCAGGCGCCGGCCAAGGGCCGGGTCGTCAGTTTTCTTCGTGCGGTCGGCGGCGCAGGTGCGACGGCGATCGCGACGCAGATCGGTTGCCTGTGGAGCAGCCGCCAGACGACGTGCCTGATCGACTTCGACCTTCAGTTCGGCGCGGTGGCACTCTACCTCGACATGCAACCTCCGCTGGGCATGCTCGACCTGATCGAAGCACGCGACCGGCTCGACCATACGCTCTTCGCAACGATCACCGCCCGGCACGCCTCGGGCCTGACGATCATCGCCGCACCGCGTGACATCGCCCCGCTCGAGTCGCTGACTCCGGCGATCGTGGCACAAATCCTGACGCTGGCCGCCCAATCTTTCGAAGTCGTGCTGGTCGATCTACCCGCCGCGTGGACGCCATGGTCGCTTGCCGCACTGGCGCATTCGGATGCGGCGTGCCTCGTCACCAACCTGAGCGTCCCCGGCCTGCGCCAGGCGCGACGGCAGCTTGACTTGATCGAGGTCAACGGCGTCGCCGCGCCGTTGAAGATCGTCCTGAATCGCGTCCCCAAGACATTATTCCGGACGATCGACATGGGTGACAGCGAGCGCGTTCTGCGTCGCCCGGTCGACTTCACCATCGCCAACGACTTTGCGACGATGACGAATGCGATCGATCAAGGGCGGCCAATCAGCAGCATCCGTAGCCGCTCGCCGCTCGAAGCCGACCTAAATGCCCTGATTGCGGGCCTGACCACGGTGCTTGCAGCATGATCTGGCCGACACGTAAATCGACCCTCGTGCCGCCGCTCGTCGTCCCGCCGCGCCCGGTGGCGGCCGGCGCCCCGGCCAAGGCGGCGAGCCCGGCCCCGGTCATCCCGCAGCGCGAGCGACGGACCGATCTCAAGGTCGATCTCCATCAACGGCTGATCGAGCGGATCAACCTGTCGGCGCTCGACACGATGAGCCGCGAGCAGATTGCGGTCGAGGTCAGCGACATCGTCCAGGATATGCTCGTCGAACAGAACCATGCGCTCAACCTCGCCGAGCGTGGCGAGTTGATCGAGGATATCCTCGACGAGCTGCTCGGCCTTGGCCCCCTCGAGCCCTTGCTCAAGGACCCGACGATCACCGACATCATGGTCAACACCTGCAACGTCGTCTTCGTCGAACGCCGGGGCAAGATCGAAGAGGTCAAGACCCGCTTCAAGGATGATCGCCACCTGCTGCGGATCATCCAGAAGATCGTCGGCGCGGTCGGGCGCCGGGTCGACGAAAGCTCGCCGATGGTTGACGCGCGGCTCGCGGACGGCAGCCGGCTCAACGCGATCATTCCGCCGCTCGCAGTCGACGGGCCGCTCCTGTCGATCCGGAAATTTTCGAAGACCCCGATCGATATGTCGAAGCTCGTCGGCTACGGCGCGCTGCCGCAGGAGGCCGCCGACGTGCTGCTCGGTGTGGTCGAGGCGCGGCGCAACGTCATCATCTCGGGCGGAACAGGATCGGGCAAGACGACGATGCTCAACGCGCTGTCGGCGGCGATCGACGGCACCGAACGCATCCTCACGATCGAGGATTCGGCCGAGCTCCAGCTTCAGCAGCGCCACGTCGTGCGGCTCGAAACCCGCCCGGCCAACATCGAGGGGCGCGGTGAGATCAACCAGCGCGAGCTCGTCAAGAACGCGCTGCGGATGCGGCCCGACCGCATCGTCCTCGGCGAAATCCGCGCCGGCGAGGCCTTCGACATGCTCCAGGCGATGAACACCGGCCACGACGGGTCGATGACAACGGTCCACGCCAACACGCCGCGCGACGCACTCAGCCGCATCGAGCAGATGATCGGCATGAGCGGGATCGACATCAGCCCCAAATCGGCGCGCAGCCAGATCGCCGCGGCCATCCACGTCGTCCTCCAGCTGGCGCGCCTGAGCGACGGCTCACGCCGCGTGATGTCGATCAGCGAAGTCACCGGCATGGAGGGGGAAACCGTGCTGATGCAGGAGATCTTTCGCTACAAGCGCACCGGCGTAGCCGACGACGGCACTGTCATCGGCCACTTCGAAGCAACCGGCATCCGTCCGAAGTTCATCGAGCACCTTATCGCTCGCGGGATTCACCTGCCCGCGCATTTGTTCGATCCGAGCCACAAGATGGGCACCTGACGTGCCTGCCGACATGCCCGGCTGGGCGACTCTTACGGCTTATGGGCTGGTTTTCTGCGCGACGCTGCTGTTCGCCGACTTCGCCATGGGCGCGATCAGCGCGCGCCGGTCGAAGCAGTCGGTCAATCGCCGCCTTGGCCTGATCGCCGCGGGCAAATCGCGCGTCGAAGTCATGCAACTGCTTCGCCCGCAACGTCGCGGTGCGGCGCGCGGGTCGCTGCTCGGCCCGGTCGTGCGCTGGCTTGAGCCGAAACTGACCCAGGCAGGATTGCGCATCAGCGCACACCGGATGCTCGCGATGATGGCGTTTGGCAGCGCGGCCATCGGCATCGTCTTTCCGCTCCTCGCGCAGCTTACCGCTCGGTTCAATTCCGCGTCGACCGTGCTGCTCCTAATGATCTTCGCGGTCGGCGTCGGCTTCGCGATGCCGATCTTCTACCTCAACATGCGCGCGGCGAAGCGGATCAAGGCATTCGACAAGCAGTTTCCGGTCGCGCTCGACATCTTCGTCCGCGGCCTCCGCGCCGGTCACCCAGTGTCTGCCGCGCTCGACCTGCTCACCACCGAGATGGCGGACCCATGCGGATCCGAATTCGGCATCGTTATTGACGAGGTCAACTACGGGCTCGACCTGCGCGAGGCGCTGACCAATTTGAGCAACCGCATCGGCAGCCAAGACGTCCAGATGTTCGTCGTCTGCGTCGCGATCCAGAACGAAACCGGCGGCAATCTCGCCGAAATCCTCGAGGGGCTGACCAAGGTGATCCGCGAGCGCATGGGCATGGTAATGAAGGTCAAGGCGTTGGCGAGCGAGGGCAAGATGACCGGAACGATGCTATCGATCCTGCCGCTGTTCACCTTCACCGTCGTTTTTTCGAGTGCCCCGGAGTTCTATCTCGATGTCGCCGGCGACCCGTGGTTCATCCCGGGCGTCGGCATCATCCTCACGCTTTATTCGCTCGGCATCTTGACGATCCGCAAGCTGGTGGACTTGAAAGTATGATGACGCCGCTGGTCGCCGAGATTTTGCTGATCGCGACGGTGTTTACCGCAGGATGCCTGTTGTTTCTCGGCCTTGCGCCACTCTTCGCCAACAAGGTCGACCTGCGCCACCGCCTCGCGGGGACCAGCGCGGCCCCGGTCGCTCCCCGCACCAGCCTGCGCGTCGACCAAGGACCGTCGATCTGGTCGCGGCTGGTCCGCAGCATCGAGGAGCGAGGCGTGTCGCTTGCCGACAGCAAGCCCGGGGCCCATTCCGAAAAGCTTGTCCAAGCAGGCTTCACCCAGCCGCACGCGCCGCGATTGTTCATGCTCGTGCGCACGGTCCTGACGCTGCTGCTGCCCGCCGTCGGCGCGACGTTCATGCTGCTGACCTCCGACCCGAAGCCGATGAAGCTCTACATGATCGTCGCCGGTCTCGCAGTTGCCGGGCTTTATGCGCCGGGCTTCTACATCGGCAGCCGGGCGGGAGCGCGGGGCAAGGCGATCCTCAACGGCTTCCCCGACACGCTCGACCTGATGCTCGTCTGCGTCGAGGCGGGACTTGGGATCGACGCCTGCTTCACGCGCGTCGGGCAGGAGGTTCGCCGCTCGCACCCGCTGCTCGCCGACCAGTTCGCTCTCGTCGCGCTCGAACTTCGCGCCGGTCGCAGCCGCGAGAACGCCTTGAAGGGGCTTGTCCACCGCACCGGCGTCGCCGAGATCGGCTCGTTCGTGACGCTGATCATCCAGTCGGACAAGCTCGGGTCGAGTATTGCCCAGGCGCTGAAATGCTATGCGATCGAGATGCGCGAGGCACGCAAGATGCGCGCCGAGGAAAAGGCGCATCGCCTGCCGGTGCTGATCTCGATCCCGCTGGTTGCCTTCATGCTGCCGACGATGATCGCCGTGCTGATCCTGCCGGGCGCGATCCTGGTCAAGCGCGACCTGCTCCCGAGCTTCGCCAACGCGGGCAAATAACGGTGTTCGAGCACGTCGCGGCCGCAACTGCCCTCGCCTGCGTCGCTGGCGCTGCCTACGCCGACATCCGCCATTTCGAAATTCCCGATGGCTGGTCGGTCGCGATCGCGGCGTTGTTCGTCGTGTTTGCTTTCGTCGCACCGCCGGTCGAGCCGTGGTGGGCACACGTCGCGGCGGGGGCCGGCGTCTTCTTCATTGGTGCATTGCTGTTCAGCCGCGGCTGGCTCGGCGGGGGTGACGTCAAGCTGCTCGCGGCATGCGCGTTATGGGCTGGATTTTTGGGGCTGCCGTTGCTGCTGCTCGGCACGGCGTTTGCCGGCGGGGTCCTCGCCTTGCTCGCTGTCGTCGGCCGCATGCTGGCGACGCCCGCAGTCACCTACCGCGGTTTGCAGCGCGACGGACCGCTCCCCTATGCGGTCGCCATCCTCGGCGGCGCGATCTTGCTCGCAACCATGCCGTCCTTCACCGAGCCTGCGGTGGCTCAGGCGAGTGCAAGATACAGCGCGCCGACCCCGAAGACCGCCCCCAGCTGAAGGCCAAATATCAACAGCAGCATGTCCGCGAACGGCTGCTTGCGCGTCTTATGCCGGATGACGCGCTGCGCGAGGATCGCGCCGATCGATCCGCCGGCTGCTGCGAACATCAACATTCGAAACTCTGGAATACGATAGAGGCCAGCGGCCGACCGTGCTTTGTCATCGGCAAATAGAAAAAACGCGGCGGCGTTGATCAATACAAAAAACCCAACATACGCCATTATAGAATCTCCCTCACTCGCGGCCTATTTTTTCGTAGCCGGGCGAGCTGACAAGTCGAAACGAACGAAATTAAGTCGCTACCGTAAGTTCTTAGACCACGATATGGTAGAGTTACCGGAAGATTTACTGCTCCATCCGGCGATGGGATCATGATGTTTTCGATGTCGAAGCGGGCGTGGTGGCTGACCGGCGGGATGGCCGCAGCGTTCGCGTTCCTGACGCTCGGCGACATCCTGTCGACGCTTGCCTCGCTGCGCAACGGCACGGGCGTCGAGCTCAACCCCAACGCCGCGCGCGCCGACGGCGGCATCCGTATCGGCTTTCTCGTGCTGAGCAACGCAGTCCTCCTCATCCCCTTATTGGGGGCGTTCATCTTCGGCATCGGCCGTGCGGCGACGGTCCCGGCAGTGGTCCTGACCCGCTGGTGGCGGCATATCTTCGACGTGTTCTTCATCAAGCCGCTCGACGATCGTGCCCGGAGCCGGTCGCCCCTGCGCCTCGTCACCGCGACGACTACCTTGCTGAATCTCAAGATAGTCATCCTCGCCAACAACCTGCTCGCCGCACAGGGACATACCGGCCCGGTGTCGATGCTGGCGTCGGTGTGCACGTGGCTGGGGCTGACTGACGGGACGCGATACTGGACCGCGTACGTTTTCCTGATTGTGCCGTGCTACGTTGCCGCGGTCGGCGTCAGCGCACACCTGCTTGCCTTCGCCGCTGCGCCAACAAGAGCTTCGCTGCGATCAGCTGCCAGCTAAGCTCAGCCTTCGGGTTTGCTGGCAGCGAGCCTCGATGCCAGCCGGTGCAGATGCCGCCTTATCGGTTTGCTGTCGCGGCAAATCCGGTCAAACAGCTTTGGACCGTGGAACGATCCACGCCGTCCGGGGGAAGACGATGACCGACGCCGCGCTGACCGTGACGCGCCTGCGCAAGAGTTTTGCGCGCGTCGCGGTCGACGACCTCGACCTCGTTATCCGCACCGGCGAACTGTACGCGCTGCTCGGCCCGAACGGCGCGGGCAAGACGACGACGCTGCGGATGGTCGCGGGGCTGCTGACGCCTGATTCAGGTGGCATCGACATCTTCGACATCGACGCGCTCGCCGACCCGATCGCGGCGAAGCGCCGGGTCGCATGGTTGCCCGACGATCCGCTCCTCTACGACAAGCTGACCCCGCTCGAGTACCTCGAGTTTATCGCCGGCTTGTGGGGCATCGACCCCGGCCCTGCCGCGGCAAAGGCCGAGGAGCTGCTTCGCTGGCTCGACCTGTGGGACCAGCGCGATGCGCGCTGCGAGACCTTCTCGCGCGGTATGAAGCAGAAGACAGCGCTCGCCGGGGCGCTGATCCACGACCCTGCATTGCTCATTCTCGACGAGCCGCTGACCGGGCTCGATGCGGGCGCGGCGCGGCAGGTCAAGGACCTGCTCGTCGAACGCGTTGCTGCGGGGGGCACGGTGATATTGACGACGCATATCCTCGAAGTCGCCGAGCGGCTTGCCGACCGTATCGGCATCATCCGCGCTGGGCGTCTCGTTGCCGAAGGCACGCTCGACGAGCTCCGCAACCTGCGCGGCAGCGCCGATGCCAGCCTTGAGGAAATGTTCATCGCGTTGGCGGGCGAATGACGCCCTTCGCGGCGGGCGGGTTCGCGTGGCTGCTCCGGCACGAACTACGCCTCGCGCTGCGCGGCACGGGAACGCGGACGAGCTGGGTCGCGCGCAATGTCCCGAATATCCTCCTCGCGACGGTCCCGACAATCGGCGGGTGCCTCCTCGCCTGGTCGGTCCGCGACATTGGCGCCGTGCCCGACCGGCTGGCGGACGCGGTCCACGGCTATCTCGGGGTCGCGATCCTCGGACTGCTCGCGCTGATGATCTCGACGGCTTCGATCGCGGTGCTGCGGACCTTTCACGAGCGCCACGACCTCGACCTGCTGTTGTCGGCACCGCTCCCCCCGGCGCGCGTCCTCGCGGCAAAGGCGGTCGGCGTTGCGGTTACAGTCGCCGCGCCGTTCCTGTTGTTCACCTTGCCGTTCCTGCTCGCGTCGGCAGTCCTCGGGCATCCTCGCTGGCTCGGCGGAGGAGTCGTCGTCGCGGCCGACGCGATGCTGGCGACGGCGATCGCGATCGGCTTGATCGGCGTCCTGTTCAGCGCGATCGGGCCGCGGCAGGCGCGGACCGTCGCCCAACTCGGCGCGGCGCTGCTCGGCGGCTCGATCTTCATTGCATCGCAGCTCGGCAGCATCTCGCCGGCGTCGGCGCATCGCCTGTCACGTCTCCTCGCGGTGCGGTGGCCGTCGCCGCTCGACTGGCCGGCGCGCGCCGCGCTCGGCGAGGCGGTGCCGCTGCTGGCGATGGTCGCGCTCGCGGCGGTTGCGGCATGGGCCTCCGCCGCATTCGGCGCGCGCCACCTCGCGGCGTCGAGCGACACCGCCGCGCGCCGCGTCCGCGTTCGCTCGGGCCCCATCCGCTTCGCTCGCGGGCTGATGCGGGTCGTCGTCGTCAAGGAGCTGCGGCTAATCGCGCGCGATCCTGAGCTGATCACGCAGATTGCCTTGCGGCTGGTCTACATGATCCCGCTCGCGGCGCTGGTCCTTCGCGGCAAGCATGGCCTCGACGCCCCGGCGATCGCCGCCGCGACAACGGCATGCGCCGGGCTGCTCGCGTCGTCGCTCGCGTGGATCATCGTCTGCGCCGAGGACGCGCCCGATCTGCTCGCCGCGGCGCCCGTGGTGCGCGCCGTGATCGAGCGCGCCAAGCTCGCCGCCGCGTGCCTCGTGCCGGTCGGCGTCGCCACCGTCGCCGCGCTCGCCCTCGTGCGTGCGGCACCCTGGTCGGCAGTCGTGACGCTGGTCATGGGAGCTGTCGCGGCGCTGGCCGCGGCTTTGCTTCAGGCGTGGTTCGGCAAGCCGCAACCGCGTGCGGTTTTCCGTCGCCGCCAGTCGGGGTCGTTCGTCCTCGGGCTCGGCGAGATCGTGCTGGCGGGGGCATGGTCGGGGACCGCGGCGCTCGCGGCGCGCGGCTCGGCATGGGCGATCGCCCCGGCGCTGCTCGGCGCGATGATCATGGCCGGGGCGATCGAGGCGCGGCCGGGCGCTAAACCCGCATCATGATCCGCGGTGCGCCTCGCCCGGGCCGGCGAAGATGCCGTTGAACAGGAACTTGAAGGTCGCATACGGCTGACCGCGCTGCGTGACCTCGCCGCCGAGCAGATAGACGCGGCCGCGACCGACCGTGGCATCGACGATGCTGGCGTTGCCGTTCAACAGCTTCTGGCCCCACGCCCAGCCCGACACCAGCGGGTCGTCGTTGTAATAGCTTGCAACCTGATGGACCGTCGTTCCGGCCGTCAGGCTGAAGACGGGATTATTATTGTAGAACATGTTGACGGTTTCGGGGACGCCATAGGCGAGCGGGTCGGCGACATCGACCTTGACCGTGACGATCGATCCCGGAACGTAGAACTTGCTCGACGAGATCGGCTTGTCCTTGCCGTCGGTCCCGGCGGTGACGAGGATGTTCTTCACTGGCACGCCGAGCGCGGGGCCGATCCGTGACGCATCTCCGACGGCGATAACCGTGCCCCCCGCGCTGGCGAAGCTGGCGATCGCCGGATAGGTCCGGTCGGCGGTGATCCGGCCGAGCGAGGCGTGGTATTCGGCGGGGATGTCCCCCGGCTTGGGCTGGTCACGCCCGCCGCCCTCCTCGCGCCCGAGGACGTCGCTCTGGAGGATCAGGACGTCGTACTTGCGGTTGAGGCCGCCCTTGTCGAGCTCCTGCGGGTAGACCCGGGTGTAGGGAAATTCGAACTGGTCGAACAGCCAGCGGGTCCAGCCCGACGCCATCGACCCGCCATAGACGTCGACCAGCCCGATCCGCGCCGCCTTGACCGTGATCGTCTCACCGGCCGGCTTCGCGTCGACGGCATAGGCATCGATCCCGAGCGGACCGATGCTCTGGGTGACGATCGCCTTCGCCCGCGCCGACCCCGGGATCCACAGCGCACCGGGGGCGAGGGTCGCCCCGGCAACCGTCGTCGGAGCTTTGAGCCAGAACACCGGCAGGCGCGCCTTGAGCAGGCGGTTCGACAAGGTGAAGCTGTTGTTCGTCGCGTGGCTGACGACGAACCCGGCGCGCCCCTCCCCGACGATATGGCCTGCAGGCGGCGTGTCGATCACGTCGGGGACGACCGGAAACGTCGGCGCGAAGGGCTCGAGCACGCGGTCGAAGCGGACGTTCATCTGCAGCGCCAGCGTGTAGCCGGTGACGTCGTACGGCCTGATCGGCGGACCGCCGGGATAGGCGAAGTCCTGCGGGTGGTCCTGCGGCTCGAACATGTCGAGGACATGCGGGCGGAACGCCTGGTCGGTCCGCACGACGAACGACCCCGCCGGATAGGTCGCTCCGCCAGAGTTGAACGGCGCGTCGGCGCGCTCGACTTCGATCCCGGTCTTGATCAACGCGTTGAGGAACTTGATCGTCGTCGGCAGGTCGGGCTGGCGGTCGCCGGGGATGATGTAGGCGCGGGGAGCGCGCGTCGCCGGGTCGTGGAGGACCGTCTGGTACAGGCTCGTCGGGACGACATCGCGGCTGGCGTTCCCGGTCGATGCGTCGAGCGGCGCGCCGTTCTGCCCGGTCTTGATCGCCGCCGCCGCAGTCTTCATCGCCTCGATCCGCTTCGGCGTGACGATCCAGCTGTCGGTGCTGCCTTTGGCGATCTCGTTGCGCCCCATGATGTAGCGATTGAACAGCACGGTCTCGCGATACCGCGACGCATAGTCGAGGATCGCCCGGTCCATCTCCTTCATGTAGTCGAGCGATTGCTGGAAGTGCCATTTCTGCGGCGCGATCGGCATGACCTCGTCCTCGCGCGCCAATTGGTTCGACGGCACCAGCGGGATGTCCATCGGCGTCGGATTGCCGATGATCTCGGTCAGGATGCCGATCTGGTTGTGGAAATAGCCGATCGTCCGGACGCCGCCGTTGAACCACGTCGAATATGGCGCGCCCGACCGCATCACCGACCCGCCCTTGCCCTGCGCGACGAGCCGCGCGTGCATCATCCCGCCGACGATATCGGTCTGGTTGATCACCAGCGGCTCGTTGTTGAAGTTGTACGGATCGCGGAACGGCGGGATGAAGACGACGGCGCCGAGCGGACCGGTCTGATGCTGGTTGTACAGGATCTGCGGAAACCATTCGCGATACGCCGCGCGGTTCATGTTGGTCGTCTCGGGCTGGGTCGAGGCGAAGCTGTCGCGATTGTCGTCGTGGCCGATATACTTCTGGTACAGCACCGGGATCGTATCGGTGGCGCGCTTCGCCGGGTCGGTCGGACGCATGTACCAGTTCGCCACGAGATCGAGCCCGTCGGGGTTGGCGAAGACGAACAGCATGACGTCATCGCCGAGCAGCCGCAGCGTCTCGGGGTCGTTGCGCGTCAGCATCTCGTGGATCATCTCGATATGCGACTGCGCCGGCACGACCTCGGTCGCGTGCAGCCCGGCGTCCATCCAGACGACGGCACGCCCCTCGGTCGCCAGTCTGTGCGCCTCGTCGTCAGTCAGCCCCTTGGCGAGCGCCAGCTTGCGCGAAATCTCGCGAAGGCGATCGAGGTTGCGGATGTTCTCGGGCGACGAGATGATCGCCATGAGCTGGTCGCGACCCTCGGCGGTCTTGCCGATGCTGACCAGCTTCATGCGGTCGCTCTCACCGGCGATCTGGTGGAGCCACGTCGAAATCTGGGTGTAGTTGGCGAGGAAATAATCGGCGCCGGGCTGGACTTTGAGTACCACCGCTGGATCGGTGATCGTCGCAGTCGTGGGGACGGCGTCGGTCGCGCTGGCCGCAACCGCTATCGCCGACAGCGCCACCGCGAGAAGAGTGCCGCCCAGATGTCGACGCATACGAACCCCTGATCAACGCACTGTCGCTTCGGGCGACGACGCAGGCGACAGACTGCGCGATTAACGGCGCGGACAAAAGGCCTCGTCGAAATATGCCACCACAACGGCGGCGAAGGCTCGTCCGGGCTAGTGTTCGACGCTGAACATCTGCGCGACGACCGCGACCTGCGTTCGGTTCCGCACGTTCAATTTGCGCATCAGGATCGTCATGTGCGCCTTGACCGTCGCCTCGGCGACCCCGAGGTCGAAGGCAATCTGCTTATTGAGCCGTCCCGAATGCACGCCGTCGAGAACCTTGCGCTGCGTCGGCGTCAGGTGGACGCGCTCACCCTGCACGTCGCGAACGCGATTTGCGCCAGAAGCCGCCGTGGCGTCGGTCCGGATAGCTATCAAGTCGACTCTCCCCTTGCTGCGCGTCGGAACGCGCTCGTTTCGCCGTCGGCTTGGACCGATCTCGTAGCGCGGCGCGAATCGCCGTGACGGCAACGTACTGGAAGTTGTTGGACAGACTCAAGCGGCAAAGCGGCTTTTTTGGTTAGATACCGCTTATTTTTCAATTTTCGTTGGCGATCTATGGAATGCTGTCCTACTAGTCTTGCCGAAACGATACTGCGGGACCAGGCGCCTGGTGACCACGCGGTGCGATCGAAGGGGGAGAGCCGTGGGTAGCAAAGACAATCGGTCGAGCCGTTTCCTGGGACGTCCAGACGCGCCCAACCTGCGAGACACCTCGGGGACGATCCGATGATCGAGGCCGACGCACGGCTGATCGTTGCCGCGATCGCCGGTATCGCTTTGTCGGTGATCCTCGTCGTGAAGGGCCGACTCCATCCCTTCGTCGCGCTGTTGTGCGGCGCCTTCGCGGTCGGGCTGCTGTCCGGTATGCCGATTGCGGTGACTTCGAAGGCCGTCCAAAAGGGCGTCGGCGACATCCTTGGCGGAACCGGGCTGGTCGTCGCGCTCGGGCTGGCGCTCGGCGCGATGCTGCAGCTTTCGGACGGAGCGGGCGGCCTTGCGCGCGCAGCGCTCAAGGCTTCAGGGGTCACCGGAGCGCCGTTCGCCGCGCTGATCGCCGGCCTCGTCATCGGCCTGCCGCTGTTCTTCGAAACCGGGCTGGTCCTGCTGCTCCCGATCGTCGCCACTGCCGCCGCTGCGCTTCCGGCCAAGGGCAAAGGCGACGAGGCGAAACTCTCGCTGATGCTGTGCGCAATCGCCGGCCTCGCCGTCGTCCACGCGCTGGTGCCGCCCCACCCAGGGCCGCTGCTCGCGGTCGACGCCCTGCACGCGAACCTTGCACGGACGATCGGCTATGGCCTGCTGGTCGGAATCCCAACTGCGATCATTGCCGGGCCGATCTTGTCGATATTCACGGCGCGCGGCGTAAAGATCGCGCCGCCGGTCCTCGCGGCGGTCAAGCTCGACGTCCCCGACCCCGGCGTCGGCCGCGCGCTGATCGTCATCCTGATGCCCGTTGTGCTGATCGCCGCGGGACAGGTAGAGGCGCTGTTGCCGAAGTCGGTGGCACCGAGTTTCGCGTGGCTCGGCGTCGCCAGCAATCCGGTGCTCGCGCTGCTGATCGCGTGCCTTGCGGCGCTGCCGCTGCTGTTCGGCCGCCGGCTGTTCGAGCCCCGGGTCCAGGACGCGGTATGGGCCGAGGCGATGGTCCCGGCGGGGACGATCCTGCTCGCGATCGGCGCCGGCGGCGCGCTCAAGCAGGTGCTTGTGCAGGCGGGCATCTCCGACCTGCTCGCGCGCACCGCCAGCCACGGCGCGCTGTCGCCTTTGCTTGTTGCTTGGCTCGTCGCGGCGGCGATCCGGCTGTCGATCGGCTCGGCCACCGTCGCGACGATCACGACCGCCGGGATCATGCCGGCGCTGGTGGTCAGCTCGGGGGTGTCGCCCGAATGGACCGTGCTAGCGATCGGCGCGGGATCGGTGTTCTTCAGCCACGTCAACGATCCCGGCTTCTGGCTGGTGAAGAGCTATCTCGGGACCGACATGCCGGGCACCTTCCGCACCTGGTCGCTGCTCGAAACCGCGGTGTCGATAGTGGGATTGGCGTTTATTCTGATTGCCAGTCACTTCCTGTAAGGGTCGTAGCGATGCGAGCGACAGACGGGAATTCGACATGACCGTGCAGCGGCTCGCCGACAAAGCCTATTCGGGGATCGTCGAGATCATCAAGGCGGACAGCCTCGACGTCGGCGACCGCCTGCCATCGGAGTCGCGCCTTGCCGAGCTTTTCGGCATCTCGCGGACAATCGTCCGCGAGGCACTGGTCCGCCTCGCCTCGGACGGCATCACCGAGGCGCGGCGAGGAGCCGGGTCGTTCGTCAAGAGCCGCCCGTCGGACCGGCTGATGACCTTCCTGCCGATGGCGGAGCTATCGTCGACGCTCGGCAGCTACGAGGTTCGCTTTGTCCTCGAGGCGGAGGCGGCGCGGCTCGCCGCGGCACGGCGATCGCCCGAGGAAATGGCCGAGATCCAGTTCGCCCTCGACCAGTTGCGCGCGGCGATGCTGTCGAACGAAACCGCCGATGCCGAGGATATGGAACTGCACCGGCGCATCGTCGCCGCCACCGCCAACCCCGCCTTCACCCTCGCCTTCGATGCGCTGACCGGCGACATCGAGCGGGTCATGCGCGCCGGGGTCGACATCTCGCGCTCGCGCCCGCCGCACGTCCTCGGCGCGATGCTGCGCGAACACGAGATGATCGTCGAGGCGATCCGGGCGCAGGATTGCGACGGCGCCGCGCTGGCGATGCGCTGGCACCTTTGGGAAGGGCGCAAGCGGCTGATGCCGGGCGAACTCTAATAGTTGCCGGGCGTCGGCTTGCTGCCGCCCCCGGGTCGAAGCCAGCCGCCGTCCGCCAGCCAGTCGGCGAGCCGGTCGGGCCAGTGCGCGACGCCGAGCCGCTCCGAATGCATCCCGACGTTGAAGGCGTGGTCGGTGTCGGCGAACAGGTGCATCTCGACCGAGACGCCCGCCGTCCGCAGCTGCTGGTAGAGCGTCAGCACCGGCATCGCGCAGCACTGGTCGAGCGTACCCGCCACCATGAACGCAGGGGGCGCACCCGCCGCCGCGGGCGCGGGAATGCCGAGGGGGCCGGGATAGACCAGCACCTGGAAGTCGGGGCGGGCACTGAGGCGGTCGATCGCGTCGGCGTTGGCCGGCGTCGCCGGAGCGGGCGCATCGGCGACCATCGACACCACTTCCCCGCCGGCCGAAAAGCCCATCAACCCGAGGCGTCGGGGATCGACGCCGTACTCCGCTGCATGCGCGCGGACCCAGCGGACCGCGCGGCGCGCGTCGGCGGCGGCATCGCGGGCGATGTCGTACTTCGAGCCTTCTTCGCGGGCGAGGCGGTACTTGAGGACGAAGGCGGTGACGCCGAAGCGGTTGAGCGTCCGCGCCGGCATGACGCCCTCGTTGATCCAGACGAGCATGCGATGCCCGCCGCCCGGGATGACGATCACCGCCGCGCCGTTGGCGTGCGCGGGGTCGGCACGGAACACCGTCAGCGACGGCTGGTGGATGTTGCGGACATAGGTGTTCTCGACGATTTCGGGCTCGGCGCGGCGCTGTTCGGACCCGGGAGCTCCCTGTGTCCACAGCGGTATCGACACCGGGCGGGCGGCTTCCTGCGCGCCGGCGCGGCTGGCGAACGCCAGCAGGGCGACTATCCAGAGACGCTTGATCGTCATGCTCGACTCCGTTGCAAGGGCAGCGCCGCGACCGGAAACGCGAGCCATTCGAGGGCGATACGCGCCAGCGCATCGGGCGGCGTGGCGGTGTCGAGCGTCAGCGCCGCCTCGTCGTCCGCCGGCCGCTCGAGGATGGCAAGCTGGCTCGCGAGCAGGCTCGGCGGCATATAATGGCCAGCACGTTCGCTCAGCCGCTCGCGCAGCGTGTCGCCATCGGCATCGAGCAGCATGAACCGCATCGGCACCGCGACGCACCCCGCCAGCCGGTCGCGATAGACGCGCTTGAGCGCCGAACACGCCACGACCACGACGCCGTTCGCCGACACCTCCGCCGCCAGCGCCGTGCCGATCCGGTCGAGCCACGGCCAGCGGTCGTGGTCGCCGAGCGGCTGCCCCGAACGCATCATCGCGATCGCCGCAGCGTCATGATACGCGTCGCCCTCGACGAAACTGCATCCCAACCGCGCAGCGAGCAACGCGCCGAGCGTCGACTTGCCACTGCCGCTGACGCCCATGACGACGATCGCCATCGGCGCGACGGTGCTGAGATTGACTGACGTACCCACGCGTAATCCCCAACCCTCGGCCCGAATAAGCGACCGATTCATGCTCACGGCGATGAGCGTCGCGAGCCTATCGGCTGCGCGGGGGGCGACGGGAACTACGACCTTGGTCGTGGGTGCCGACTGCCAGATTTACCCCTAATCGAGCCAGATCGACGCTCGCCGCCAAGACGGGCCGATGGGGATGATGGTATGAAATCGGCGTGGTTGGCAGCGACGGCAGTGCTTCTCGGCGCGAGCCAGATGGCGCACGCCGGGTCGACCCTCGCCACGATGCCGCCCGACCCGCACGCGGTCACCGTCCACGGCGTCGGCAACGGTCGCGCCGACGATACTGCCGCCGTCCAGTCCGCGCTCGACGCGGCGCCCGACAAGACCGGGCACGGCATCGTCTTCCTGCCTTCCGGCCGTTACCGCGTGAGCCGCACGCTGCTCGTCCCCGCCGGTGTCCGCATCTTCGGCGTCGGCAAGACGCGGCCGGTCCTCGTCCTCGGCGACCGCACCCCCGGCTTCCAGTCGGGCCTCGCCACGATGATCGTTTTCACCGGCAGCGACCAGTATCAGGTCGGCAAGATCCCGGTCCCCGTCCCCAACGTCGTTCCGGCGGACAAGCTCGTGCGCGACGCCAACTCGGGCACTTTCTATTCGGCGATGAGCAACGTCGACATCGAGCTCGGGCAAGGCAACCCCGCCGCCGCCGCGATCCGCTTCCGCCTCGCCCAACACGGCTTTCTCAGCCACATGGACTTCCGCCTCGGGTCGGGCTTCGCCGGCGTCTACCAGGCCGGCAACGAGATGGAGGACATCCATTTCCACGGCGGCCGCTACGGCATCGTAAGCGAGAAGACTTCGCCCGCGTGGCAGTTCACGCTGATCGATTCGAGCTTCGACGGCCAGCGCGACGCCGCGATCCGCGAGCATGAAGTCGACCTGACGCTGATCAACGTCGCCATCCGCAACACCCCGGTCGGGATCGATATCGACGAGGGCTATAGCGACTCGTTGTGGGGCAAGGACGTCCGCTTCGACAACGTCTCGCGCGCTGCAGTCATCATCTCGAGCGAGCAGAGCCCGTTTACCCAGATCGGCTTCGACAACGCCGTCGCCCACAACACCCCGGTCTTCGCGCGCTTCCGCGAAAGCGGGCGGACGGTCGCCGGGGCGGGTCCCGCATATCGCGTCGCCAGCTTCGCCCATGGCTTCGCCGTGCCCGGGCTTGGCCAGGTCGGCGCGCCCGCGACGACGAGCACGATCACGCCGCTCGGCAAGCCTTCCGCAGCCCCCTCGCCTGCAATCCGCGCGCTGCCGCCCGTGGCCGAGTGGACCGACGTCCGTTCGCTCGGGGCCAAGGGCGACGGCACGAGCGACGACACTGCCGCGCTCCAGAAAGCGATCGACAGCCACCGCGTCCTGTATTTCCCCGCGGGCTTCTACATGGTCACCGGCACGCTCAACCTGCGGGCCGATACGGTGCTGCTCGGGCTGCACCCGGCGATCACCCAGCTCGTCATTCCCGACAACGAACCGGGCCATGCCGGGATCGGGACGGTCGTGCCGATCCTCGCCGCGCCGTCGGGCGGACGCAACATCGTCTCCGGGCTCGGCCTGTTCACCGGGCGGATCAACCCGCGCGCCAACGCCATATTGTGGAAGGCGGGCGCGGATTCGCTGATCGACGACGTCAAGATCATGGGCGGCGGCGGCACCCCGACCGCCGACGGCAAGTCGCTCGGCATCCTCAGCGCGCATAGCGGTGATCCGGTCGCCGACAACCGCCTCGACGCGCAATATCCGAGCATCTGGATCGCCGACGGCGGCGGCGGCACCTTCGCCTCGATCTGGTCGCCGAACACCTTCGCGACGGCGGGCTTTTACGTCAGCAACA
>NZ_JANYGL010000149.1 GCF_025362435.1 Polymorphobacter sp.
CGACGAACCGCCGCGAATCTCGCGGACATAGACCTCGGCTTCCTTGAGCACTTGCGGCAAATTCTCGGCCGTTGCGGGCAGAAAAATCTTGCGCAGGTTGAGTTCGTCGGTACCCTTGGTCGCGGTCAGGCGCGCCATCACCGCGTTGACCTCCTCGTCGCCGACGTTGACCAGCGGCTCGACCTTGCGGCGGAGCAGGCGGCTCCATGCCAGCTCACCGCGGATCTGCCCGCGGATCGAAGCGGGGGACGATCCCGACTTCTTGAGGAAGTCGCCAAAGGCGGTCGGCGACTGCTTGAAGTTGGTCGCGACGCGGTTGTACGCCTGGTCGACGTCGGCGTCGGTGATCTTGATGTCGGCGGACTCGGCCTCGCCGATCTCGAGCTTCTCGTCGATCAGGTTGCGCAGGACCTGGAGACGAAGGCGCTGCTTTTCCTCGGCGTCGATCTTGCCGCCGTTCGCCGCGATGACGAGGTTCAGCCGCTGCTCGACGTCGGTGTCGGTGATGACCGACCCGTTGACGATCGCCGTCGCCTTGCGAAGGTTGGGGTTGAAGTCGGCAAGCGCCTGCGCGTCGGGCAGGGCGAAGGCCGCGTCGGGGGTGTTGTCGGTCTGCTGCGCCCCGAGCGGAGCCGCCAGTATCGCGCCGGCAAAGAATACCGCCGGCAGACTACGCAATCTCATCAACGTCTCCTCGGGCCCCCGCCGCCCGTGCCACATCTCGCCGCGCTCTACACGCTGCGGCGGCGATGCGCAAAGACGATGCGCCGCTTCGGCTTAACCCGCGATTAGCGCAGTACGCCCGGGGCCCTAGCGCCCCAGATTCTTGAACGCGATCGAGAAGATATAGCTGTTTCCCGCGCGGAAATCGCGGTCGCTGATATAGTCGCGGCGCCACGTCAAGCCGAAGCGGAAGCAACTGTCCTCGTACTGGACGCCGAGGCGATGCCGGATCGGCGCGAAGCCGTCGGTGGTCGACGTCGGCTCCTGCGACTTGGTCGTCAGGTCGATGATCACCGAGCCGAATACCGACCAATAGCGCGAGAAGGCGACCCGCGCGCCGGCGCGAACCTCCTGCAGGTCGGTCAGGTCTTCGAGCGTGATGTTACGATTGTAATTGGCATAGCCGACGGTGATGTAGGTTTGCGATGTGCCGGCCGAGACGTCGATCTCGTTCCGCCGGAAGACGCCGTCGGTGCTGTCGACGCGGAAACGATGCGTGAGTGAGAAATAGCTGCCATATTGCAGCGTGGTCCGCCCGACGATGTCGGAAAACTCCCCCGACAGCCCGGTTCCCTGCAGAAACACCGCCGAGCCGCTGCCCGAAATTCGCACGCTCTGGCCGACCTCGCTGGTGATCGCGAGGCGCGGCCGGGTAAAGCCGTACTGCAGGCCATAGGTCACCCGGCTGCCGCTCTCGAACCGGTCGTAGCCGCTATACCGGTTGAGATCGAACAGGTTGGTATCCTCGAGGTCGATCGAACGCGCGTCCTCGTCGGGGATGCCGCGGTTGAGGTGCAGCGGGGCGGCGCTGACCTGGACCCGTGGCGTGATCGTCTGCGTCCCGCCGAACAGCGGTCCGGCGAACGGCCATTCGGCGTCGATCGCGCCGACAGCGATGCCACGCGCCTGAAAACCGGGCCTGCCGGCATAAGTCGGCAGAGTCGCCTCGGCGGTATTCTCGGTGTTGTAGAGGTCGCCGCGGACGAAACCGGTGCCAGTAACGCGGACGCCGAAGCTGGTCAGGAAGCTCCGCGTCCATTTCGCCGAAGCGAGCGCGCGTTGTTCGCCCTGCCCGTCGATACGGACAAGGCTCATGCTGTTCGCAGCAATGTCGAGCTGCCCGCCGAGGATTTTGTCCTCGGGGCGCCAGTCGTAATCGATCAGCGGCAGGACGATGGGGGTACTGTCGGGGCCTTTGTTCGCGCGAAGGCTCTGGAACCCCCAGCCGGCGACCGACAAATACGAGTTCGACCGGAAACGTTCGAAGTCGACCGTGCTGCGCAGCGAGTCGTCGTATTCGATGTTGTAAAGCAGGTTGAAGGTGTCGTCGCTCGACAGCCGGGTCGAGAAGGTCGCGCGCCACTCATCGCTCAGCTGGAGCCGGCCGTTCGCTTCGAAATAGCCCCGCCAGCGCTGCCCCTTGTCGATCTGGGTAACGCCGTCGGGGGCGAAGTCGATGACATTGCCGCGGGTGACATAGGCGCGGAACTGGACCGGTCCAGCAGCGAACAACTGGCGCCCGCGGATGTCGAGCGCCGGCTTGGCGCCGCTGAAGATCCACGGCTTGATCGTCAGGTCACGGTCGGAGCCGAGATCGAAATGATAGGGGACGCCAACGCCAAAGCCGAGCGTATTGCGGATTTCAACCTCGGGGAGCAGCACCCCCGAGGCGCGGCCGGTGCTGCCGTCGGGGTGCGAGAAGGCGGGCAAATAGATGATCGGCACGCCGAGGATCTCGACCCGCGCCTTCTGGTACGAAATGCGGTGCTTGACCGGGTCGTGGGTGATCTTGACGGCCTTGATCGCCCACACAGGAGTCTTTGGGCAGCCGTTCGTCTTTTCGACCGCGCACGGCGAATAGATCGCGCGGTTGAGGATGCTGCGGCCGTTGACGCGGACCCCGGACACCGCCGCCAGCCGCCCGCCATCGGCGAGGACGAGCAGGATGTTGTCGATCGCACCGTCCTTGAGCGAATCGGTCAGGATGACGCGGTCGCCGTAGGCCTTGTTGCCCTCCGGATCGATCGTCGCGACGTTGCCGCGCGCTTCGACCTGCCCTGAATTGCGGTTGTAGATCACCGTGTCGGCGCTGAGCCGGTACTGGTCGCGGTTTATCTGGACGTGGCCTGAGGCGGTGACGACCTGCTCGTCGTCCGAATAATCCATCGTATCCGCGGCGAAGTCGATGACGTCGCCCGGCTTGGCGATATCACCCGATCCTTCGAGCAATGTCGACTTCTCACCGGTTGGCGTGGCTGATGGCGTGGCTGATGGCGCGGCTGATACCGGCGGGGCTGGCGACGACGGCGTGGCGGGCGATGGCGGGGCAAGCGTCGCCGTCGTTGGCGGTCCCGCGGCACCGCTGCCCTGAGCAAACGCCATCGACGGGAAGGCCAGACCGGCGAGCAGGGCAGGGCGAAGGGGCAAGCTTGACTTTCGCAATCACGGGCGACGACCCTCGGTCCATACGGTGGGGGTGCAAAGGTCGCAAGGCGGCCGCCGCGGTTTGCGTTGTGGCCAGGGTCGGGCGTAAATGCCGGCGGGGTCGATCCGCCGCCTGATCCGAGGAAAACCATGCTCATCCATTACGCCGCGACCGCAACTGTCGAATTCGCAGGCGCGCTCGCCGTCGTCGCCACCAAGGACGCCGCGCTGTCGGGGGCCGCGCTGGCGCTCGACGGCGTCACCGGTGGACAGGTTGCGCGCGCGATCGCCGCGGCCCGCTTCGACGGCGACGCCGCCAGCATCGTCGAGATCTTCGCCCCGGCCAACTCGCCGGCGACGCGCGTCCTTGTCGTCGGGCTCGGCAAGGCCGGAGCCGCCGACGCATCTGCGTTCGAGAAGATCGGCGGCGCGATCGTCGCCCGGCTAATTACCAGCGGTGAGAAGAGCGTGACAGTCGACCTGACCGGGCTCGACGGCCTTGGCCTGCCGCTCGCCGAAGCTGCCGCGCGCATCGCGCATGGGGCGACGCTGCGCGCCTATCGCTTCGACAAGTACCACACGACAATGAAGGCGGCGCAGAAGCCGACGCTCGAGGCGCTGACGATCGTCGGTGCCGACGATAGCGCGCACGCCGACCTCGCCGCGATCGCCGCCGGGGTTGCCTTGACCCGCGACCTCGTCTCCGAACCGGCGAACATCATCTACCCCGAAAGCTTCGTCGAACGCGCCGCGGGCGTGGCCCCGGCGGGACTGGCGATCGAGGTCCTCGGCGAGGCGGAGATGACCCGGCTCGGCATGGGCGCATTGCTCGGCGTGAGCCAGGGATCGGACCGCGAGGCGAAGATCCTCGTGATGCGCTGGAACGGCGGCGGCGACGCGACCCCAGTCGTCCTGGTCGGCAAGGGCGTGACCTTCGACACCGGCGGCATCTCGCTCAAGCCACCTCCCGGCATGGAAGACATGAAGTGGGACATGGGCGGGGCGGGGGCGGTGACCGGCGCGCTGCATGCGCTCGCCGCGCGTAACGCCAAGGTCAACGTCATCGGCGTCTGCGGGCTCGTCGAGAACATGCCCGACGGCAAGGCGCAGCGCCCCGGCGACGTCGTCACCAGCATGTCGGGCCAGACGATCGAGGTGATCAACACCGACGCCGAGGGCCGGCTGGTGCTGTGCGACGTGCTGTGGTGGGCGCAGGAGCAGTTCAAGCCCGAGGTCATCGTCGACCTCGCGACGCTGACCGGCGCGATGATCATCAGCCTCGGCCACGAACATGGCGGCGTCTTCGCCAAC
>NZ_JANYGL010000160.1 GCF_025362435.1 Polymorphobacter sp.
TTCGTCCACGACCACCGCGGAATGAAACGCGCCGACTTTGATGCGATTATCGACGCCGAACTGATCCGCGCCGGAGCAACCCACGTCGCCCTCGCAGGCTATATGCGGCTGTTGTCCGACGACTTCGTCGAACGTTGGGCCGGGCGGATGGTCAACATCCACCCCTCGCTGCTCCCCGCGCACAAAGGACTCGACGTCCATGAAGGCGTGCTGGCGACGGGCGACACGGTGACCGGCTGCACCGTCCACCTCGTGACGCGCGATCTCGACGGCGGCCCGATCCTTGGGCAGGTCCGCGTCGCGGTGCTGTCGGGCGACACGCCGGCGACGCTCGCCGCGCGAGTGCTGATCGCCGAACACCAGCTTTATCCACGGGTTATCGCCGAACTCGTCACGGCGGAATCAAGTACCGCTGTTCTTGCTCGCGTCCGCTGCCTCGCACTCGCGCTCCCCGCCGCCGAAGAGAAGCTGTCGCACGGCTCGCCCGGGTTCTTCGTCACCGGCGGCAAGTTCTTCGCCTACTTCAGCGACGACCACCACGGCGATGGCGTAACCGCCCTGCTCGTCAAGGCGAGCGGGGTCGAAGAGCAGGCGAGCCTGATCGAACGCGACCCCGACCTGTACTACCGCCCCGTCTACTTCGGCCCGGCTGGCTGGATCGGCATCCGCCTCGATCAGGGCGAAATCGACTGGTCACATATCGAGGACTGGCTGGCGCGAAGCTGGCGGGCGAGCGCACCGAAGCGCCTCGCAATGCTGCCGATTTGACGATGCGGCTGCCGCTCGTCCTGCTCGCGCTGTTGCTCGCCGGATTTGCCAAGACGCCGGATGCGCCGTCGTGGTCCGAGCCGATGCCGCCGTTCCGCGTTGTCGGGACGATCTACTACGTCGGCACCAAGGGGCTCGCGGCGTATCTGATCGCGTCGCCAGGCGCGTTGATCCTGCTCGACGGAACGCTCGAAGGGAACGTCCCCCAGATCGAGGCGAACATCGTTTCGCTAGGCTTCCGGCTGCGCGATGTTCGCTTCCTGCTCAACAGTCACGCGCATTTCGACCACGCCGCCGGTCTCGCCCGCCTCAAGCACGATACCGGGGCGACAATGCTGGCAAGTGCTGGCGACCGCGGTGCACTCGAAAGCGGCACGCCACCGAGCGTCGTCGATTACGGCGTCGTCCGCTTCCCGCCCGTCAAGGTCGATCGCGTGCTGGTCGACGGCGAACTCGTCCGCCTCGGCGGTGTCGCGATGACGCCAGTCATTACCCCTGGCCACACGCCGGGGTGCACGACGTGGACGATGACCGCGGTCGAGCGCGGGCGGCCGCTGCGCGTCGTCTTTGCGTGCAGCCTGACCGTCGCCGGGAACGCGCTTATCGGCAACTCCGGCTATCCGGGGATCGTCGCCGATTTCCGGCGATCGTTCGTCCGCCTCGCCGCGCTGAAGGCCGACGTCGTCCTGCCTGCCCATCCGGATATCGCCGACGTCCTCGAACGCCGCGTCCGCCGCGACGTCGGCGATGTCGATGCCTTTATCGCACCGAAAAGCCTTGGACACATCGTCGCCGACGCCTCCAAGGCTTTCGATGTCGAACTGGCTCGCCAGACCGGAGCAGCCCGGCGAGACAAGATCAGCCGGTGATTTCAGTCTGGGCGAAGAAGTAGGCGATCTCGATCGCGGCGTTTTCGGCGCTGTCCGAGCCGTGGACGGTGTTCGCCTCGATGCTTTCGGCGTGGACCTTGCGGATCGTGCCGTCGGCGGCGTTCGCCGGGTTGGTCGCGCCCATGATGTCGCGATAGGCAAGGACGGCGTTGTCGCCCTCGAGGACCTGGACGACGACCGGGCCGGAGATCATAAAGTTAACGAGTTCGCCGAAAAAGCCGCGCTCACGGTGGACGGCGTAGAAGCCCTCGGCCTGCGCCTGGGTCAGCTGGAGGCGCTTCTGCGCGACGATCCGCAGGCCGGCGGCCTCGATCATCGCGTTGACCGCGCCGGTCAGGTTGCGGCGGGTGGCGTCGGGCTTGACGATCGAGAACGTGCGTTCGGTGGCCATTGGGTCTCCGGGAGAGCTGATAATTTCAGGGGAAAGCGCCGCCGCCATATCGGCGCACGCCGCGAATGGCAAGTTAGGCGGCCTTTTCCCAACCGCCGCGTTCGGTTTCGCGCCAATAGACCGGGGTGACGCCGTCGAGCTCGCGGATCGCTTTCCAGTGGCGGCGGGCAAGCCCAAGCGCGGCATCGTCGGCACCGTCGAACAAATAGAGCGCGCGGCGGTAGGCGGTCAGCTCACCGGGCATGACGCCGTCGACGACGACGAGCAGGTCGGCATCGTTCGCCGCGCCCTCCCCGCTCGTCAGCAGGATTGGCTGCGCGGCGGCGGACGGCCCGTCGACGGCGTGCGGCAGGAACGACGCCGGATCATAGGTCCATAGCGCCGCGTCGAGGCGTGCCAGAAGCGCCGGGTCGGCAGCACGGACGACCGCGCGATAGCCTGCCGCGACCGCCTTTTCGAGGAGGCGCGGCAGGACGGCGTCGAGCGGTTTCGCCGCGAGCTGGTAGAAATTGACGTCGGTCATCTGTCTTACTCCTCCCTCGCCCTTGCGGGGGAGGGGGACCGTCGCCCTTGCGAT
>NZ_JANYGL010000044.1 GCF_025362435.1 Polymorphobacter sp.
AACGCGCCGGCGAACATGCGCGATTATCTCGCGTTCTTCTTCGCCGCCAACGCGACCAAGGAGTTCCTCGTCTATCGCGACGAGCGCTACACCTTTGCCGAAATCTACGCGCAGGCGCAGAAGGTCGCCGCCGTCCTTCAGGCCCGGGGCATCGCCAAGGGCGACCGCGTCGCCGTGGCGATGCGCAACTACCCCGAATGGATTACGAGCTTCTGCGGCATCCACATCCTCGGCGCCGTCGCGGTGCCGATGAATGCGTGGTGGAAGGGCGAGGAACTCGCCTTCGGCGTTGCCCACAGCGGCACGCGGCTGGTCATTGCCGATGAGGAGCGCGCCCGGCGGCTCGCGGCGCTGCCCGGCTTCACCGTGCCGGTCCTGACGGTCCGCACCTCGGCGGAGGTCGCCGCGGGACTCGGCCTGTCGCGGCTCGACGACGCGATCGCCGCCGCCGCCGATGCGCCGTGGTACCTGCCGCCGGTGTCGCCCGAGGATGATGCGACGATCATGTACACGAGCGGTTCGACGGGCATGCCCAAGGGCGCGGTGTCGACCCAGCGCGCGATCGTCTCGGGGTCGCTCAACTATCTCGTCACCGGGCTGGCGCTGCTCAGCCTGACCGCCGCGTCGGGGGCACCGGCGCCCGAGCAGCAGGTGATGCTGCTCAACGTCCCGCTGTTCCACATCACCGGGTCGGTGCCGGTGCTGCTCGTGTCAATCGCGATCGGGCGGAAGATGGTGATCATGCACAAATGGGACGCGGGCGAGGCGCTGCGGATGATCGCCGAGGAGAAGGCGACGTACTTCGTCGGCGTCCCGACGATGAGCCTCGAGCTGATGAACCATCCCGACCGCAACAAGTACGACCTGTCGAGCCTCGTCGATATCGCCAGCGGCGGTGCCCCTCGTCCGCCCGAGCACGTCGACCGGCTCGAGCATACCTTCCCCGGCAAGCACCCGGTCCAGGGCTATGGCCTGACCGAGACCAACGGCGTCGGCGCGGGCATCTACCGCGACAACTACCTCGCCAAGCCGGCGTCGACCGGACGCGCCGCCGCCCCGCTCGTCGAGATCGGCATCTTCGACGACGACATGGTGGCGCAACCCGCTGGCACGACTGGCGAAATCTGCATCAAGTCTGCCGCCAACGTCCGCGGTTATTGGCGCAATCCGGAAGCGACTGCGGCGGCGTTCATGGCAGGCGGGTGGTTCCGCACCGGCGACCTCGGCTATCTCGACCCCGACGCGTACCTGTTCATCGTCGACCGCAAGAAGGACATCATCATCCGCGGCGGTGAGAACATCAGCTGCCAGGAGGTCGAGGCGGCGCTCTACGCCCACCCGGCGGTGGCCGAGGCGAGCGTCTTCGGCTTACCTGACGACCGCCTCGGCGAGCTCGTCGGCGCGGTGGTCTATCCCAAGCCCGGCGCGGCGCTCGAGGCGGAGGCGCTGACCCAGTTCGTCGCGCGCGACCTCGCCTCGTTCAAGGTCCCTGCGCACATCTGGTTCAGCGACGAACCATTGCCCAAGCTCGGCAGCGCGAAGATCGACAAGGTCGCTCTGCGGCAACATTACCGCCAGCTATTCGCAGAAACCAGTCACATCTATTCGGCACCTGCGGTATAAGGCGTTCTGGCTGAGGAGCATTTCCGATGTTCACGAATATGGTCGAGGGAACTGTCGAGGATTGGGGCCATATCGGCCGCGAACATGGCATTCATCAGAAGTCCGCCGCACCCCGCCAGATCATGGAGTCGCTCGCCCGCCTCGATGCGATCGAGGTCGGCTTCGCCGCGTCGCAGCTTCGCCACAGCCTGATGGCGGCGACGCTGGCACGGCGTGCCGGGGCGCCTGACGAGGAGGTCGTCGCGGCGCTGTGCCACGACCTCGGCAAGCTGATGAGCATCCCCAACCACGGCGCGATCGCCGCTGAAATTCTCAAGCCCTATGTCCGCGAGGACATCTACCACGCGGTCAAGCACCACCAAGCTTTCCAGGGCCGCTATTACTATGAATACATGGGACAATCGCCGACGATGCGCGACGACTTCCGCAACGAGCCGTGGTTCGGTTTTGCCGAGAAGCTGGTCGACGAGTGGGACGCGCCAGCGTTCGATCCCGACTTCCCCGCCGACAGCCTTGCCAGCTTTGAGCCCGAGGTGACTCGCGTGTTCAGCACGCCGAAGCGAATATTCTGACCTCGGGCTAGGTCGTCGCCGCCCGCCGTGACGGCAGGCGGACGAGCACCAGCGCCGTTGCCACCAGCGCCATGCCAAGCGCGTCCATCTGGCTGACTCCCTCGCCGAAGCGCAGCGCGCCGATCGTCGCCGAGATCGCCGGCTGAACGAGCAACGTCAGCCCGATGGCGAGCGGCGGCAGATAGCCCATCGCGAAGATGATCAGCCCTTGGCCGAGGACCTGGCTGCCGAGCGCGAGCAAAATCAACGGCGTCCAGTCGTGCGGCCAGAACCCGGCCCCAGGAGTGGTCATCGCCAGCGCCGCCGGGAGCAGGGCCATGGCCCCGAAGCCCGTCGCCATCGCTAGAAGCGTTAGTGGCGCTACCTGCGCCCGGACCCGGTCGACGACGATGAAATAGGCGGCGTAGAAGCCTCCGGCGGCGATGCAGATCACGTCGCCGAGGAGGTGCGTTCCCGAGACGTCGGCGCTCCGTCCGAGGAGCAGGCCGATCCCGGCGGCGGCGCACAGCAAGGCGGCGATGGCGGCGCGGCTGGGCCACGAACGGGCGACGATGAAGCCGTAGGCGGGGAGGATGAAGC
>NZ_JANYGL010000096.1 GCF_025362435.1 Polymorphobacter sp.
CATGGGGGTGGTCAACCTGCCGAGCGGCGCGCCGACCTTGCTCCTCACCGGGGGCGCGGCGGAAAGGCTGGCTAAACTGACCCCGGCGGGGCATAGCGCGGAAATCCATCTGACGATCACCGACGATCACCCCTGGGCGCAGGCGATCGTCCTGATCACCGCGAGGCCCGAATGAGCGAAACCCAAGCAACTGGCGCCGGGACCGTGACCCAGCCCAAGAAGAAGGTCGATTGGGCGAGCGAAATCCGCCAGCTGTTCGTCCTCGCGCTCGCGGTCCTCGCGGTCCACAGCCTCGTTGCCAAGCCGTTCTTCATCCCGTCGGAATCGATGCTGCCGACGCTGCTGACCGGCGACCGGCTGATCGTGTCGAAATACCCGTACGGCTATTCGTATCTGTCGCCGTCGCTGCCGATCCTGCCCGAGATGAAGGGTCGCCTGTTCGGCCGCTATCCCGAGCGCGGTGACATCGCGATCATCAAATCGCCGCGCGAGCATGACGACTGGATCAAGCGCGTCATCGGCCTGCCGGGCGATACCGTGCAGATGAAGAACGGTGTGCTGTGGCTCAACGGCGTCGCGGTGCCCAAGGTGCCCGAGGCGCCCGCCGACATCCGCGAGTCCGACAACACGACGTGCTCGGCACCACAGGTCGTCCAGTTCCGCTACACCCGTCCCGACGGGGTCACGATCTGCCGCTACCCGCGCTTCCGCGAGACGCTGCCGGGCGGGCGCAGCTACGACGTCCTCGACCTCGGCGAAACGGCGCAGGACAACACTCCAGCAGTGATCGTCCCCGAGGGGCACCTGTTCCTGATGGGCGACAACCGCGACAACAGCGAGGACAGCCGCTTCTCGAGCATCGTCGGCGGGCTCGACATGTTGCCGATCGAAAATCTCGTCGGACGTGCCGAGTTCCTGACCTTCTCGCTCGACGGCTCGACGACGCTGAATCCGCTGACGTGGTTCGGCGCGTTCCGGCCCGGGCGCGCCTTCGTCTCGCTCCACCCAAAGTCCGAGCCGGCCCCTCTTGCCGCCACCCCCGCTCCGTGAGGGGCGGGTCGAGCGGCCGGATAAGTTCGGCCGCATGAGCGACGACGCCCAGGTTCCGCCGAGCCCGATCGAGCTATCCGATCGCGGCCGCAGTTCGCTGCGTGACGCCGTGATCTGGCTCGGCGTTGCGTCCCTGCTGTTCCTCGCGTGGCACCTCGCCTCGTCGATATTGCTGATCCTCGCGGGCTTCGTCTTCGCCGCCGGGTTGCAGGGCGGCGAGCATTTGCTCGGCCGGGTGCTGCCGGTTCATCGCGGCATCCGGCTGGCGATCGTCGTCCTGGTGTTTGTCGCCGCCCTGTTCGGCTTCCTTTATTTCGCCGGCACCCAGCTCGCGGCGCAGTTTTCCGAGCTGCAGGCGACGCTCATGCGGCAGAGTGACCGGCTTTCGACACTTGCCCATGAATACGGCCTCAGCAGCGGCAGCGGCGGCGACCCGATCGCCCAGCTGAAGGCGCAGATCGGCAGCTCGATGGGGCGGATCATGAGCTTCATCGGCGGCGCGGCGGGTGCCCTCGGCAGCCTTGTCCTGATCGTCACCTTCGGCATCTTCATCGCCATCGACCCACGGCTGTACGAGCGCGGCGTCGAATGGCTGACCCCCGAACCCAAGCGCGCGCAGATGCGCGCGACCGTCGAGGCGATGGGCAAGATGTTGCGCCGCTGGGTCGCCGGGCGGCTCGCGCTGATGATCTTCGAGGGCACACTGATCTTCCTCGGCCTGTCGGTCGTCGGCGCGCCGCTGCCGCTCCTGCTCGGGCTCGTCGCGGGGCTGTTCGCGTTCATCCCGAACCTCGGCGCGATCGCGTCGGGGATCCTGATCGTGACGATCGGCTTTTCGGCGGGAACGACGATTGGGCTCTACACGGTCGGCGTTTATCTCGTCGTCCAGGTCGCGGACAATTTCATCAATCCGCTGATCGAGAAGCGCGCGGTCGACCTTGCTCCAGCCGTCGTCCTCGGCGCGCAGCTGTTGTTCGGGGTGCTGTTCGGCATCCTTGGCGTGACGCTCGCCGACCCGATCATCGCGCTGATCAAGGTCGCGCTGGCCCAACGCGCGGTTGCCCCCGAGCAGACGCCGCGCTAGGTCGCACGAGGTCGTCACGGGGGAGCCACGATGCGCGTTACGACTGCCACGCTGCTGGCGGCGCTGGCCCTGCTGCCAGGCACGCTACATGCCCAAGCCGCCGGGTCATCGACGGCCCCGACGACCGATAAAGGGACCGCCGACAAACCCGCTGACGCCGCCCCCGACGCCGTTCCCGAGCGCTTCGCGTTCCATGCCCAGTCGACCGTCGTCGGCCAGTACAACACCCCCTTTCACTCGCCGTACGAGGGCCCGAACAGCCTGTCGGGCGCCGGCCAGCTCCGCGAGACCTTCGACCTGACCGGCTATATCGGCGCGAGCCCGTGGCATGGCGCCGAGGTCTGGGCCAACGGCGAGGTCGACCAGGGCTTCGGGCTGCGCAACACGCTTGGTGCCGCGGGCTTCCCATCGGCCGAGGCGTATAAGGTCGGCAAGGGTACGCCGTACTTCCGGCTCCAGCGCGCCTTCGTCCGCCAGGCGATCGACCTTGGCGGCGAGGCGACGGCAACCGCTCCCGATCTCAACGTTCTTGGCGCGACGCATACTGCGAACCGCCTGACGCTGACGATCGGCAAGTTCAGCGTCGCCGACGTCTTCGACCAGAATAAATACGCCCACGATCCGCGCGGCGACTTCCTCAACTGGACCGCGGTCGACCTCGGCACGTTCGACTACGCCGCCGACGCGTGGGGCTATACCTACGGCGGCGCGGCCGAGCTTGCGATCGACAAGTGGACCGGGCGTGCCGGGCTGTTCAACCTGTCGAAGATCCCGAACAGCGTCGATCTTGAGACCAACTTCCGCCAGTTCCAGGTCATCGGCGAGATCGAGCGGCGGGTAACGATCGGCGGCCATCCCGGTGCGATCCGCCTCAACGGCTGGCTGAGCCACGGCAACTTCGCCAGCCTCGCCGACGCGATCGCCTATGGCGCGGCGCACGGGGCCGCCCCCGATCCGGTCCCCGTCCGTCGCTTCCGCGACCGCACCGGGATCGGCATCGATGCCGAGCAGGAAGTCAGCGACACCGTCGGCGTGTTCCTCCGCGCCGGGCTCGGTGACGGCCGCAGCGAGGCGGTCGAGTTCACCGACATCGACCGCAGCGTTTCGGGCGGCGTCTCGATCAAGGGCTCGGGCTGGGGACGCGACCATGACCGGATCGGCGTCGCGTTGATCGCCAACGACATCTCGGGCGAGCGGAAGCGGTACCTCGCGGCGGGCGGGCTGGGCATTTTGATCGGCGACGGCAGGCTGGTGCATGCCGGGCCGGAATTGATCGGCGAGACTTATTACGACCTTGCCGCGATCGGGCCGCTGCATTTGACGGCGGATGGGCAGCTGATCGTCAATCCGGCGTATAATCGTGACCGCGGGCCGGTGCCGGTGATGGCGCTTAGGGCGCACGCGCAGTTCTAGAGGAAGTCAGGAAGGCGCGTCGCGGCAAAGCCGCGCCGTTCGTCGGACGAGTTCGGCTGCGGCCGCAGCCGCCTCGCCGGCCGGTCTCGCGCGAGTCCGCGCGCTGCTAACGAACGCGAAGGCGTTCGCTTTGCTGCGCTCGGCCGCGCTACGACGCTACGACTTCCCCTGCACGCCGAGCAGTTCGATCCGGAAAAGCAGCACCGCGTTCGGCGGAATCACCCCACCAGCACCCTGCGCGCCATAGCCGAGTTCCGGGGGAATGGTGAAGTTATAGACCGAGCCGACCTTCATCAGCTGGACGCCTTCGGTCCAGCCGGGGATGACGCGGTTCAACGGGAACACCGCCGGCTGGCCGCGCGCGATCGACGAGTCGAACACCGTCCCGTCGAGCAGTTTGCCCTCATAATGCACGGCGACGGTGTCAGCAGCGGTCGGCGTCGGGCCGGTACCCTCGGTGACGACTTCGTACTGGAGGCCGGAAGCGGTGGTCTTCACGCCGGGTTTTCCCTTGTGAGCGCTGAGATAGGCGAGGTCGGCGGGACGCGCCGAATCGACCGCGCGCTGCGTCCCCGCCCAGACGAGGGCGGCGACGATCAGCGCGAGAACGATGGCGAAGCCGACCCACTTGCCGGCACCTTTGCCGGCAGCGGTCGCGGTCATTATTCTACCGGACGCCGTCACGCTCGGCGCGCTTGCGCTCGAGCTTGCGGGCACGGCGGACAGCGGCAGCCTTTTCGCGGGCGCGCTTTTCAGATGGCTTTTCGTAGTGGCGACGCAGCTTCATCTCGCGGTAGACGCCTTCGCGCTGCAGCTTCTTCTTGAGCGCGCGCAGCGCCTGGTCGACGTTATTGTCGCGAACAATGATCTGCAAAGCCGGTCTCTCCATTCACGCCACAGACCTCAGCATGGCCCGGACTTGTCATAGCTTAGGGTTCGCCAGCGGACAGCCCACCGGCGCGAGGCGCTGCGCTTAGCAGATGCGCCGCCACCGGACAAGCGCGTACGGGCCGCATCGCCTTTCGCGGTCCAGCGGGGTATCAGGGCGGTATGACCGACCAAGCCCCCGACGAGACCCTCGATGAAATCCGCCCGCGCCTTGTGGCGGCGATGATCCCGCATGTCGCCTTCGACGGCTGGACCGCCGCCAGCGTCGCCGCCGGCGCCGCGAGCGCGGGGATCGACCCCGATATCGCCCGCCTCGTCTTCCCCCGGGGCGCGGCGCAGATGGTCGACGCCTATACCGCCTTCGCCAACACGCGGATGACCGCCGCGCTGACCGGCATCGGCAAAATGAAGGTCCGCGAGCGCATCACCTTCGCCGTCCGCACTCGGCTCGAACAGGCCGAAAACGAGCGCGAAACCGTCCGCCGCACCGTCGCGATCTTCGCGCTCCACCCCGCCCTCAGCGCCAAGTCGACGTGGCGTACCGCCGACGCGATCTGGCGCGCCTGCGGCGATACCGCGACCGACTTCAACCATTATTCGAAGCGCGCGATCCTCGGCGGCGTCTATGCCGCGACCTTGCTCTACTGGCTCGGCGACGAGAGCGACGGCCGCGCCGACACGTGGGGCTTTCTCGACCGCCGCATCGCCGGAATCATGACCTTCGAGAAGACCAAGGCGCGGCTGACGTCGCAAACCGGCAACCGCCCGAGCATCGCGCAAATCCTCGGACGCCTGCGCTACCCGGCGGTCTGACTTTTACTGAACGCCCGGCTCGCCGAGGTGAGCTGCCTTCCACTCCATCGACATATGGATGCGCGTCCGCCCCGATGGGTGGTCGAAGAATACCTCCTCCTCGAGCGCGGTCGGTTCGAGCTTGCGATACTCGCCGAGGCGGAGCGCCATGCGTGCGAAGCCGTCGGGGGCGCGTGACGCATTGATCCCGAAATAGTCCGCCTGCGACTCGTGGAAGCGCGTCAGAGAATTGGTCACCGGGGTCAGGACGAGGAAGAACAGCGTCAGCACGACGACCGCGACTGCGACCGCCGCCGGATCGGTCGTCCCCCTCACCCCCCAGCCCGGGTTGCGCGCGATCAGCGCCGGGACAACCGCCTGGACGGTCGCGAAGCCGGCGATGATGATCGCCCCGAAGCCGACCATCAGCGAGATCGAATGGTTGAGGACGTAGTGCCCGGTCTCGTGCCCCATCACCGACAGCGCCCCGGCGTCGTCGTGGAGGTTGAGCAGGTTATCGTTGAGTGCGACGCGCGTCGTCGGCCCAAAGCCGGAGACGTTCGCCGACACCCGCTTCGTCTGCCGCGACGCATCGACGACGAGCACCTGCGTGACGGGGACGCCGTTGCCCTGCGCGAGCTTGAGGATCGACGTCCGCAACGGCGAGTCGCCCATCGGCGTGTATTTGTTGAACAATGGCTCGATCAGGACCGGCGCGAGGGTCAGCAGGAACGCCATGACCACCAATGAAAAACCGCCCGCATACAGCCACCAACGTTGCGGCGACCGCCGCACCCCGGCCATGATTGCCATGACGATGAGCGCGGTGACCGGTACGCTGATCGCGAAACCCTTCGCCTGGTCGCCGAACCATTGGACAAAATTCTGGTTTGACATGCCGTACTGATGTTCACGGACAAAATCGGTGTAGATCGTCCACGGCAGCGTCGCCAGCGACGTCACCGCGAGAAAGACGAGCGCCCAGACGAACGCTGCCAGCCAACGACGGCCGCCCGTGACCGTGCTGCTCCAGCCCGACAGCCGCGCTGCCCAGCCGAACCGCAGGAAAGCCCACGCCACCCCGGCTCCGACGACGGCATTCCACAACAGCAGCCAGTAACCGCCCTCGAAATACGCATCGGACCGCGCCCGCGCCGCGCCGCTGAACGTCGCCAGATAGGCGCGGGTAGCGGCGTCGGGATCGAACGAGGCGGCCATGGCAGCGTTGGCTGCAGCGGCGATCAACATGTCAGCTTCCCCCAGTGTTCTAGAAGTCTAACACAGCCGAACTATGGTACAAGCCCTACAGTCGGTAGTGCGCGCCGACCGACAGCGTGTAGTGCGGGGTCAGCTGGTAGCCGCCGACGCGCTGGTACACCGGCACCTGGACGATCGTGTAGATTGCCGCGCGCCGTCCGACCGCGACGGTGACCCCCGGCGCGACCGAGACGAATTCGCCGCCGCTGTTCTCGCGGTCGGCGTTGACCCCGTGGTCGCGCTCGGCGAGGCGCGCGTTGACCTGGACCTGCGGCGTGATTCCGCTCCAGCCGGTGAAGTGCAGCCCCGCCGACGCGGTTCCGGCGATCCCCGGGCGGTAGAGGTCGCGATTGTCGAGCGGCAGCGTCGCCTGCGCCTGGAGGACGAAGTCGAACCCGCGTGCGAGGTGGCCGAAATGATACGCCCCGACGACCGCGTCGATCGTTCCCGTCCCCGGCTGGAGGCCGCGATCGGTCGCCTCGCCGGTCGACGGCCCGGCAATGAACGCCTCGCGGAAGCTGCCGGTCGGAAGCTTGAGACCGAACTGGATGCCGGTGATCCCGGGACCGCCGAACCCCTGCCAGCGTCCGGTGACGCGGATGTCGCCGAGCCCGCCGGTCCGCGACGAACTCGGCTCGGTGTCGCCGGGCGAGACCGTCAGATGCGGGCGATCGACGAGCGGGACCTGGACATCGACGCCCCACACCGGGTCGAACTGGCGGTCGAGGATCGCGGTGACATAATGGTTGTAGGTGTAGCGCTCGATCTCGCGATCGGCGGGCAATGCGACAGCGCTGCCGTCGATGACGCCGCGACCGGCGCGAAGCTGGGTCTGGGGAACATCGTCATAGCGCAGGTCGAGTGTCGTCCCGGGCTGGGCGACAAGACCCTGGCTTAACCATTCGGAGGTCAGGTTGCAGCCGCAGCTCGAGCAGGCGAGCGCCGGAGCGGATGCAGTGAGGCACAGCAGGGCGAGCCCTGCGGCGGAAGATTTGATCATGGATGTAGCTTTCGCTCACGGCGATCCCGCGCGGCGATCGCGAGTCGGGCATCGTCGAATGTCGGAGGATCGCGGCTCAAGCCGCGGGCGTCACGCTGAGCGTGAAGCCGGAGGTCCGCGCGGCGGGGGCCGGAGATAGTCGACGTGAAGTACCGGCAGCGGCGCGCGGTCGATTTGCTCGACCGCAACGACCTGCACTATTGGCGCCACGAGCAACGGCGGCGCGGCGGCGTCGATCGCGATGGCGATGCCGGAGAAGCCGCACGGCGCCTCGGACTTGCCCTCGGGCTTGGGCGCATGGCCCGGCTGGGTGACGCTGACCGCGCCGTGGCCGGTACACAGGGTGAACACGGTACGACCGCCGTCGCGAATTGGCATGAAGCCCGGCGGCACGAGGATCTGGACGCCGAGTGCGATCAGCGCGATCGCCAGCGTCAGCCACGCCTGCGCGCGCAACAAGGATCGGACCCGATTCACCGGCGCGACGTACCGCCTCCGTAACGCCGTGTCGACGCGGCAGGGCGCCGCTTGCGACCAACCGCAAGCGCCCCCTTTCCAAACCGTGCGCTTACCGCTAATCGTTCGCAATCGCGGGTAGCATCGACGGCTACTTCAGGATTCGACGGCATGACCCGACGCCCATGACTAAACGGCTGCACATCGAGGACCTTCGCCGCGGCGAGATCGCGACGATCGTCGCGATCTCGCCGCGGCGAAGGTCCTCGATGTGCAGCCGTTTAGTCATGGGCGTCGGGTCATGCCGTCGAATCCTGAAGTAGCCGTCGATGCTACCCGCGATTGCGAACGATTAGCGGTAAGCGCACGGTTTGGAAAGGGGGCGCTTGCGGTTGGTCGCAAGCGGCGCCCTGCCGCGTCGACACGGCGTTACGGAGGCGGTACGTCGCGCCGGTGAATCGGGTCCGATCCTTGTTGCGCGCGCAGGCGTGGCTGACGCTGGCGATCGCGCTGATCGCACTCGGCGTCCAGATCCTCGTGCCGCCGGGCTTCATGCCAATTCGCGACGGCGGTCGTACCGTGTTCACCCTGTGTACCGGCCACGGCGCGGTCAGCGTCACCCAGCCGGGCCATGCGCCCAAGCCCGAGGGCAAGTCCGAGGCGCCGTGCGGCTTCTCCGGCATCGCCATCGCGATCGACGCCGCCGCGCCGCCGTTGCTCGTGGCGCCAATAGTGCAGGTCGTTGCGGTCGAGCAAATCGACCGCGCGCCGCTGCCGGTACTTCACGTCGACTATCTCCGGCCCCCGCCGCGCGGACCTCCGGCTTCACGCTCAGCGTGACGCCCGCGGCTTGAGCCGCGATCCTCCGACATTCGACGATGCCCGACTCGCGATCGCCGCGCGGGATCGCCGTGAGCGAAAGCTACATCCATGATCAAATCTTCCGCCGCAGGGCTCGCCCTGCTGTGCCTCACTGCATCCGCTCCGGCGCTCGCCTGCTCGAGCTGCGGCTGCAACCTGACCTCCGAATGGTTAAGCCAGGGTCTTGTCGCCCAGCCCGGGACGACACTCGACCTGCGCTATGACGATGTTCCCCAGACCCAGCTTCGCGCCGGTCGCGGCGTCATCGACGGCAGCGCTGTCGCATTGCCCGCCGATCGCGAGATCGAGCGCTACACCTACAACCATTATGTCACCGCGATCCTCGACCGCCAGTTCGACCCGGTGTGGGGCGTCGATGTCCAGGTCCCGCTCGTCGATCGCCCGCATCTGACGGTCTCGCCCGGCGACACCGAGCCGAGTTCGTCGCGGACCGGCGGGCTCGGCGACATCCGCGTCACCGGACGCTGGCAGGGGTTCGGCGGTCCCGGGATCACCGGCATCCAGTTCGGTCTCAAGCTTCCGACCGGCAGCTTCCGCGAGGCGTTCATTGCCGGGCCGTCGACCGGCGAGGCGACCGATCGCGGCCTCCAGCCGGGGACGGGAACGATCGACGCGGTCGTCGGGGCGTATCATTTCGGCCACCTCGCACGCGGGTTCGACTTCGTCCTCCAGGCGCAGGCGACGCTGCCGCTCGACAATCGCGACCTCTACCGCCCGGGGATCGCCGGAACCGCGTCGGCGGGGCTGCACTTCACCGGCTGGAGCGGAATCACGCCGCAGGTCCAGGTCAACGCGCGCCTCGCCGAGCGCGACCACGGGGTCAACGCCGACCGCGAGAACAGCGGCGGCGAATTCGTCTCGGTCGCGCCGGGGGTCACCGTCGCGGTCGGACGGCGCGCGGCAATCTACACGATCGTCCAGGTGCCGGTGTACCAGCGCGTCGGCGGCTACCAGCTGACCCCGCACTACACGCTGTCGGTCGGCGCGCACTACCGACTGTAGGGCTTGTACCATAGTTCGGCTGTGTTAGACTTCTAGAACACTGGGGGAAGCTGACATGTTGATCGCCGCTGCAGCCAACGCTGCCATGGCCGCCTCGTTCGATCCCGACGCCGCTACCCGCGCCTATCTGGCGACGTTCAGCGGCGCGGCGCGGGCGCGGTCCGATGCGTATTTCGAGGGCGGTTACTGGCTGCTGTTGTGGAATGCCGTCGTCGGAGCCGGGGTGGCGTGGGCTTTCCTGCGGTTCGGCTGGGCAGCGCGGCTGTCGGGCTGGAGCAGCACGGTCACGGGCGGCCGTCGTTGGCTGGCAGCGTTCGTCTGGGCGCTCGTCTTTCTCGCGGTGACGTCGCTGGCGACGCTGCCGTGGACGATCTACACCGATTTTGTCCGTGAACATCAGTACGGCATGTCAAACCAGAATTTTGTCCAATGGTTCGGCGACCAGGCGAAGGGTTTCGCGATCAGCGTACCGGTCACCGCGCTCATCGTCATGGCAATCATGGCCGGGGTGCGGCGGTCGCCGCAACGTTGGTGGCTGTATGCGGGCGGTTTTTCATTGGTGGTCATGGCGTTCCTGCTGACCCTCGCGCCGGTCCTGATCGAGCCATTGTTCAACAAATACACGCCGATGGGCGACTCGCCGTTGCGGACGTCGATCCTCAAGCTCGCGCAGGGCAACGGCGTCCCCGTCACGCAGGTGCTCGTCGTCGATGCGTCGCGGCAGACGAAGCGGGTGTCGGCGAACGTCTCCGGCTTTGGGCCGACGACGCGCGTCGCACTCAACGATAACCTGCTCAACCTCCACGACGACGCCGGGGCGCTGTCGGTGATGGGGCACGAGACCGGGCACTACGTCCTCAACCATTCGATCTCGCTGATGGTCGGCTTCGGGGCGATCATCATCGCCGGCTTCGCGACCGTCCAGGCGGTTGTCCCGGCGCTGATCGCGCGCAACCCGGGCTGGGGGGTGAGGGGGACGACCGATCCGGCGGCGGTCGCAGTCGCGGTCGTCGTGCTGACGCTGTTCTTCCTCGTCCTGACCCCGGTGACCAATTCTCTGACGCGCTTCCACGAGTCGCAGGCGGACTATTTCGGGATCAATGCGTCACGCGCCCCCGACGGCTTCGCACGCATGGCGCTCCGCCTCGGCGAGTATCGCAAGCTCGAACCGACCGCGCTCGAGGAGGAGGTATTCTTCGACCACCCATCGGGGCGGACGCGCATCCATATGTCGATGGAGTGGAAGGCAGCTCACCTCGGCGAGCCGGGCGTTCAGTAAAAGTCAGACCGCCGGGTAGCGCAGGCGTCCGAGGATTTGCGCGATGCTCGGGCGGTTGCCGGTTTGCGACGTCAGCCGCGCCTTGGTCTTCTCGAAGGTCATGATTCCGGCGATGCGGCGGTCGAGAAAGCCCCACGTGTCGGCGCGGCCGTCGCTCTCGTCGCCGAGCCAGTAGAGCAAGGTCGCGGCATAGACGCCGCCGAGGATCGCGCGCTTCGAATAATGGTTGAAGTCGGTCGCGGTATCGCCGCAGGCGCGCCAGATCGCGTCGGCGGTACGCCACGTCGACTTGGCGCTGAGGGCGGGGTGGAGCGCGAAGATCGCGACGGTGCGGCGGACGGTTTCGCGCTCGTTTTCGGCCTGTTCGAGCCGAGTGCGGACGGCGAAGGTGATGCGCTCGCGGACCTTCATTTTGCCGATGCCGGTCAGCGCGGCGGTCATCCGCGTGTTGGCGAAGGCGGTATAGGCGTCGACCATCTGCGCCGCGCCCCGGGGGAAGACGAGGCGGGCGATATCGGGGTCGATCCCCGCGCTCGCGGCGCCGGCGGCGACGCTGGCGGCGGTCCAGCCGTCGAAGGCGACATGCGGGATCATCGCCGCCACAAGGCGCGGGCGGATTTCATCGAGGGTCTCGTCGGGGGCTTGGTCGGTCATACCGCCCTGATACCCCGCTGGACCGCGAAAGGCGATGCGGCCCGTACGCGCTTGTCCGGTGGCGGCGCATCTGCTAAGCGCAGCGCCTCGCGCCGGTGGGCTGTCCGCTGGCGAACCCTAAGCTATGACAAGTCCGGGCCATGCTGAGGTCTGTGGCGTGAATGGAGAGACCGGCTTTGCAGATCATTGTTCGCGACAATAACGTCGACCAGGCGCTGCGCGCGCTCAAGAAGAAGCTGCAGCGCGAAGGCGTCTACCGCGAGATGAAGCTGCGTCGCCACTACGAAAAGCCATCTGAAAAGCGCGCCCGCGAAAAGGCTGCCGCTGTCCGCCGTGCCCGCAAGCTCGAGCGCAAGCGCGCCGAGCGTGACGGCGTCCGGTAGAATAATGACCGCGACCGCTGCCGGCAAAGGTGCCGGCAAGTGGGTCGGCTTCGCCATCGTTCTCGCGCTGATCGTCGCCGCCCTCGTCTGGGCGGGGACGCAGCGCGCGGTCGATTCGGCGCGTCCCGCCGACCTCGCCTATCTCAGCGCTCACAAGGGAAAACCCGGCGTGAAGACCACCGCTTCCGGCCTCCAGTACGAAGTCGTCACCGAGGGTACCGGCCCGACGCCGACCGCTGCTGACACCGTCGCCGTGCATTATGAGGGCAAACTGCTCGACGGGACGGTGTTCGACTCGTCGATCGCGCGCGGCCAGCCGGCGGTGTTCCCGTTGAACCGCGTCATCCCCGGCTGGACCGAAGGCGTCCAGCTGATGAAGGTCGGCTCGGTCTATAACTTCACCATTCCCCCGGAACTCGGCTATGGCGCGCAGGGTGCTGGTGGGGTGATTCCGCCGAACGCGGTGCTGCTTTTCCGGATCGAACTGCTCGGCGTGCAGGGGAAGTCGTAGCGTCGTAGCGCGGCCGAGCGCAGCAAAGCGAACGCCTTCGCGTTCGTTAGCAGCGCGCGGACTCGCGCGAGACCGGCCGGCGAGGCGGCTGCGGCCGCAGCCGAACTCGTCCGACGAACGGCGCGGCTTTGCCGCGACGCGCCTTCCTGACTTCCTCTAGAACTGCGCGTGCGCCCTAAGCGCCATCACCGGCACCGGCCCGCGGTCACGATTATACGCCGGATTGACGATCAGCTGCCCATCCGCCGTCAAATGCAGCGGCCCGATCGCGGCAAGGTCGTAATAAGTCTCGCCGATCAATTCCGGCCCGGCATGCACCAGCCTGCCGTCGCCGATCAAAATGCCCAGCCCGCCCGCCGCGAGGTACCGCTTCCGCTCGCCCGAGATGTCGTTGGCGATCAACGCGACGCCGATCCGGTCATGGTCGCGTCCCCAGCCCGAGCCCTTGATCGAGACGCCGCCCGAAACGCTGCGGTCGATGTCGGTGAACTCGACCGCCTCGCTGCGGCCGTCACCGAGCCCGGCGCGGAGGAACACGCCGACGGTGTCGCTGACTTCCTGCTCGGCATCGATGCCGATCCCGGTGCGGTCGCGGAAGCGACGGACGGGGACCGGATCGGGGGCGGCCCCGTGCGCCGCGCCATAGGCGATCGCGTCGGCGAGGCTGGCGAAGTTGCCGTGGCTCAGCCAGCCGTTGAGGCGGATCGCACCGGGATGGCCGCCGATCGTTACCCGCCGCTCGATCTCGCCGATGACCTGGAACTGGCGGAAGTTGGTCTCAAGATCGACGCTGTTCGGGATCTTCGACAGGTTGAACAGCCCGGCACGCCCGGTCCACTTGTCGATCGCAAGCTCGGCCGCGCCGCCGTAGGTATAGCCCCACGCGTCGGCGGCGTAGTCGAACGTGCCGAGGTCGACCGCGGTCCAGTTGAGGAAGTCGCCGCGCGGATCGTGGGCGTATTTATTCTGGTCGAAGACGTCGGCGACGCTGAACTTGCCGATCGTCAGCGTCAGGCGGTTCGCAGTATGCGTCGCGCCAAGAACGTTGAGATCGGGAGCGGTTGCCGTCGCCTCGCCGCCAAGGTCGATCGCCTGGCGGACGAAGGCGCGCTGGAGCCGGAAGTACGGCGTACCCTTGCCGACCTTATACGCCTCGGCCGATGGGAAGCCCGCGGCACCAAGCGTGTTGCGCAGCCCGAAGCCCTGGTCGACCTCGCCGTTGGCCCAGACCTCGGCGCCATGCCACGGGCTCGCGCCGATATAGCCGGTCAGGTCGAAGGTCTCGCGGAGCTGGCCGGCGCCCGACAGGCTGTTCGGGCCCTCGTACGGCGAGTGAAAGGGGGTGTTGTACTGGCCGACGACGGTCGACTGGGCATGGAACGCGAAGCGCTCGGGAACGGCGTCGGGGGCGGCGTCAGCGGGTTTGTCGGCGGTCCCTTTATCGGTCGTCGGGGCCGTCGATGACCCGGCGGCTTGGGCATGTAGCGTGCCTGGCAGCAGGGCCAGCGCCGCCAGCAGCGTGGCAGTCGTAACGCGCATCGTGGCTCCCCCGTGACGACCTCGTGCGACCTAGCGCGGCGTCTGCTCGGGGGCAACCGCGCGTTGGGCCAGCGCGACCTTGATCAGCGCGATGATCGGGTCGGCGAGCGTCACGCCAAGGATGCCGAACAGCACCCCGAACAACAGCTGCGCGCCGAGGACGACGGCTGGAGCAAGGTCGACCGCGCGCTTCTCGATCAGCGGATTGATGAAATTGTCCGCGACCTGGACGACGAGATAAACGCCGACCGTGTAGAGCCCAATCGTCGTTCCCGCCGAAAAGCCGATCGTCACGATCAGGATCCCCGACGCGATCGCGCCGAGGTTCGGGATGAACGCGAACAGCCCCGCGACGAGCCCGAGCAGGAGCGGCAGCGGCGCGCCGACGACCGACAGGCCGAGGAAGATCAGTGTGCCCTCGAAGATCATCAGCGCGAGCCGCCCGGCGACCCAGCGGCGCAACATCTTGCCCATCGCCTCGACGGTCGCGCGCATCTGCGCGCGCTTGGGTTCGGGGGTCAGCCATTCGACGCCGCGCTCGTACAGCCGTGGGTCGATGGCGATGAAGATGCCGAAGGTGACGATCAGGACAAGGCTGCCGAGGGCACCCGCCGCGCCGCCGATGAAGCTCATGATCCGCCCCATCGAGCTGCCGATCTGCGCCTTCAGCTGGGCGATCGGGTCGCCGCCGCTGCCGCTGCTGAGGCCGTATTCATGGGCAAGTGTCGAAAGCCGGTCACTCTGCCGCATGAGCGTCGCCTGCAGCTCGGAAAACTGCGCCGCGAGCTGGGTGCCGGCGAAATAAAGGAAGCCGAACAGGGCGGCGACAAACACCAGGACGACGATCGCCAGCCGGATGCCGCGATGAACCGGCAGCACCCGGCCGAGCAAATGCTCGCCGCCCTGCAACCCGGCGGCGAAGACGAAGCCCGCGAGGATCAGCAATATCGACGAGGCGAGGTGCCACGCGAGGAACAGCAGGGACGCAACGCCGAGCCAGATCACGGCGTCACGCAGCGAACTGCGGCCGCGATCGGATAGCTCGATCGGGCTCGGCGGAACCTGGGCGTCGTCGCTCATGCGGCCGAACTTATCCGGCCGCTCGACCCGCCCCTCACGGAGCGGGGGTGGCGGCAAGAGGGGCCGGCTCGGACTTTGGGTGGAGCGAGACGAAGGCGCGCCCGGGCCGGAACGCGCCGAACCACGTCAGCGGATTCAGCGTCGTCGAGCCGTCGAGCGAGAAGGTCAGGAACTCGGCACGTCCGACGAGATTTTCGATCGGCAACATGTCGAGCCCGCCGACGATGCTCGAGAAGCGGCTGTCCTCGCTGTTGTCGCGGTTGTCGCCCATCAGGAACAGGTGCCCCTCGGGGACGATCACTGCTGGAGTGTTGTCCTGCGCCGTTTCGCCGAGGTCGAGGACGTCGTAGCTGCGCCCGCCCGGCAGCGTCTCGCGGAAGCGCGGGTAGCGGCAGATCGTGACCCCGTCGGGACGGGTGTAGCGGAACTGGACGACCTGTGGTGCCGAGCACGTCGTGTTGTCGGACTCGCGGATGTCGGCGGGCGCCTCGGGCACCTTGGGCACCGCGACGCCGTTGAGCCACAGCACACCGTTCTTCATCTGCACGGTATCGCCCGGCAGGCCGATGACGCGCTTGATCCAGTCGTCATGCTCGCGCGGCGATTTGATGATCGCGATGTCACCGCGCTCGGGATAGCGGCCGAACAGGCGACCCTTCATCTCGGGCAGGATCGGCAGCGACGGCGACAGATACGAATAGCCGTACGGGTATTTCGACACGATCAGCCGGTCGCCGGTCAGCAGCGTCGGCAGCATCGATTCCGACGGGATGAAGAACGGCTTGGCAACGAGGCTGTGGACCGCGAGGACCGCGAGCGCGAGGACGAACAGCTGGCGGATTTCGCTCGCCCAATCGACCTTCTTCTTGGGCTGGGTCACGGTCCCGGCGCCAGTTGCTTGGGTTTCGCTCATTCGGGCCTCGCGGTGATCAGGACGATCGCCTGCGCCCAGGGGTGATCGTCGGTGATCGTCAGATGGATTTCCGCGCTATGCCCCGCCGGGGTCAGTTTAGCCAGCCTTTCCGCCGCGCCCCCGGTGAGGAGCAAGGTCGGCGCGCCGCTCGGCAGGTTGACCACCCCCATG
>NZ_JANYGL010000103.1 GCF_025362435.1 Polymorphobacter sp.
CGCGCCAAATGCGGGCAAGTCGACCCTCGTCAACACGCTCGTCGGGCAGAAGGTCGCGATCGTCTCGGCGAAAGTCCAGACGACGCGGACCCGGCTGATGGGGATCGCGGTCGAGGGCGAGGCGCAATTGCTCCTCGTCGATACGCCCGGCATCTTCGCGCCGCGCCGCCGCCTCGACCGGGCGATGGTCCGCGCGGCGTGGGACGGCGCCCACGGGGCCGACGTCGTCCTGCTCGTGGTCGATGCCAAGTCGGGGCTCAAGGACGACGCGCGGGCGATCATGGCGAGCCTTGCGGACCGCCCCGAACCGAAGATGCTCGCGCTCAACAAGGTCGACATCGCCGCCAAACCCCGCCTGCTCGACCTCGCCAACGAGGCCAATGCCACGGTCAAGTTCGCCGAGACCTTCTTCATCGCCGCGGAAACCGGTGACGGCGTTCCCGAACTGAAGGCGGCACTAGGCGCGACGCTGCCCGAGGGCGAATGGGCCTACCCCGCCGACCAGCTCGTCGACGCGACGACACGGCTGATGGCCGCCGAGATCACCCGCGAACAGCTGTACAACCGCCTCCACGCCGAACTGCCGTATGCGAGCACGGTCGAGACCGAGAAGTGGGAGGACCGCAAGGACGGATCGACGGTGATCCACCAGCAGATCCTCGTCGAGCGCGACAGCCAGAAGGCGATCATCCTCGGCGCCAAGGGCTCGATGATCAAGGCGATCGGCGAGGCCGCGCGCGGGCATATTGCGACGCTGACGGGGCGCAAGGTGCATTTGTTTTTGCACGTGAAGGTCAAGGCGGACTGGGCGGATGACCGCGCGGTGTTCAGGGATATCGGGCTGGATTGGGTAGAGTAAGAGGTGCCCTGCAGTTCGACGCTGACTAGGTCGTGAACGCATAAACCGGGCCGCTAGCTTGCTTTGCAGCCCCCCGAACGGCGGAGTTTGGGGCGGGGAGCAGTCCGGCAGCTATCAATGCGACGACCGTAGATAGCTGCCATCCCCATGGCGAACTCCAGTGCCTCGAGGACGGCACGCAAGATCGGCGCCTAATAAGGAAACGATGACGGCAACCTGCGATGTCCAGATTCCCGCCACGGAGATCAGTTGATGCCCGCGATGCAGGGCGAGACGAACAAATGGCCTTTCCAGCCGCCGTAGAGCGTCTTGGTGGCGACGACGCTCCACATTGCCAGCAGAGCGACGACCAGCACGCCGCCGAAGACGTCGAAGAAGCCGAGATGCAGGACTTGGCCGAGCTTGAGCGTCGCGACGGCATAGACGCCGAGCGGGAAGGTGTAGCCCCACCAGCCGAGGTTAAACGGGATGCCGGCGCGAAAGTAGCGGACGGTGATCAGCGTCGCCATCAGCAGCCACCACAGGCCGAACCCCCAGAGCGTCGTGCCCGCGACGACGCCGATGCCGTGGGCGATGACCCCGATCTCGGCCATGCCTTGCGCTGCAAAGATCGCCGGGGCGTCGACACCGATGACCAGCATGCCGAGCGCGCCGGTGCCGATCGGGCCGAGCGCGAGCCAGCTCGATGCCGCCATGCCCTCGTGCGGCAGCTTGTGCAGCGCCATGCGCAAGATGAGAATGCTGAGGATGCCGAACGCCACCGGGACCGAATAGGCCCACAGCACATAGCTGGTGATCAGCACCGTGAACTGCGCCGACGCCCCGACGAGGTGTGGCGCGAGCAGACCGCCGCTGGCCCCGGCGACCTCGGCAGCGACGACGGGCAGCAGCCACACCGCGGTCATCTGGTCGAGGCTGTGCTCCTGCCGGGTGAACATCAGGTACGGGATCACGACGCCGCAGCCGACCGCCATCGCGACATCGAGCCACCACAGGGCCTCGGCGACGGGAATGACGCCAGCACCGTAGCGCGGCAGGCCGAAGGTGATGATGCCGTTGATGATCGTCGCCAGGCCCATCGGGATGGTGCCTATGAACATCGAGACGATGTTGTGACCGAAGATGCGCCGGGCCTCATGGCCGAACAGGATCCAGCGCGCGGCGTATAGGCCGGAGAACAGCGTGAACAACCCGATGTTGAACATCCACAACACCTCGCCGATCCCGTGCAGCAGCGGCCCTGCGCCGGGCAGCGCCGCCAGCGCCAGCGCCAGGATGCCGGTGCCCATCGTCGCTGCAAACCAGTTCGGGGTGAACTGGCGGATCATCTCGCGCGGGTGGCTCAGGTTCTCGAGCGGGCGCAGGCCGGCGACGACATCGGTAATGGGTGAACGCGTCATTGGCGGGCCTCTTTGATCAGGTCGAGCAAGGCATCGGCGGCCTTGCTGCGATATCGTTCCTTGTGGCGCAGTCCGAAGAACGGCCGTTCGGGCAGCTCGAGCGGCAGCGCATGCAAGGCACCGGTCGCCACCGCCCGCGCTACGACAAGCGCCGACAGGACGGCGACGCCCGCACCGGCTTCGACCGCCGTCCGTACCGCTTCGTTCGATGGCAGGATCAACGCGACATCGAGGCTTTCGGGTACGATGCCGCGCAAACCGAGTGCTGCCTCGAAGGTCGATCGCGTACCCGAGCCGCTCTCGCGAATGATCCATACTGCCGCGCGCAACCAGGCATCGTCGATCGGACCGTCGGCGTGGCTCGACACCAGCTGGAGGCGGTCGGTGTCGATCACCCAATGCGCCAGCGCAGGATCGTCGATCCGGCCCTCGACGAAGCCGAGCTCGGCGCTGCCTTCGTGGACGCGAGCGGCGACACTGTCGGTGTTGCCGATGGCGACTTCGACGACGATACCGGGATAGCGGGCGCGATAGGCCGCAAGCCATGACGGCAGCCAATATCCGGCAATGGTCTGGCTGGCGACGAGCTTGAGCGTGCCGCGTTTGAGGTCGCCGAAGTCGGTCAACGCCGTCTCCGCGCTCGCAGCGCGCCCGAGTACGCCCCGCGCCTCGTCGAGGAACACCTTGCCGGCCTCGGTCAGCTCGATGCGCCGGCCGATCCGGTGGAACAGCGCTACGCCATGCCGGGCCTCGAGCGCCGCAATTGCAGCGCTCGCCGCCGACTGGGTGACGTTCAAGGCCTCGGCGGCACGGGTCATGTGCTCGCGCTCGGCGACCCCGACGAAAATACGTAGCTGCTCGAGTGTCATCGTCGGTGTCGCTCCTGGCACCGGATATGGTACGGCAGAAACGATCAGACCAACGCAAAATTCCAGTGGTTCCAATCGTCGTCGTAGATCAATTCCGCACAGGCGACTTGAGCAATGATGGTGCTCAAAAGCCTTACGCTACCGCCGACGATCGTCGGCCTTCAGTATTTCGTCACGGGCACTGAATGGCAACAAGTGGGGCGTTAGCCGACAGACAGCTTTATGAGTCTACGGCCGAGGTCGCGGCGGACTGCCGCGCAAGCTCCTCGCCCATCAGGCGGTGGAGCAGGTTCACGCCCTTCAACGGGCGCACCATCACCTTGAAGTGCACGATCCGCTCACCGCTCGGGTCGAAGGTGATGATGTCGACGCCGTTGATGCGGATACCTTCGATGACGTTCTCGAACTCGAGGACGACGCCGGTCGCGCTGCGCCACTCGCCGACGTAGCGGAAGCCGGGGCCGCCGAGCGTCGCCTCGGCGCTCGCGAGGTACTTGAAGGTGATGTCGCGGCCGCGCTGCGGGGTGTGGACGACCGGGCTTTCGAAGACGACGTCGGGGTCGAGCAGGTCCCACAGCGCCGCTTTGTCGTGCGCCTTCATGTAATCGTACCAGCGGTCGAGTGCGGTGAACCCCGTCATCTGCCTGCCCCCCAAAAAGAAAGTCTATTCCGCCAGCCGCCCCTCGTGGAGCGTGACCACCCGGTCCATGCCCCGTGCCAGCGCGATGTTGTGCGTCGCCACCAGCGCCGCCGAGCCACGTGCGCGGACCAGCCGGACGAACTCCGCAAGGACCTTCGCGGCGGTCGCCTCGTCGAGGTTGCCGGTCGGTTCGTCGGCGAGGATCAGCACCGGCTCGTTCGCCAGCGCGCGGGCGACGGCGACGCGCTGCTGCTCGCCCCCCGATAGCTGCGCCGGGCGGTGATCGAGGCGCGCGCCGAGTCCGAGGTCGGTCAGCAGCAGCTTCGCCCGGGTCCGCGCGGCGGCGGTGGCGGTGCCGTGGATCAGCTGCGGCAGGACGACATTCTCGGCGGCGGAGAAGTCGGGCAGCAGATGGTGGAACTGGTAGACGAAGCCGAGCTTGTCGCGCCGCACCGTCGTCCGCTCGCTTGGCGACAGCTTCTCGACGCGCACCCCGTCGATCGTGATCGAGCCCTCGAACCCGCCTTCGAGCAGCCCGACGGCCTGGAGCATCGTCGACTTGCCCGACCCTGATGGTCCGAGCAGCGCGACGATCTCGCCCGGCGCGACGCTGAGGTCGACCCCGCGCAGGACCTCGATCGTCACCCCGCCCTGCTGGAAGCTGCGGCGGAGGTTCTCGACTTGGAGGACATTACTCATAGCGCAAGACAGTCACAGGGTCGGTGCTCGCCGCCTTCCACGCCGGGAACAGCGTCGCGAGGAAGCTCATCAGCAGCGTTAGGACGACAATGCCGACGACCTGCGCCGGGTCGGTCTTCGACGGCAGCTCGGTGAGGAAGCGGACGCTCGGGTCCCACAATTGCGCGCCGGTCATCGCCGAAACCCCGGCGACTATCTCGGCGCGCCACGCCAGCAGCGAGAAACCGAGCGCGAGGCCGAGCAGGATGCCAAGCCCGCCGATCAGCGTGCCGACGGTCATGAAGATCCGCATCAGCGCGATCCGCGTCGCGCCCATCGTCCGCAATATGGCGATGTCGCGGGTCTTGGCGCGGACCAGCATGATCAGCGACGACAAAATGTTGAACACCGCGACGAGGATGATGATCGACAGGACCCAGAACATCACCGTCTTCTCGACGACGAGCGCCTCGAACAGCGAGGCATTGGTGTCGCGCCACGATGCGATCACCCCCGACCGCGCGACGCGGCCCTTGATCGGTGCGAGGATCGCGTCGACCTTGTCGGGGTCGCTGGTGACGACCTCGATCATGCCGACCGAATCGCCCATGCGGAGGAGCGTCTGCGCGTTCGCCATCGGCATGACGACGAACGCCTTGTCATAGTCGTAGATGCCGACCTCGAAGATCGCGACGACGCGGTAGGCGATGATCCGCGGGACCGCGCCGAACGGCGTCACCTGCCCGTCGGGAGAGATCAGGCTGATCGTGTCGCCGACCTGCGCGCCCAATGCCTCGGCGAGTCGCGCGCCGATCGCGACGGTGGTGGTGCCGGGAACCAGCCCGGCGAGGCTGCCGTGCTTGACGTTCGAGGTGATGACCTTGGTCGCCATCAGGTCGGGGATCGTCATGCCGCGCAGCAGGATGCCCTGGACCCGGCCGTTGAAGCTCGCCATCAGCGGCTGCTCGATCAGCGGCGTCGCCTTGGTCACGCCCGGCAGCTTGCGGACCTCGGTTGACAGCGGCGCCCAGTCGGCGAGCCGCCCGCCGTAGCCCTGGATCACGGCGTGGCCGTTGAGCCCGAGGATGCGGTCGAACAGCTCGGCGCGAAAGCCGTTCATCACCGACATCACCGCGATCAGCGCCGCGACGCCGAGCGCGACGGCGATCAGCGAGATCGACGCGACGAGGAAGATGAAGCCTTCGCCGCGTCCGGGCAGGAGGTATCGCGACGCGATCATGCGTTCGTAGCGGGTGATCACTTGCTTCCCTCCCCCCTTGAGGGGGAGGGACAGGCGCGAAGCGCCAGGGAGAGGGGGCGAGGCGGCGTGGTTGAACGCCCCCTCTCCCTGGTCGCGCAAGCGCGCGACCTGTCCCTCTCCCTCAAGGGGAGAGGGGTGATCACGTCAGCTTCGCCACCGCCGCCTCGACGCTCATCTCGTCCTTCGTACCCGCCCCGCGCCGCTTGACCTCGACCGTCCCGGCGGCAACGCCCTTCGGCCCAATCACGACCTGCCACGGCACGCCGATCAGGTCGGCGGTGGCGAACTTCGCCCCGCCGCGCTCGTCGCGGTCGTCGTACAGCACCTCGACCCCCGCCGCGCTGAGCCGGTCGTACAAAGCGTCGGCCGCCGCCGTGCAGCCCGCATCGTCGGCGCGGAGGTTGATCAGCGCGACCTTGTACGGCGCGACCGCCTCGGGCCAGACGATGCCGTCCTTGTCATGGCTCGCCTCGACGATCGCGCCCATCAGCCGCGATACGCCGATGCCGTAGCTGCCCATGTGCGGGACGATCGCGGTGCCGTCGGCGCCCTGGACGCTCAGCCCCATCGCCGCCGAATATTTCGTGCCGAAGTAGAAGATCTGCCCGACCTCGATCCCGCGCGACTGCTTGAGCGCAGCGCCCGCTTCGGCCTCAAGGCCCGCGTCGCGCTTTTCGTCGGTCGCGGCATAGTCGGTGTTGAGCCGATCGACATATGCCTGCAGCGCCGCCGCATCGTCGGCGTCGACCGTCGTGTCGCGCGCGGCCTCCCAGTTCGAATGGTAGAAGACGTCGCTCTCGCCGGTCGGGGCGAGGACGATGAATTCGTGGCTGAGGTCGCCGCCGATCGGGCCGGTGTCGGCGCGCATCGGGATCGCGTGCAGCCCCATCCGCGCGAAGGTGCGGAGGTAGGCGATGAACATGCGGTTGTAGCTGTGGCGCGCGGCGGCGAGGTCGGGGTCGAAGCTGTACGCGTCCTTCATCAGGAACTCGCGCCCGCGCATGACGCCGAAGCGCGGGCGGATCTCGTCACGGAACTTCCACTGGATCTGATACAGGATGCGCGGCAGGTCGCGGTAGCTCTTGACCCCGTTGGCGAAGATCGTCGTGAACAGCTCCTCGGCGGTCGGCGAAAACAGCATCTCGCGGTCGTGACGGTCGGTGATCCGCAGCATCTCGGGGCCGTAGGCGTCGTAGCGGCCCGACTGCTTCCACAGTTCGGCCGACTGGATCGTCGGCATCAACAGCTCGACCGCGCCGGCATTGTCCTGCTCCTCGCGGACGATCTGCTCGATCTTGCGCAGGACGCGCAGGCCGAGCGGCAGCCATGCATAGATGCCCGCCGCGGTCTGGCGAATCATGCCGGCGCGCAGCATCAGCTGGTGGCTGACGACCTGCGCCTCCCCCGGAGTTTCCTTGAGGACGGGGAGAAAATATCGGCTGAGGCGCACTGGCTGGCGTTCCTGATCGGGGTCGAGCGCGGCGGTCTAGCGAAGCTGTTGCAAACTCACAACACTGCCCGCGATTCCGACATGGCTCGCGACAATTGGCAATGACACGCAACCCCGCAGTGTTTACCAACAGTAACAAGTTCTCACGCCCAAGTGGCTGGAGTTCAGGGAAAGAAAGCGGCCAGCTTATAGGCCGTACGGCGCGGTGGTCGAGCCAGGGGGCTGTGATCCGCCATCGCGGCTTCAGGTTGGTCTCGTCACCACGAACGCCCGGGCTTACCCCCGGGCGTTTTTGTTTGCGACGTGGATCATGCTGCCGACCACGCTCCCGGATGCCGCTCCGCTCCCTTTGAAATGATCGTCCGCAGGCTCGTACGCGCGGACTTCGCGACGGCCCGTTCAAAACGCGGGTCAGGGCTTCGCCGCGTTTACCAATCTCTCCGGTTTTCTTCAGACTTCGAAGTTATGCTTAACGCCGGGGGCGGAAGTCTTCGTGGAGATTGCTCATGTCACCGATAGTTCGCGCTATTATTGCCACCGCAGTGCTGATACCCGCTGTTCCGGCGTTCGCCGTCGCCGCCTTCCATTTCGAAGCCGGCGCACCCGGCTTTGTCAGCTTTACGATCGCGCAACTGCCCACCCCGGCTTCATTCTCGCTGGGCAGTTCGTTCACGCTGAACAACGTCGCCGGCATTTTCGACGGTGTCGTCGGCAAGCGCACGATCGATTTCTTCAACAACAGCCGCGGCGGCGGCTTCCAGGTCGTCGGCGGCCCGGGCATCACCAGCCAGCAGGTCTTCATCGGCGCGGAAAGCGCTCCGTTCATCGAGGTCGGGGACTATTCTGCGCAGGACACCGCGACCGGTCGCAACGTCGGCCTGATCATCTTCGGCGGCGGCACGATCGGCAGCGTCGCCGAACCGGCAGAATGGGCGCTGATGATCGGCGGCTTCGGGCTGGTCGGAATGCGACTCCGGCGGCGCACGCCCGCGGCTTGGGGTGCGGTCAACCTGCACTGAGCCAAGCGTGTCATCCGGGCGGAGGCTGGGACCCATGAACTCGACAGTGAGTGATCATGGGTGCCGGCCTTCGCCCGGATAACAACTCGTTCTTGCAGCGCCCGTGAGGCGCTAAACCAGCCGGCTCTGCTTGACCGCCGCAGCGATGAAGCTCGCGAACAATGGGTGCGGCTCGAACGGCTTCGACTTCAATTCGGGGTGGAACTGCACCCCGACGAACCACGGGTGGTCGGGGCGTTCGACGATCTCGGGGAGGAGACCGTCGGGAGACATGCCGCTGAACATCAGCCCGCCCTCCTCGAGCGCGCCGCGATAGTGGATGTTGACCTCGTAGCGGTGGCGGTGGCGCTCGGCGATCGTTGTCGAGCCATAGGCGCTCGCCGAGACGCTGTTTCCCGACAGCACCGCCGGGTAGCTGCCGAGGCGCATCGTTCCGCCGAGGTTGCCTCCCGCCGCGCGGGTCTCGAGGCCGCCGGGTGACATCCATTCGGTGATCAGCCCGACGACGGGCTCCGGCGTCGGACCGAATTCGGACGAGCTGGCAGCGGCGATCCCGGCATTTCGCGCACCCTCGACGCACGCCATCTGCATACCGAGGCAGATGCCGAAGAACGGGACTTCGCGGCGCCGGGCGAAGCGGACGCTGGCGATCATCCCCTCCGTGCCGCGCTCGCCGAAGCCGCCGGGGACGAGGATGCCGTGCATCGGTTCGAGCTGGGCGGCGACGTCGGCGGCAGGGTCCTCGAACAGCTCGCCTTCGATCCAGCGGATGTTGACCTTGACCCGGTTGGCGATGCCGCCGTGGACGAGCGCCTCGGTCAGCGACTTGTACGCGTCCTTAAGGCCCATGTACTTGCCGATGACGCCGATCGTGACCTCGCCCTCGGGGTGGCGCAGCCGCTCCATGATCGCGGTCCAGCGGTCGAGATCGGGAACGGCGGCGTCGGCCATGCCGAACGCGGCGAGGACCTGCTCGTCCAATCCGGCGCGATGATACTGGAGCGGAACCGAGTAGATCGAATCGGCGTCGAGCGCCGGGATCACCGCTTCCTTGGGCACGTTGCAGAACAAAGCGATCTTGGCGCGGTCGCTGTCGGGCAGCGGGTGTTCGGAGCGGCAGACGAGGACGTGCGGCTGGATGCCGATGCCGCGCAGTTCGGCGACGCTGTGCTGGGTCGGCTTGGTCTTCAATTCGCCCGCCGCCGACAGGTACGGGATCAGCGTGCAGTGGATGTAGATCGACTGGCCGCGGCCAAGGTCGTTGCCGACCTGGCGGATCGCCTCGAGGAAGGGCAGCGATTCGATGTCGCCGACGGTGCCGCCGATCTCGCACAGGACGAAGTCGAGGTCGTCGGTCTCGGCCAGCGCGAACGCCTTGATTGCGTCGGTGACGTGCGGGATGACCTGGACCGTCGCGCCGAGGAAGTCGCCGCGGCGCTCCTTGGTGATGATGTCGTAGTAAACCCGCCCCGACGTGACGTTGTCGCTCTGCTTCGACGCGACGCCGGTGAAGCGCTCGTAATGCCCGAGGTCGAGGTCGGTCTCGGCACCGTCGTCGGTAACGAAGACCTCGCCGTGCTGGTACGGCGACATCGTTCCCGGATCGACGTTGAGATACGGATCGAACTTGCGGATGCGAACGCGGTAGCCGCGCGACTGCAACAACGCTCCGAGCGCCGCTGCCATAAGACCTTTACCGAGCGACGAGACCACGCCCCCGGTGATGAATATATACCGTGCCATGGGAGGATGGGCTTAGCGGGGGGACGCGCGGAAAGCCAGTGCAAGGGGCTCGAAAGGTGGGGATAAGCCGTGCAAGCTATCTTGCTCGCCACCCTACAGACGTCGTTATCGAAGAATTAGGACCTCGAAGCTAACTTTTGGGCTGCGTCGTATTCGTCTTTGCTTTTCATTCTTCGGCATGGCCCGCTGCGGCTCATCCTAAAATCGCGTGTGGCAGGCACCGTCCCATCTCAAGATGAGGGAATATGTGATGCCTACGTTCACTGGACAGCGCGGCGAACTTACACGGACGCGGCAACAAATTCTCGATAGCGGCGGGTTGGTGCCGAAGCTGGCGCTTACCTCGCACGCCGGCGGCTTTGGGGGTTTCGTCGCGTGCACGAACAAGACGGCGGGCGTGCTGGGTTGTAAATGCGACCGCATGGACGCGTACTGGATGAATTTCAGGGCCGTCGCGATCATGCGCGCCTTCGCGACCAACCCCGACCATATCGCCACCCATACCGCATTCAACACCGTGGGGTTATTATCTTGGGCGGGGCCGGGCGGTCAGCCGTATGGCGGCCAGCAGACCAGCTATCGGACGCCCAACCTGACGGTATACAGCTTTGAAGACGGCGAGGATGCGCTGGTGGCCGTCCACAGGCGACTGGAAATAGCACTTCCGCCAACGAAAGCAGCCGTGCGAGCGTTCAGGCAACACCAAGCTGAGTTCGCGATGAGCGCCGACATGTCGGTGCTGGCAATGATCGTCAAGAAGGACCTCGAATACAGCTTCTTTACCCCCGTTGCAGCTGGCGACATCGTCTTCGGCGCGGTCGAGCCAGTCAACGAAGCCGAAGATCCGATTGGGAAAAAGCTGCGCCTCCTCCGTATCGATAAGGATAAGGAGCCAGAACGCTACGAGATGATGCGCCTCAACTTCGTCGATCAGGCCAACAAGCAGTCGCAAGGCTTTCAGCTACTCTCTGCACTTGCAGTTCCAATCGTATTCGCCAATCCGATGGCGGGCCTTGGGCCACGCGAGCCGCAGCCCTACTCCGGGCTAGGCGTGGGTCGGCGCGAGTCAGTTTACCCCTAGCTCGGGCGGCTATCTATCAATGACGTCCGCTTCGTATCCGGCAACACCAGCACCACAACCAGCGACACGCCGATCATCCCCGCCACGTAATAATAAAACCCCGCCTCGTTCCCCGCGCTCTTGAACCACAAGGCGACATATTCCGCCGTCCCCCCGAACAGCGACACCGACACCGCGTACGGCAGGCCGACGCCCAGCGCGCGGACGTTCGCCGGGAATAGCTCGGCCTTCACCAGCCCCGAGATCGCGGTGTAGCAGCTCACCACCGTCAGCGCGGCGAGGATCAGGAAGAACGCCTCGACCCGGCTGTGCGTGTTCGCCAGCGACAGCATCAGCGGCACCGTCCCGACCATCCCGAGGACCCCGAAAGCGATCAGCTGTGGCTTGCGCCCGAAGCGGTCCGACAGCGCGCCGAACAAGGGCTGGATCAGCATGTAAACCGTCAGCGTTCCCGCCGCGATCAGGCTGGCATCGGGCTTCGACCAGCCGACGGTGTTGACGAGGAACTTCTGCATGTACGTCGTGAAGGTATAGAAGGCGAGGCTGCCCCCTGCCCCGAGCCCGATGACGAGGAGCACGCTGCGTTTGTGTTCGGCGAGGCGGCGGAGGACGCCGTGGCGCTGCCCCTCGGGGACGTGCTCGAACGCCGCGGTCTCGGCGAGCGAGACGCGCAGCCGCAGCGCGACGACGGCGAGCGCGGCGCCGATGGCGAACGGAATCCGCCAGCCCCAGGCGTGAAGGTCCGCCTCGCTCAGCGTCGCTTGCAAAACGAGCAGCACGGCGAGCGCGAGCAACTGTCCGCCGATCAGCGTGACATATTGGAAGCTGGCAAGGAAACCGCGGTTATGCGCGGTCGCCATCTCCGACAGGTATGTCGCCGACGTGCCGTATTCACCGCCGACCGACAGGCCCTGGAGCAGCCGCGCGACGACCAGCAGGACCGGCGCGGCGACGCCGATCTGGTCGAACCCGGGGGTCAGCGCGATGACGCCCGACCCGCCGCACATCAGCAGCACCGACAGCGTCAGCGCCGCCTTGCGCCCGCGGCTGTCGGCATAGACGCCGAGCAGCCAGCCGCCGACCGGGCGCATCAGGAAGCCGATCGCGAACACCGCGGCGACGTTCAACAGCTGCGCGGTGGCGTCGCCCTTGGGGAAGAAGACGTGGGCGAAATACAGCGAGAACGCCGAATAAACGTAGAAGTCGTACCATTCGACGAGGTTGCCGACCGTCCCGCCGACGATCGACCTCAGTCGGCTGGCCCCCCGGCTCGCCAAATCAGTGCGCGAGCGGAACCGAATCCGCCGGAGCGGGGGCCGGAGCCGCGGGCTTTGCAGGAGCGGTCGGGGCCGGAGCGGCGGGCTCGGTCTTCTGGAACAGCGGCACGCCGCCGGGTGCGGCAGGGGCGCTCGTCGTCGCCGGCTTGGCCAGCGAGGTGTCGATGACGTGCGCGCGCTTGTTCGTCGTCGCGAGGATGGCGAGGACGATGCTCGTCAGCACGAACAGCGAGGCGAGGATCATCGTCGACCGCGTGAGCAAATCAGCCGCGCCGCGCGCCGTCATCATCCCGCCGGCGTTACCGCCGCCGATGCCGAGGCCGCCGCCTTCGGACTTCTGCAACAGGATCACCCCGACCAGCGCGAGCGAAATGAGACCGTGAAGAACGAGGATGAAGGTAATGAGCATGGCGGCCTTGGGCGAAATGAATTGCGCCGGATGTAGCGGTCGCGGCGTCCGATCGCAACCGCACCGGCGGACAGCGGTTTACGCGGCGGTCAGCGTGACGGCGCGGGAAAACTCAACAGGCTGCGATAACCGCCCGCTACCGGACCGCCGGTCAGCGTGCCGTTGACCTTGCGGATCGCCGCCTGAATCACCCGGAGGCCGAGGCCGACGCGCGCCGGAGTGGCCGGCGCAGGCGCCTCGGCAACCCTGAGGCCATCATCGTTGCAGGCGATGGCATAGGTGCCGTCCTCGCCCACGGAGCCGGTCAAGGTGATCTGGCCGCCGAAGCCCTCGTCGAACGAGTGCTTGAGTGCGTTGGCGACGAGTTCGTTGTTGATCGTGCCCAGCGCGGTCGCCGCCGCCGCGGGCCCGAACAGCGATTCGAAACTGCCGGTCACGGCAACCCCCGAGGGCGCGATGACCGCGAGCTGGCGCGTCAGCCGATCGAGATACTCGCCGAGGTCGAGCCAGTCGTCGTCGACCTCCGAAATCAGGTCGTGGAGCGTCGCCACCGACGCGATCTGGCGCTCGACCGCGAGCATCTTGTCGTTGACGTCCCCGCTTGGGTCGTTGCGCTGGAGGCGGACGAAGGCGCCGACGGTCTGGAGCGAATTCTTGACGCGGTGGTCGATCTCGCGGCGCAGCAGCGCCTCGCGCACCAGCGCCGCGCGCAGGTCGAGCTGGCGCATCACCTGCGCCGCGAGCAGCCGCAGCGTATCGCGCTGGAGCGCATCGAGCGTCCGCGGCGCGTAGTCGAGGACGCACAGCGACCCGATCGGATAGCCGTCGGCGGTCCGCAACGTCGCCCCGGCGTAGAAGCGCAATCCGGGCTCGGCGCTGCACAAGGGATTGTCGCGAAACCGCGGGTCGGCCAGCGTGTCGGGAATTTCGGTGAAGTCGGCGGTGCGGAAAACCAGCGCGCAGATCGACATTTCCAGCGGCGACTCGTCGACGCCGAACCCGACCTCGGCCTTGAACCACTGGCGATCGGCGTCGATGAAGTTGATCAACGCCATGCTCGTCCCGCACACCCGGCGGGCGATGTCGACGACGTCGTCGAATTCCTGCTCGCGCGGCGTGTCGAGAATATCATAGCGCCGCAAGGCGCCGACGCGCGCGATCTCGTCGAGGTGGATCTGCGTCGCCATGCGCGTGCCTATTCACAACTCACGGAGAAATAACAAGTCGGCGAGGGAGCGCACCCGCAACCGAACTCGCATGTGGCTTCGCCGGCCGGACGGCACTAGGCCGGGCGACACGATTTACGCGAACAAGGGCTGCGGATGGAGCACGGCGCAATCGACCGGTTCGGCGCGCGATGACGGTGCCAGCGACGCACGACATCGCGATCTGGGGGATCGCCGCGCTTGCCACCGCCGGCGTCGTCGTGCGCCCGTTCAAGCTGCCCGAGGCGACGTGGGCGGTCGCGGGCGCGGCGCTGCTGGTCGTGCTCGGCCTGTTGCCGTCGGCGGACGCGCTGCGAGCGATCGGCAAGGGCGGCGAGGTCTATCTGTTCCTGACCGGCATGATGCTGCTGTCGGAGATCGCGCGGCGCGACGGCGTGTTCGACTGGGTCGCGGCGATCGCGGTCAACGCTGCGCGCGGAAGCCCGGCGCGGCTGTTCGCCCTCGTCTATGCGATCGGGATCGTCGTCACGACCTTCCTGTCGAACGATGCGACCGCGGTGGTGCTGACCCCGGCGGTGTTCGCGGCGGCGAAGACGGCCCGCGCCGAGCCGCTGCCGTACCTGTTCATCTGCGCCTTCATCGCCAATGCGGCGTCGTTCGTCCTGCCGATCTCGAACCCGGCGAACCTCGTGCTTTACGGCAACCACGTCCCGCCGCTCGCACAGTGGCTCGGCAGTTTCGCACTGCCGTCGCTGGCCGCGATCGGCGCGACTTACCTCGCGCTGCGCTGGGTCGAGGGCAAGCGGCTCGGCAGCGTCTGCGCGGCGAGGGTCGACCAGCCGAAATTGTCCCCCGGCGGCAGGACCGCGCTCGGCGGGATCGTCCTGACCGCGATCGTGCTGACAGCGGTGTCGGCCTTCGACGTCCCGCTCGGCTGGCCGACGCTGGCGATGGGCGTTTTGACCGCCGCGACCGCGCTGGTCCGCGAGCGGGCAGCGCCATGGCCGGTGCTCAAGGCGATCTCGTGGCCGGTCCTGCCGCTGGTCGCCGGGCTGTTCGTCCTCGTCGAGGCGGTCGATTCGACCGGAGTCACTGCAGCGCTCGCGGCGGCGCTCAGGTCGGGTGCCGAGACATCGATCACGGCCACTGGCGCGGTCGCCGGCGGCTTGCTCGCGCTCGGGTCGAACCTGATCAACAACCTGCCCGCCGGGCTGATCGCAAGCACCGCGATCGCGCAGGCGCAGCCGCCGCGGCAGGTGGTCGACGCGCTGCTGATCGGCGTCGACCTCGGCCCGAACCTGTCGATCACCGGCTCGCTGGCGACGATCCTGTGGCTGACGGCGATCCGGCGCGAGGGCGTCGACGTCGGCTTCGTCCGCTTCCTCAAGGTCGGCGCGGTCGTCATGCCGCCCGCGCTGATGCTCGCGATCGGCGTCCGGCTCGCGCTCGGCTGATCAGCGCGCCGCGGCGCGGACGATGGCGAGGAAGTCGGCGGCGGTCAGGCTCGCGCCACCGACCAGCGCACCGTCGACATTGGCGACGTGGAGGAGCTCGGCGGCGTTCGACGGCTTGACCGAGCCGCCGTACAGGATCGGCGTCGCCGCACCCGCATCGCCGTAGCGCTCGGCCAGCGCCGACCGGATCGCGGCATGGACCTCGGCAATCTGGTCGGGCGACGGCGTCCGCCCGGTTCCGATCGCCCAAACCGGCTCGTAAGCGACCGCGAGTTGCGTCGCCTGCCTTGGCAGCGATCCGTCGAGCTGTTCGGCGATCACGCTCAGCGCCGCGCCCGCATCGCGCTGCGCCTCGGTCTCGCCGACGCAGACCACCGCGAGCAGCCCGGCGGCGACGACCGCCTCGGCCTTGGCGCGGACATCGGGGTTGGTCTCGCCGCAATCGGCGCGGCGCTCGCTATGCCCGACGATGACGAGCTTCGCCCCGGCGTCGGCGAGCATCTCGACCGAGACGCTGCCGGTGAACGCGCCCGCAGGCTCGGCGTGGACGTCCTGCGCGCCGACGATCAGCGGCCCCTCCCCCGCCGCAACCCGGGCGCGGTCGATCAGCGTCGCGGGCGGGCAAACCGCGACGGTGAGGTTCGACGGCAGCGTTCGCGCGGCGTCGGCCATCGCCGCGATTTCCGCGAGCGCGGCGGCGGTGCCGTTCATCTTCCAGTTGCCGGCGATCAGCTTGCGGGGCGTATCCATGACGCTGCCTAACAATGCGACGCGGCGCTGTCACTTGCCGCCGCGCTTTATCCTGCTTATGCGCCGACGTCATGATCAGCCTGTTTCGCAAATATCTGACGTCGTGGTTCGCGCTCGGCATCCTCGGCCTCGTGCTCCTCGCCTTCGCCTTCACCGGGGTCGGCAACACGTCGTTCGGCAGCGCGACTTCGGCGGGCGTCGCCACCGTCGGCGGACAGGACATCAGCGAGGCCAAGCTGCTCGCCGAATTCGACCGGGCGATGCGCCGCGCGCGCCAGCAGGACCCCAAGCTCGACGTCCGTTCCGCCGCCCGCCAAGGCGCGATCGGCGAGGTCTATGAACAGCTCATCGCCACCACCGCGCTCGAAAAGTTCGGCGCCGACACCGGCATCGCGATCAGCGACCGTGCGATCGACGGTGAGATCGCCAGCGTCGACGCCTTCCGCGTCAACGGCAAGTTCGACCCGGCGACGTACAAGAACCTCCTCGCGGCGCAGCGCTTGAGCGAGCGCGACCTTCGCGACGGCCTCCACGGCGACCTGATCCGCAAGCAGATCGTCACCCCGGTGATCGCCGCGACGCAAGTCCCGCGGTCGATGGCCGAACCGTATGCGGCGCTATTGCTCGAGCGCCGGACCGGGAGCATCGCGGTGATCCCGACGACGGCGATGCCGGTTCCCGCCGCCCCGACCGACGCCCAGCTGACGAGCTATTACGCGAGCCATGCCGCGCAATATACCGTCCCCGAACGCCGCGGCTTCCGCTTCGCCAGCCTCGACCGCGACAAGATCGCCGCGGGCGTGCAAGTGACCGACGCCGAGATCAAGAAATATTACGACGCCAACCAGGAGACGTATGGCGGCGCCGAGCAGCGCAAGCTGGCGCAGGTCGTCGTGCCCGAGGAAGCCAAGGCGAACGCCGTCGCCGCCGCGGTCAAAAGCGGCAAGACCTTCGCCGCCGCTGCCGCAGCCGCGGGTTTCGCCGCCGCCGACACCGACATCGGCCAGCAGACCAAGGCCAAGTTCGCCGCCGCGACGAGCCAAGCGGTCGCCGACGCCGCCTTCGCCGTTCCGGCAAACGGCATCACCGCCCCGGTCAAGTCGCCGTTCGGCTGGCACGTCGTCCAGACCGTCGCGATCGTTCCGGCGCACACCCGTAGCCTCGCCGACGCGCGGGACGAGATCGTCGCCAAGCTCAAGTCCGACCGCACCGACCAGCTCCTCGCCGACACCGTCGGCAAGATCGAGGACGCCCTGTCGTCGCGGACCAGCTTCGCCGACGTCGCCAAGACCTATGGCCTGTCCATTGTCGCGGTGCCGCCGGTGACGCGCACGGGGATGAACCCCGCCGACCCCGCTTATGTCGTCCCGCCCGCCGCCGCGCCGCTGGTGGCGAAGGCGTTCGACGCCGATCCCGCCGACGGCGCTGCGCTGACCCAGCTCGGCAAGACCCAATTCGCCATCCTCGAGCTCGGCGACATCGTCCCGCCGTCACCCGTCCCGCTCGTCAAGGTCCGCGCCGCCGTCACCGCCGCGTGGATCGACGACGCTCGGATGCGCTCGGCGAAAGCGGTTGCCGATGCGGTCGTAGCGGAGGTCGGGGCCGGCAAGGCGTTCGACGCCGCGCTCGCCGCGCACCAGCTCCCCGCCGGCCGCCCGCTCAACGGCCGCCGCCTCGACCTCGCCAACCAGCAGCAGGTGCCGCCGCCGGTCCAGGCGTTTCTCCTCCTCGGCGCGGGCAAGAGCCGGGCGATCCCGGCGGGCGCGCAGGGCTATTGGGTCGTCCACGTCGACACCGTCACCCCGGGCGACATCGCCACCTCGCCGCAGCTCGTCGACAGCGCTCGCGCACAGTTCGCCCAGTCGACCGGCGACGAGATCGGCGCTGCCTTCGCCCAGGCGGTCGAGGCCGATCTCGGCGTCCGCCGCAACGCCGGGGCACTTGCCGCCGCGACGTCGCGGATCGTCGGTACGGGCCCCGCGAAGTAATGGCCGACCGCGCGCCGGACGCGGCACATACCGGCGTCCAGCCGGGCGCGTCCGAGTTTGCCGAAACCTATGCCGCCGGCCGCCCGCAGATGGTCTGGCGCAAGGTCATCGCCGATACCGAGACGCCGGTGTCGGCGATGCTCAAGCTCGGCACCCCCGGCAGTGGCGCCTTCCTTCTCGAATCGGTCGAGGGCGGGGCGGTGCGCGGACGCCACTCGCTCCTCGGCTTCGACCCCGATCTCGTCTGGCGCGCGACCGGCGACGCGTGCGAGGTCAATCGCCACTGGCGCTCCGACCGCGCCGCGTTCGAGCCGTGCGCCGGCGGCACGCTGGGCGAACTCCGCGCGCTCGTCGCGGCGAGCCGGATGGACGTCCCCGAGGGGATGCCGCGCGCCTTGTCGACGCTGGTCGGATACATGGGCTATGAAACCGTGCGCCTCGCCGAGCGTCTGCCCGCGCCCAAGGCCGACCCGATCGGCGTCCCCGACCTGTTGTTCGTCCGCCCGACGCTATTGCTCGTGTTCGACCGGCTCAAGGACGAACTGTTCCTCGTCGCGCCCGTCTTCCCTTCCGAAGCCTCGCCCGCCAGCGCCTATGCAGCCGCGGTCGAGACGATCGACACCGCGCAGGCGAAGCTCGCCCAGCCGGTCCCCGCCGCGACGCGCATCGCCGCCGACCTGCCCGCGGGCACCCCGAACGCGATCCTGCCGCCCGGGCGCTACGCCGAGATGGTCGGCGCGGCGCAGGAGCTGATCGCGGCGGGCGACATCTTCCAGGTCGTCCTCGCCCAGCGCTTCACCCTCGATTTCCCGCTGCCGCCGCTCGACCTGTATCGTGCGCTGCGCCGGATCAACCCGTCGCCGTTCCTCTACTTCCTTGACCTCCCCGGCTTCGCGCTGATCGGCTCAAGCCCTGAAATCCTCGTCCGCGTCCGCGACGGGGAGGTCACCATCCGCCCGATCGCGGGAACCCGTCCGCGCGGCCGCGACGCGGTCGACGACGCCCGGCTGCGCGACGAACTCCTCGCCGACCCGAAGGAGCTCGCCGAACACCTCATGCTCCTCGACCTCGGCCGCAACGACGTCGGCCGCGTCGCCGCGCCGGGCAGCGTCGTCGTCACCGACCGCTACGGCGTCGAGATGTACAGCCACGTCATGCACATCGTCTCGAACGTCCGCGGCGACCTCGACCCGAAGTACGATGCGATCGACGCCCTGCTCGCGGGCTTCCCCGCCGGCACCGTCAGCGGCGCCCCGAAGGTCCGCGCGATGGAGGTGATCCACGACCTCGAAGCCGAAAAGCGCGGGCCGTACGCGGGCGGCGTCGGCTATTTCAGCCCCGACGGCGCAATGGACAGCTGCATCGTCCTGCGCACCGCCGTGGTCAAGGACGGCGTCATCCACGTCCAGGCGGGCGCCGGCATCGTCGCCGACAGCGTCCCCGCGAGCGAGGATGCTGAGTGCCGGGCGAAGGCGGGGGCACTGTTCGCGGCGGCGCGCGAGGCACTGGCCCGCGCGGACGAGGCGGGGTTCGGGCAGTAGGTCAGGCGGCCTTGGGCAAGTACCGCACGCCTTCGATACCCGCGAAGTCGACGTCCTGCGTCCAAAGTATCGCGTCGAACTTCCGGGCGGTCGTTAGAATGATACTGTCGGCCATCGGAAGGCGATGAGCCGCAGACAATTGCGCCGCCATCACCGCAAGATCCGGGTCCAGATCGATGACTTTCGCCAACATCATCGCCGCAGCCGATCGTGCCGCGCTGGTCGCGTCGCGAACGCGCGCGACGTACCGATAGACCTCATAGATACAGATCGTCGGGACGATCAGATCGCTGGTCGCGATAATCGCTGGGCGGAACGCCGCAGCATTGGCCCCCTGGGTAAAATATTCAATCCAACCGCTCGAATCGACGAGGGCAGCCATATCAGAATTTGCGGTCTTGTTTCTCGCGCACGAAGGGCTCGTCGCACGGTCCAAGAAATCCGTACGCGTCTTCGATCGACATGATCGGCACCAACTGAATGACTCCGCCGACGTTCAGGGCCTGGAGCTTCTGGCCCGGGCGCAGCTTCATGTCCTCACGGATCTGGCGCGGAATCACCACTTGGAACTTTGGCGAGATCGATACGGTATTCATCATACTCACCCCTGATCGATCAAAGATGGGTAGCAGGTCGATGTAACTTCGGCAACGCCGCACGGGGATGACGCCGGGGCGCTAGCGCGCTAAGTCGCCCCCATGATCCTCGTCATCGATAACTACGACAGCTTCACCTACAACCTCGTCCACTACCTCCTCGAACTCGGGGCGGCGGTCGAGGTGGTGCGCAACGATGCGGTCACCGCCGTTGAAGCGATGGCGCTCCGCCCGCAGGCGATCGTGCTGTCGCCCGGGCCCAAAGCACCGGCCCAGGCGGGAGTTTGCCTCGACCTGATCGCGGCGGCGGCGGATGCGGCGACGCCGTTGCTGGGGGTCTGCCTTGGGCATCAGGCGATCGGCGAGGCATTCGGCGGGCGGGTCGTTCGCGCCGCACAGCTGATGCACGGCAAGACGTCGGAGGTAGTCCACGACGGCAGCGGCGTGTTCGCCACCCTGCCCGCGCCGTTCGTCGCGACGCGCTACCATTCGCTGATCGTCGAGGCGGCGACGCTGCCCGATGTCCTCGTCGCCAACGCGCACGTCGTCAGCGACGGAGCTCCCGCGACGATCATGGGGCTGCGCCACCGGACGCTGCCGATCCACGGCGTCCAGTTCCACCCCGAGAGTATCGCCAGCGAGCACGGCCACGCGCTCCTCGCCAACTTTCTCGCGCTCGCCGGCGTCCCGACCGTCGCCCGCCAAGCCGCGGCGTGACCCGCCTTCCGGACACGCGCGCACCGCTGGCGGCAGACGAGGCGGCGAGCGCGTTCGCCCTGTTGTTCGACGGCGGCCCCGACTCCGACGACGCCCAGCGCTTCCTCACCGACATGGCGGCGCGCGACGAGACCAGCATCGAGATCGCCGCCGCCGCACAGGCGATGCGCGACCGGATGATCGCGGTCACCGCTCCCCCAGGCGCGATCGATGTCTGCGGCACCGGCGGCGACGGCAGCCACTCGCTCAACGTTTCGACCGCGGTAGCGATCGTCGTCGCCGCGGCAGGCGTGCCGGTCGCCAAACACGGCAACCGCGCCGCCTCGTCGCAGGCCGGCGCCGCCGACACGCTCGAGGCGCTCGGGCTCGACCTCGACCGCGCGTCGGCGGCTGCCGAGGACACGCTCGACCGCCTCGGCATCGCCTTCCTGTTCGCGCAGGTCCACCACCCGGCGCTGGCGAAGCTCGCCCCGGTCCGCCGAGCGATCGGGCGGCGGACGGTGCTCAACCTGACCGGCCCGGCCGCCAACCCGGCGCGCGTCACCCGCCAGCTGATCGGCGTCGCGCGGCCCGGTTTCTTGGGCGTCTTCGCGGGAGCGATCGAAATTCTCGGCACCGAAGCAACGCTGCTCGTCGCGGGCGACGAGCCGCTCGACGAACTCTCGGTCGATGGCCCGAGCACGGTACTATGGGTCGGCGGCACCACCGAGCGCGTCACCCCCGAGACCGCCGGGCTCCCGCATCACCCGCTCTCGGCCCTCCGTGGTGGCAGCGCTGCCTATAACGCCGCCGCGCTGTCCCGACTTCTCGCCGGCGAAGCGGGAGCCTACCGCGACGCGGTCCTATTCAACGCCAGCGCCGCCCTTCGCGTCGCCGGGGTCGCGAGCGACTGGCGCGTCGGCGTCGAGCAGGCGGCGGCCGCGATCGACACCGGAGAGGCAGCGCGCCTACTCGCGGCGTGGATCGCGGCCTGATCGGCGGCTTCTACCCGCAGATGAACGCCAGCAGGTCGGCGTTGATGATGTCGGCGTGCGTCGTGTGCATCCCGTGCGGCATGCCGTCGTAGCTCTTGAACGTCCCGTGCCTGAGCAGTGCCGCCGCCTTCGGCCCGGCATCGGCGTAGGGGACGATCTGGTCGTCGGTGCTGTGCATGACGAGGACAGGCACGTCGATCGACTTCAGATCCTCGGTGAAGTCGGTTTCGGAGAACGCCTTGACGCCGTCATAGTGCGCCTTGATGCTCCCCATCATCCCCTGCCGCCACCAATTGTCGATGACCCCCTGGCTCGGGGTCGCGCCGGGGCGGTTGTAGCCGAAGAACGGCCCGGTCGGGATGTCGACGTAAAGCTGCGCGCGGTTGGCGGCGGTGCCGGAGCGGAAGCCGTCGAACACCTCCATCGGCGTGCCCTCGGGGTTGGCCTCGGTCTTGAGCATCAGCGGCGGCACCGCGCTGATGATCGCCGCCTTCGATACGCGTCCCGACGCGGCGCACGCGACGTAGCGGACGACCTCGCCGCCGCCGGTCGAGTGGCCGACATGGACCGCGCCCTTGAGGTCGAGCGCATCGGCAACCGCGGCCGCGTCGGCGGCATAATGATCCATGTCGTGCCCCTCGCTGACCTGGGCGGACCGGCCGTGGCCGCGGCGGTCGTGGGCGACGACGCGGAAGCCCTCACCCAGGAAGAACATCATCTGGTTGTCCCAGTCGTCCGAAGTGAGCGGCCAGCCGTGGTGGAAGGCGATGACCGGCGCGTCTTTCGGACCCCAGTCCTTGTAGAAGATCGCGGTGCCGTCGGCGGTGGTGATCGTCGTCATGTCCGGGTCTCCCGCGACGTGGCAACCGTCGCTACCGTACACCAGCACGCGACTGTTACTTGTTCGAGGTGCGTAACGATGCCGCCGCGTCGGGACGGTGCTTTCGCAGGGGCCCGGTCCGGTCTACACCGCCGCCATGACCGACGTCCTCGCCCGCATCTGCGCCACGACGCGCGCCGAAGTCGACCGCCGCAAGGCGCTGGTTTCGCTCGCCGATCTCGACCGCAGCGCCGCCGCCCAGACCGCACCGCGCGGCTTTCGCGCCGCGCTGGACCGCGCCGCCGCGACTGGCTTTGCGCTGATCGCCGAGGTCAAGAAGGCGTCGCCGTCGAAGGGCATCATCCGCGCCGACTTCGACCCCGCTGCCCACGCCCGCGCCTACGAGGCAGGAGGAGCCGCGTGCCTGTCGGTCCTGACCGACGCGCCATACTTCCACGGCCACGACGACTATCTCGTCGCCGCCCGCGCTGCGTGTGCCCTGCCGGTCCTGCGTAAGGACTTCATGCTCGATCCGTGGCAGGTCGCCGAGGCCCGGAGCATCGGCGCCGACGCGATCCTGATCATCGTCGCCGCGCTCGACGACGCCGCAATGGCCGAGATCGAGGCGGCGGCGATCGAGCGCGGGATGGATGTGCTGATCGAGGTCCACGACGCCGCCGAGCTCGACCGCGCGCTGCGGCTGCGGAGCCGCCTGATCGGGGTCAACAACCGTGACCTGCGCGATTTCTCGGTCGACTTCGCCCGCACCTACGAGCTCGTCGGACGGATCCCGCCGGGCGCGACCGTCGTCGCCGAGAGCGGGCTGACCGGCCCCGCCGACCTCGCCGCGATGGCCGCGCACGGCGTCCGCGCCTTCCTCGTCGGCGAGAGCCTGATGCGCAGCCCCGACATCGAGGCCGCCACCCGCACCCTGCTCGCGGCATGACGCTTACCCACCTCAACCCCGCCGGCGAAGCGCGGATGGTCGACGTCTCGGCGAAGGCGGTCACCGGGCGCATCGCCGTCGCCGAGGGCACGATCAGGATCGCTCCCGCCGCCCTCGCCGCGATCCGCTCGGCGAGCGTCGCCAAGGGCGATGTCATCGCCGTCGCGCGCGTCGCCGGGATCATGGCGGCGAAGCGTACCGCCGAGCTGATTCCCTTGTGCCACCCCTTGCCGATCAGCGGGATGGAGGTCGATCTTGTCATCGAGGATGAGGGCGTTCGCGCCACCGCGACGGTCCGCACGACGCATAACACCGGGGTCGAGATGGAGGCGCTGACCGCGGTCTCGGTCGCACTGCTGACGGTCTACGACATGGCCAAGAGCATGGATCGCGGCATGACCATCGGCGGCGTCCGCCTGCTCGCCAAGCGCGGCGGCAAGTCGGGCGACTGGGCCCGCCGCGTTGGCGGCGAACCGGACAGCGCCGAGTGAACCCGCTGCTGGCGGTAGACGAAGCGCAGGCGCGCTTGCTCGATGGCGTCGCTCCCCTCCCGTCCGAGACCGTCCCCTTCGCCGCCGCGCTCGGTCGCATCCTCGCCGCCGACGTCGTCGCAAAGCTGACTCAGCCGCCGTTCGCCGCGTCGGCGATGGACGGCTACGCGATCCGCTGGGCCGACCGCGCCGGGCCGTGGCGGCTGACCGGCGAAAGCGCCGCCGGGCGTGCCTTCGACGGCACGGTCGGGCCTGGCGACACCGTTCGCATCCTGACCGGCGCCCCGCTCCCCGCCGGCGCCGACACCGTCGTCGTCCAGGAGGACGTCGCGCGCGACGCCGAGACCGTCACTTTGACCGGTGACGGCCCGCCGCGCGAGGGCGCACACATCCGCCGCGCCGGGCTCGACTTCGCCGCCGGGCAGCCGGTCGCGCGCGCGGGCGACCGTGTCACTCCGGCGCGGATCGGGGTGTCCGCCGCCGCCGGGCGCGCCGCGCTGCCGGTCCACCGCCGCCCGCGCGTCGCCATCCTCGCCACCGGCGACGAGCTCGTGCCCCCGGGGATCGCGCCCGGGCCGAGCCAGATAGTCAGCTCGAACGGCGTCATGCTCGCCGCGCTTCTCGGCAAATACGCCGAGGTCATCGACGGCGGCATCGTCGCCGACACGCGCGAGGCGCTCGCCGCCGCCTTCAGTGCGCACGACGTCGACGTGCTGGTCACCATCGGCGGCGCGTCGGTCGGCGACCACGACCTCGTCCAGCCGGTCCTCCGCGAGATGGGCGCGACGATCGATTTCTGGCGGATCGCGCTGCGCCCGGGCAAGCCGATGCTCGCCGGAATGCTCGGCGCGACGCGCGTCGTCGGGCTGCCCGGCAACCCGGTATCGGCGTTCGTCTGCGCGACATTGTTCGTCGTGCCGCTGCTCCGCGCCCTCGGCGGCGACCGTGACCCCCTCCCCCGCAGCGTCCCCGTCCGGCTTGGCGTCGACCTCGACGCCAACGGCCCGCGCCGCGACTATCTCCGCGCGCGGTTAACCGAGGGCGTCGTCGCACCGGCATCGGCGCAGGACAGCGCGATGCTCCGCGTCCTCGCCGACAGCAACGTCCTGATCATCCGCGAGCCGTTCGCCGACGCAGCCAAAACGGGTACAATGGTGGAATGTATCGTGCTTGACACCATATCTGGTGTTGCCTAAACGTTCTTCATCGGTTCCTCGACGGAGAACGGCGATGCTGACGCGCAAGCAACACGACCTGCTGACCTTCATTAACGGGCGCCTCAACGAAAGCGGCGTCTCGCCGTCGTTCGAGGAGATGAAGGACGCGCTCGCGCTCAAGTCGAAGTCGGGGGTTCACCGTCTGATCAACGCGCTCGAGGAACGCGCCTTCATCCGCCGCCTGCCCAACCGCGCTCGCGCGCTCGAAGTGCTGCGCATGCCCGACGCCGTCCAGCGCGCGGTGAGCGCGCCGAAGGGGGAGGTCGTCCATGCCGACTTCCGCAAGCGCGTCGCGCCGCCGACCCCGGCGAACGACATCATCTCGCTCGTTCTCCACGGCCGGATCGCCGCCGGCCAGCCGATCGAGGCCTTCGAGGACGACCGGCTGCTCTCGGTCCCCGCCGCCCTGCTCGGCCCGGGTGACCACTATGCGCTCGAAGTTTCTGGGGACTCAATGGTCGAGGCCGGCATCCTCGACGGCGACTACGCACTCGTCCGCCGCTGCGACACCGCCCGCGACGGCGACATCGTTGTCGCGCTGGTCGACGGCAGCGACGCGACGCTCAAGATCTTGAAGCACGCCAAAGGCATGGTCGAGCTCGAACCGGCAAACGCGATGTACTCGACCCAGCGGTACCTGCCGTCGCGGGTGCGGGTCCAGGGGAAGCTGGCCGGGTTGCTCCGCCGCTACGCCTGAGGCGTGGCGGAGCGAGCGCCTCTGCGCTTGATGTGGGGCATCGCAGTGGAGGGACGGCGCGACGGCTGCGGCGCGGCCGGGGTTGGCGCTGCGCTCGTGGCAGGGTTCCATTGCCGGAGCCGGCATGACTTCGTGGGCATTACGTTTGGCTGGCTGAGGCGGGAATATCGCTGTCCTACAGGACTCTGTCCGGCTTAGCATGAGCAGTCGAATCGCCACTGGGCGAGGGTGCGGTGTTTCTCATCGTCAAGGCGCGAGTTTCGTCGTGGTACCGGCACGGAGATTCGGCGAGACGACAATCAGATGACGATTACTCCAGACCGTCATCCCCGCAAACGCGGGGACCCATCTCCTGCAGCAGAAGATGGATCGCGATCTTCGCGGATGATGGACGAAGCGGAAACGCTAGAAGCACGATGATCGACACGCGAACGAACCCAATTCTCGTGTGGACTTAGTGGACTTCCACCCGCAGGCGTCGATCGCGAGCGACGGCGACACCGAGACGCATCGATGTCGGCGGCAACCCGAAAGGAGAGTGAACGAGCCGATTGTTACAGCGAGTCGCTGGTGTGTGGACTTCCGCCACAAGCTCCACCTCACAGACACTCGTCATCCCCGCGAAGGCGGAGAACCATCACTCCGACGTGCGGGTGATGGGACCCCGCCCTCGCCGGGATGACGAAGAAGAACACAAACCGTCACTAAGATTCCAGGGCAGTGCTGCGACCACGGGGATGAGCGCGAAACCACCCCGCTTTCGTGTGGACTTAGTGGACTTCCACCAGCACGCGTCGATTGCAAGCGCGGTGGCGGGCGGGCGCAATCGACGGCAGCAGCCCAATAGAAGCGTGAACCAGGCCGATCATTACAGCGAGTCGCTAGTGTGTGGACTTCCGCTACGAGGGGCTCCCGACAATATGGTCGCCCTGCCCGCGGAGGCGGGAACCCAACCCTTTGACGTGTAGGTGGTGGGACCCGCCTTCGCGGGGATGATGAATCCAGAACCGACCCCGTCATTGAAATCGCAGGGATCGATGCGTGGACGAAGTCGAGGGCAAAACCGCCCCGCTCTCGTGTGGACTTAGTGGACTTCCGTGATCCGCAACCAGTCTCCCAATGCGGAAGCACGATCGCGAAAAGCGCCTGCTTCTGTGTGAACTTATTTTGAACTTAGCCTCCGACCCATCGGCTCACGCCCTGCCCGCCCGCCCCTAGTAAGCCGGTTCGCTGACCGCATCAGCCGCCACGGCACGCTTGCTCGACGACCCTCGACCCCCCGCACGCGGCCGCCAGACGCGGGGTTGCGGCATCCATGGATGGTCGCCGGTCAGTTCCCCGACGGTCTCGACCCGACGCCCGGCGAGCCAGATCGCCACCGCGCCGCTACTCTCCAGCGCGGTCCGGTCGAGCTTGAGCCATCGCGGGACACACCACTCGGGCAGCCGCCGGTCGCTGACGACGATGTCGGCAACAGCGCATGCCGGGCCGAACTTCGGCTGGCCGATCCGGTCCTTCGACAGCGTCGCCAGCAGCCGGATCGCGCTCCACCCGGAGCCGACCCGGGCGACGCAGGCATCGACGGTGCAGTCGGCGCTTGGAAGGTCAGCGATCGCGGCGTCGGCGGTCGACGCGGTGACCCCGCCCCAGACGTCGCGGAGATAGTCGCCGGTGCGGTCGCGGAGCAGCGCCAGCCGCGGTCCCTCGTCGTCGTACGCATCGAGCAGCACCGCGACGTGGTGGCCGTCGGCGCTGACGAGCAGGTCGGGCGGGTGCGAGGTCAGCGCCATCCCCGCGCCGATCACCACCGGCATCGCGCCGAGCCAGCGCGCGCGGCCCTGCCAGATGAACAGCCACAGCCCGCCGCCGACGAGCAGCGCATAGGCACTGACCGGCATCAGCCCGAGGCGGACGACCGAACCCGGCCACCCCGCGACCCACACCGCCAGCGCGATCAGCGCGTCCATCGACTTGCCGAGCGCCCACCACACCGGGTCGGCGATCCCGAGCGGGTCGAGCAGCAGCGCGACGACGAGCAGCGGCATGACGACGAAGCTCGTCCACGGTATCGCCAGCAGGTTGGCGAACACCCCGTATGCCCCGGTCTGGTTGAAGTGGAACAGCGCGGTTGCCGACAGCAACGCCTCGGCGATGATCCCGGTGACGAGCAGCCCGGCGAGGTGCTGGAGGGTCCGCGACACCCAGCCGGCGTTCTGCCGCGGCGCCGACAGCCAGCGTCCGAGCCGCGAGTTGAACAGCGCGACGAGCCCGGTGACGGCGGCGAAAGTCAGCTGGAAGCTCGGCCCAAGCAGCGCCTCGGGACGGACCGCCATGATGACGAAGCCGCCGCCGGCGAGCAGCCGCAGCGACAGCGCCTCGCGCCCCATGATCACCCCGAGCAGGACGATCACCGTGCCGATGCACGACCGCACCGTCGGCACCTGCGCCCCGGCAAGGATCGTGTAACCGATCCCGGCGACCGCCGCCGCCCCTGCGGAAATCGCCTTGAGCGGCCAGCGCAGCGCGATCCACGGGCTCAGCGCAAGCAGCGCGCGGGTGATCCACATCGTCCCGCCGACGACGATCGCGATATGGACTCCGGAGATCGACAGCAGGTGCGCCATCCCCGAATAGCGCATCGCGAGGTTGGTCGCGGTCGAGATGCCGCCCTGGTCGCCGGTGACGAACGCCGCCGAGATCGCCCCGGCGTCGCCGCCGACCATCTTCTCGATCCGCACCGTCAGCCGCGCGCGGAGGTCGTCGAGCCACGCCGCGACCCCGGCGGGAGGCGGCGCCTTGCGGGTGACGACGGTCGGGCCGAGCGGGTAGCCCGTCGCGCCGAGCTGGTCGAACCATTCGCGCCGGGCGAAGTCGTAGCCGCCGGGGAAACTCGGCCCGGCGGGCGGCAGCAGCATCGCCCGCAGCGTTACCTTTGCGCCCGGCACCAACCCGGCGGGGACGTTGGTCTTGAGGCTGATGCGGACGTGCGGCGGCAACCCGGGGTCGTCGGGAGCGAGCTGGAAACGCACCTGCCCGCGCCCGCTGCGGATCTCGACCGCCTCGACGGTGCCGCTGACATTGCCCTCGAAGCGGTCGCGGAGGACGGGGAGCGCGACGTCGGCGCTGCGCCACGCGGCGATGCCGACCCCGAGCGCGACGAGGACCCCGCCCCACGCCAGCATCCGCCCGGCACTGCCGCGGACGATCAGCCCGGCCCCGGCGACTGCGAGAGCCGCGACCACCGCGGCAAGCCGCTGGCTCTCCCACGGCAGCATGAAATACAGCGTGATGCCGAGCCCGAATGCGACCGGGGACCACAACGGCACCTGCGCCCGCTCGCTGTCGAGCCAGTCATCGAGCGCGGTCCTCCAGCCCGCGAACAGCGGCCAGCGTGCTGGAAGGGTGCCCGCCGCTGGGTTAGCCGTCGGCGTGATCCGACTCGCTAAGCGCCGCCCGGTGAAGACGCTGCGTCAATCGCCACGCGACGATCGCGTCGACGGCGACAGCTCCGAGCGAGAGGGCCATCCCCGCCTCGAGCGCCGATCGCTGCAGTCCCCGCGGCATCCAATGCACCGACACGAGCACGGTTAACGCCAAAATCCAGATAGCGACCGCAATCGCGAAGATGATCAGCCCCGCCAGACCGATGCCACGGGTCGCTGTCGACGGGAGCTGGCGTTCCGGCAGGGTCGGACGCCAGCGGCTGTTCGCCGGCTGATAGCTTGTGCTAGACACGCGCCGTCTCCCCGGTCCACCCTTCTTCGTTGGATAGTATCACATGGGCGCAGCGCCTGTCGTCACCCGCTTTGCCCCCTCCCCGACCGGCTTTCTCCACATCGGCGGGGCGCGGACGGCGTTGTTCAACCTGTTGTTCGCGCGGCACCACGGCGGCAAGTTCCTGCTGCGGATCGAGGATACCGACCGGGCGCGGTCGACGCAGGCGGCGGTCGACGCGATCCTCGACGGGATGCGCTGGCTCGGCCTCGACTGGGACGGCGAGCCGGTGATGCAGTTCGAACGCGCCACGCGGCATGCCGAGGTTGCCCGGTCACTGCTGGCATCCGGCCACGCCTACAAGTGCTTCGCCACCGCCGCTGAGCTCGAGACGATGCGTGCCGAGCAACGAGCGGCGAAGCTGCCGCTGCGCTACGATGGGCGCTGGCGCGACCGGACCGACCACCCCGAGGGAACGCCGTTCGTTATCCGCTTCCGTGCACCGAAGGACGGCAGCGTCACGATCGCCGACGAGGTTCAGGGTAACGTAACCGTCGCCAACGCCGAACTGGACGATATGGTCCTGCTCCGCTCCGACGATACACCGACGTACATGCTCGCCGTCGTCGTCGACGATCACGACATGGGGGTGACGCACGTCATCCGCGGCGACGACCATCTCAACAACGCTTTCCGCCAGCTTGCCTTGATCCGCGCTCTCGAATGGGCCGAGCCGGTCTATGCGCACATCCCGCTGATCCACGGCAGCGACGGCGCCAAGCTGTCGAAGCGCCACGGCGCGCTCGGGGTCGATGCGTATCGCGACGAGCTCGGCATGCTCCCCGAGGCGGTTGACAACTACCTGCTCAAGCTCGGCTGGGGCCACGGCGACGACGAATTCATCGACCGCGAGCAGGCGATCGAGTGGTTCGACCTCGACGGGATCGGGCGCGGCCCGGCGCGGTTCGACCTCAAGAAGCTCGAGAGCGTCAACGGCCATTACATCCGGCTGGCGGACGACGCGCGGCTTGTTGGTCTTATCGCACCCCGCATCGCCAGGGCGCTCGACCGTCCCGTGACCGAGGCCGACACAGCGCTGCTGCACCGCGGCATGGCCGAACTTAAACTGCGCGCGAAGGACCTCGAGGAACTGGCGACATCGTCGTTGTTTTACCTCCGGGAGCGCCCGCTGCCCATGGACGCAGGTGCACAAAAACTGCTAGACGACCCCTCCGCGCTGGCGGTTCTGATGGCGGTCCGGACGGCGCTCGACAGCGTTACTTGGACCACCGTCGAAATCGAGACAGCGGTGCGGCATGTCGCCGAGGCGCACGGCCTCAAGCTCGGCAAGGTCGCGCAACCGTTGCGTGCGGCGGTGACGGGATCGGCGACCTCGCCGGGACTGTTTGAAGTATTGGAGCTGCTCGGGCGCGACGAAAGCCTCGGGCGGATCGATGACGTGGTGACGAACGGGCCGCGGCAGTGATGCCGCCACTTCTCTAACGAGGAAGATCATGATGACCGATACTGCCCACCTCAGCATCGACGACGCGTCGTTCGACTATCCGGTGACGGCCGGGTCGGTCGGCCCCGAGGTCATCGATATCCGCAAGCTTTACGCCAACACGGGTCGCTTCACCTACGATCCGGGTTTCACCAGCACCGCCGCGTGCGAATCGAAGATCACCTATATCGACGGCGACGCCGGCATCCTGCTTCACCGCGGCTATCCGATCGACCAGCTCGCCGAGCAGTCAAGCTTCATGGAGCTGTCGTACCTGCTGCTCAACGGCGAGCTGCCGTCGAAGGCGCAGCACGACGAGTTTACGCGGACGATCACCCGCCACACGATGGTTCACGAGCAGCTGTCGACTTTCTACCGCGGCTTCCGCCGCGACGCGCATCCGATGGCGATCATGTGCGGCGTCGTCGGCGCGCTGTCGGCATTCTACCACGACTCGACCGACATTCATGACCCCAAGCAGCGGGTCATCGCCAGCCACCGGCTGATCGCTAAGCTGCCGACGCTCGGCGCAATGGCGTACAAGTATGCGGTCGGCCAGCCGTTCCTCTATCCCGACAACTCGTTGAGCTACACCGGCAATTTCCTGCGGATGACCTTCGGCGTGCCCGCCGAGCCATACGTCGTCGATCCGGTGATCGAGAGCGCGATGGACAAGTTGTTCATGCTGATGGCCGACCACGAGCAGAACGCGTCGACCTCGACCGTCCGCCTCGCCGGCTCGTCGGGAGCGAACCCGTTCGCGTGCATCGCTGCCGGCATCGCCTGCCTGTGGGGCCCGGCGCACGGCGGCGCGAACGAGGCGGCGCTCAACATGCTCCGCGAGATCGGCAGCGTCGACCGCATCCCCGAGTTCATCGCCCGGGCCAAGGACAAGGACGACCCGTTCCGCCTGATGGGCTTCGGTCACCGCGTCTACAAAAGCTATGACCCGCGCGCCAAGGTGATGGCGGTGACGGCGAAGGAGGTCCTCGACAAGCTTCAGCTCAAGGATCCGATCTTCGACGTCGCGCTCGAGCTCGAGCGCATCGCGCTGAGCGATCCGTACTTTATCGAAAAGAAGCTGTACCCCAACGTCGACTTCTATTCGGGCATCGTCATGGCGGCGATCGGCTTCCCGACGTCGATGTTCACCGTGCTGTTCGCGATCGCCCGGACGGTCGGCTGGGTCGCGCAGTGGAACGAGATGATCGAGGACACCGACCAGAAGATCGGCCGCCCGCGCCAGCTCTACACCGGCGCGACGCATCGCGAGTACGTCCCACTCAGCGCACGGTAAGGCCACGCCGGCGGACCTATCGGGCGGCTAGCCGCTTGAAGGTCCGCCACTGCGCGACGAAGAAGCTGGCGGTGGCGTAGGCGGCGAGGGCCACGAAGCCCGCATACCAGGCGCCAAACAGGGCGAACGCGAGCCACGCCCAAAGCAGCGTGCCGCGCCGGGCGGCGACCAACCCGAAGCGCGCCTCGTACGTCCCGGAAAGGTCGAGCGGCTTGCCGGTGAAGTGGCGGAAGAAGCTACGCTGGACGCGCTCGGCGAGCATGAAGCCGGTGAGCAGCGCTGCAACTGGCCATGCGCTTATCACTCCTGTCGCTGCGAAGTGCCCTGCGACGGCTGCGAACCAGCCATAGGGAGCGAGTTCGATCGCGGCGCCGCCGATCCGCGCGGCCTCGACGCGAACCCGGGCGAGCTTGGTGGCGAGTCCTGCGAGCGGGCCGCAGAGCAGGCTGAGGAGGAGTCCGACCCACATCCAGCCGAGCGCGAAGCAGACTCCTGCGGCAACCGCGATCCCGATTGCTGCGAGAGCAACGGCATCGCCGGAGACTTGCAGCGGAAGCAGCAAGCGAGCAGCGGCGTCCTCGGCGGGTCCCTCGATCCAGCGGCCGGGCGCGTCGCGGCATCCCGGCTCCGCCGAAGCGATCAGCGCGGCGGTTGCCGGCTCCGCGCCGTCGGCGGTCTCGGGCCGCGCCCAAACCAGCGCTACATCGCGCCCCAGCCCGGCATCGAAAAGCGGCAGCCCTGAGCAGTCGATCCGCGTCGCCCCTGCGATCAACGCCGCCCGGAGCAACGTCGGCACGAGGTCCCAGTCGCCGAGCGTCGCGGCGGTGTCGCGGACCAGCGCCGCCGGATAGCGGGCGATTCCCGCCGCAGTGTCGGTAGCGTCGATGCGCTCCGCCCCGCGCCCGCTCGCCGCCGACCATGTCGCGATCGCCGGAGCAACAGCAGAGGCAATCGCCGCGACGATCCGGTCATCGAGGACGACACCGAGATCTATCACGATGATGTCGTCGTTGAGCGTCGCCCAGTCGAGCGGCGCGTCGTCGACGACCAGCACCCGCGCGATGCCCGCGCGGCGGACCTGCCGCGTCTGGCGCTCGAGAATAGTCAAGCCGCCGACGATCGGGACTGCCGTTCCCGGCGTGGGCGGCGGCGGCGAGAGGAGGACGGCGGTCGGCATCGCCGCGGTCATACGGGGCGCGGCCCCGGTCTGCCAAGCGCCGGGCTGTCCTCCCCCGGCTGCGGGTGATAGACCCTGCGGTCCCGACAGCCCCTGCGCAAGGTGACCGTCCTACCGTGACCTATTCGTCCGAGACTTCGCGCCGTGGCCCGGTCGTGATCTTCCTCATCGGCCTCGCATGGCTGGTCGTCATTGCCGGGGCGATCATCGCCGGGTCGATGACCGGCAGCTTCGCCCAACGCGATCCCGTTCTGATCGCCGGGCTCGTCGCGCAACTGGTCGTCCAGGTCGCGGCGCCGCTCGCGATCGTCGTCATCGGCATCGACCTCCTCCGCCGCGCCCGCCCGCGCGACATCGACGAGCTCGAGGCACGCACCGCGGCGGCAGGGGCGTCGACCGCGGCGATCCGCGAGGGGCTGATCGACATCGACGCGACGCTCGCCGCCGTCATCACCCGCGTCGAGGGACTGCGCGCTGCCGCGACCGGTGACGCCGGCCTCGTCGCTGCCGCGACCCGTCTCGAAGCCGGGGCGGCATCGCTCAATGCCGCCAGCAACACCGCCGGTGGCGCGGCGCAGCAGATCGGCACGCTCTTGCCCGAAGCGAGTCGCCAGGCGACGTCGCTGGCGACGATGCTCGAACGGACTGCGGCCGAGACGACGCGCCAGCTCGAGACGGTCGAGACGCTGCTTGCCGGAGTGTGGGCGCGCAACGACGCCGCGGCCGAGCAGGTGACCAAGGCGAGCGCGACGACAGCGGGGCTGCTCGCCGGGATCGAGAACGCGTCGGTCGCGGCGGCGGGGGCGATTGCCGACCGGACGGCGACGTTGGGGAAGACCGTCGATGCCGCGCTCGACCGCGCCACCGACGCGCTCGACGCGACCCGCGACGGCATCCACGTCCAGACCGACGCCCTGCTCGCCAGCGTCGACCAGGCGCGGGTCGCGCTCGATGCGATCGGTGGCGAGGCGGCGAAGCGCGTTGCCGATCGCCTCGCCGCGGTGATCGAGGTCGCCGAGACGCTCGGTACCCGGCTCGCCGATCACGACGCCGGCACGAAGGCGATGGTCGACGGTATCGAGCGGAGCTTCGCCGTCCTCGACAAGCGCATGGGCCATGCCGCGGCGATGGGCACGGCGACGCTCGACGGCTTCCAGACGCGGATGACGGCGATCCGCGACACCGCCGACAGTGTCAACCCGCCGCTGGTCCAGGCAAACGCGGCGCTCGACGACGCGCATGCCGGTATCGCACGGCTGACCGGCGGGGCTGAGGCGGTGATCGCGACGTTGGCCGAGCACCTCCCGGTCCACAGCGAGGCGGTGGCAGCGCTGACCACCAACCTCGACCGGCTCAACACCGCGACGATCGCGCTGGTCCCGCCGGTCGATGCGGCGGCGGCGGCGATCGCCGGAGCCGGGGCCGAGGTCGACCGCCAGCGCTCGCTGGTCGAGGACGCGGCGCGCGGCCTGACCGCCGAGCTCGGCACCGCGCAGGCGACGCTGGCAGCGATCGAGGGGGTTGCACAGGGGTCGGCGCTGACGTCGGCGCAGGCGCTGATCGAGGTCCTGTCGCGCGTTCGCGAGGTCGCCAATGCCACTGCGGGCACGATGCGGACGACACTCGAGGGCATCGTCGCCGAGGCCGAGGCGGCGCTCCACGATGCCGGCACGACGCGCGCCAAGGCGGCGTTCGGAGACCCGATCCGTGCCGAGATCGCCGGGCTCGACGGCGCGGCGACGCTCGCCGGGGCCGCCGCGCAGGCGACCGCCGACCGCATCGCCGCGCGGCTGATGGGGCTGACCGCGACCGTCGCCACCGTCGAGGCGCGGATCGACGAGGTCGACACCCGCTTCGACCTGCGGCTGCGCGACGACATCGCCAAGCGCTCGGCGTCGCTGCTCGACTCGCTCCGGGCGCAGGCGATCGACGTCGCCCGGCCGATGGCGATCGAGGTCCGCGACGGCGACTGGGCGGCGTACCTCAAGGGCGACCGCGGGTTGTTCGCCCGCCGGGCCGTCCGCCTGATCGACGGCGGCACCGCCCGCGCCATCGCCCGCCACTACCAGCACGACCCGGTCTTCGCCGAGCAGGCGACGCGGTATATCGGCGAGTTCGAGACGCTGCTGGACCGGGTGCGGGCGGACCACGAGGGGCAGGCGCTGGCGGTGACGCTGGTGTCGTCGGATGTGGGGAAGCTTTATGTTGTGCTGGCGCAGGCACTTGAGCGGTTGAAGTAGGTCTTTCTAAATCCGCCCCGTCTTCGGGGAGGGGGACCATGCCCTTGCATGGTGGAGGGGCGGTCAAGCGAACTCGCAATTCGAGCCCGCTTCGCCGCCCCTCCACCGCGAAGACGCGGTCCCCCTCCCCGAAGACGGGGAGGACTTTAAGAAGGGTTCCGCCCCAGAGCGGCATCGAGCTTGGCGTGGTCGAGCCCGCCCTCCCACTTCGACACCACCACCGTCGCCACCGCATTGCCGACGAAATTCGTCAAGCTCCTGCATTCGCTCATGAATCGATCCACCCCGAGGATCAGCGCCATCCCCGCGACCGGCACCGACGGCACCACCGCGAGAGTCGCCGCCAGCGTGATGAACCCTGCCCCGGTGACCCCGGCTGCTCCCTTAGAACTCAGCATGGCGACGCCGAGCAGCAGCGCCTGCTGCCCGAAAGTCAAATGGACGTCGGTCGCCTGCGCGATGAACAGCGCGGCGAGCGTCATGTAGATGTTGGTCCCGTCGAGGTTGAAGCTGTACCCCGTCGGCACGACCAGCCCGACGACCTCCTGGCGGCACCCCGCCGCCTCCATCTTGGCGATGAGATTGGGCAGCGCGGCTTCGGACGACGACGTCCCGAGGACGAGGAGGAGCTCCTCCTTGAGATAGGCGACCAGCCGGAAGATCGAGAAGCCGCAATACAGGCCGACGCCGCCGAGGATGACGAAGACGAACAGCAGCGACGTGATGTAGAAACTCGCCACCAGCGTCGCGAGATGCGCCAGCGTCCCCAGCCCGAACTTGCCGATGGTGAACGCCATCGCGCCGAACGCGCCGATCGGAGCGGCGCGCATCAGGATCGAGACGATGCGGAAGACGAGCGTCGTCGCCGAGTTGAGCACGCGCAGGACCGGCTCGCCCTTGTCGCCGATGAGGACCAGCGCGACCCCCGTCAGGATCGCGACGAACAGGACCTGGAGGATGTCGCCCTCGCTCAGCGCGCTGACCATCGTCGTCGGGATGATGTTGGTCAGGAAGCCGACGACGGTCGTGTCGTGCGCCTTGGCGGTGTAGCTCGCGATCGCGCCGCTATCAAGGCTAGCGGGGGCGATGTGGAGCCCGACGCCGGGCTCGACGACGTTGGCGACGAGCAGCCCGAGGCCAAGCGCGAGGGTCGAGAAGAACAGGAAATAGGCGAACACCTTGCCGACCACCCGCCCAACCGAGGCCAGTTCGCCCATCCCGGCGATCCCGGTGGCGACGGTAAGAAAGATCACCGGCGCGATGACCATCTTGACGAGCTTGATGAAGGCGTCGCCTAGCGGCTTCAATGCGGCGCCGGTGGCGGGGTAGAAATAGCCGACGAGCACCCCGGCAACGATCGCGACGATGACCTGGAGATAGAGCGCGCCGGTGAAGTGGCGCGGCTTGGCGGTCGGAGATGGGGCTACCGAATGCGGGCTGGTAGAAGTCCGGGCCGCGGGCGGCGCGCCGGCAGGCGCTCCGCCCGCGGGAGTTGAGGGCAGCGTCACGAGCCCGTCCGGTTCTGCCGAGTGTCAGGCAAACTGGACAAAGTTGATGAACCTGACGCCACGTCCCCCCTCCGCATCGCCCCCCTTGTACCGTCCCGGTTGTTTCGCGCTTCGGCGCGGCGGGTATCGGTCAAGGGATCGACTCATTCCCACAATCTAGGCGGACCGGCGTCGTATAGGACAGCGGTTTCTCAGCCCCACCCCGGGATGTCGGCCATCGTGATCCAGCCGTAGACATAGTTGCCGTAATACAGCCCGAACAGGACGGCAGAGATGACTGTCGTCCACAGCGCCTTGGCGCGGAGCATCGGTCGGACCGGGGCGCTGTCGGCCTGCCCGGGGACGAGCGTCTCCCCGCTCTCGGCGCTGGTGTGGACGCCGAAGGGCAGGACGGCGAACAGCGTCAGCATCCAGAACAGGATGTAGATGACGAGGGCGGAGTACCAGCGCATCGCTTACCCCCGCCGTTCAATTGTCATCCCGGCGAAGGCCGGGACCCATGATCTCGACTGGCGGTGATCATGGATCTCGGCCTTCGCCGGGATGACAAATGAAGTTAACCGCGAGCCCCCACGACCCTCCCCGATCTCGGCCTCGCCGGAACGGAGCGGCAAGAGGGAGCGCGCAGCCACGTTTAGACCCGGACGATCTGCACGTCGGTCACCGGCTTCTTGCCCGTCCAGTCGCGCGCCACCCGGCGAACCGCGACGCGGATGCCCTCGGCGAACTTCTCGGCATTGCGTGCGTCGCCGGTGCGGGCGGCCTGCGCCGCGGCCTCGGAGCATTCGGCAAGAAACTCGGTCGAGTCTTCCTCGACCGGCACGCCCTGCGCCATGACCGCCGGCTTCGCCGCGAGCTTGCCGCTACCGTTGAGCACGACCGTCGCCGACATATAGCCGTTGTGCATGATCCGCCGCCGGGCGAGCATCGTCGAGCCGTCGGCGGGCAGGATGACGTCGCCGTCGAGGACGAGCCGCCCGACCTTCTCGTTGCCGATCAGCTTGGGGCCGTTCGGCGCGAGGCGGATGACGTTGCCGTTGGTCGGCACCAGCGCGCGCGGAACACCGATCGACAGCGCGAGCTTGGCGTGCGCCTCGAGGTGGCGGCGCTCGCCATGGACCGGGATCGCGATCTCCGGACGAATCCAGCCGTACATGTCCTCGAGCTCGGGCTTGCCGGGGTGGCCGGATACGTGGACGTGCGCCTGCTTCTCGGTGATGACCTCGACACCGCGCGTCGCAAGCGCGTTCTGCACGACACCGATCGACAACTCGTTGCCGGGAATCTCCTTCGACGAGTAGATTACGCAGTCGCCGCGCTCGAGCTTCAAGTGCTGGTGGCTGCCGCTGGCTATACGGCTCAGCGCCGCCGCCGGTTCGCCCTGCGCGCCGGTGCAGATGATCAGCAGCTTCGATGGATCGAGCCGCGCCGCCTGATCGAACGACAGGATCGGCGGGAAGTCCTTGAGGTAGCCGGTCGCGCGGGCGACGCCGAGGATGCGGTCCATCGACCGGCCGACGACGCAGACCTGCCGCCCGACCTGAAGCGCGACCTGGCCGAGCGTGTGCAGCCGTGCCGCATTCGACGCGAAGGTGGTGACGAGCACCCGCCCAGTCTTGCGGTTGCGGATGACCTCGAGCAGCCCGTCGCGGACCCCGGCTTCGGAGCCGCTGGCCTTGGAATTGAACACGTTGGTCGAATCGCCGATCATCGCCAGCACGCCGCTGTCACCGAGCGCGCGGAGCTGGTCGGGGGTCGACGGCGAGCCCATCTGCGGCTGGTCGTCGAGCTTCCAGTCGCCGGTGTGGAAGATGCGGCCATGCGGCGTCTCGATGATCAGCCCGTTGCCCTCGGGGATCGAGTGCGCCATCGCGGCGTAGCTGAACTTGAAGTCGCCCAAAGTCATCGACCCGCCCATCGGGATGACGTGAAGCTTGACCTCCTTGGTCAGCCCCTCCTCCTCGAGCTTGCCGCGGATCAGCCCGGCGGTGAACGGCGTCGCATAGATCGGCACGCCGAGGTCGGCGGCGAGATACGGGATCGCGCCGATATGGTCCTCGTGGCCGTGGGTGATGACGATGCCGAGCAGGTCCTCGCGGCGTTCCTCGATGAAGCTCAGGTCGGGCAGGATCAGGTCGACGCCCGGATAGCTCGGGTCGGCAAAGGTCATGCCGAGATCGACCATCACCCACTTGCCGCGGCAACCATAGAGGTTGACGTTCATGCCGATTTCCCCCGACCCGCCGAGAGGCAGGAAGAGCAGTTCGTCGCCGGGGGTGGAGGAGTTCTTGTTCTTATTGACGGCCATTATGTTCCAGTCGTGTTGAGGGCGTAGATGCGGAGCAATCCGCGAATGGTGAGATCGCCATCGACCATGTCTATGGCGTCGGTATGGCGGTTGAATAAGGTGGCGAGGCCCCCGGTGCCGATCACCGTGACGGGTCGGCCAATCTCCGATGTAATGCGCGCGACCAAACCTTCAATGAGCCCGACATAGCCGTAGAACACGCCCGACTGCATCGCGTGAACCGTATTGGTGCCGATGACGCTGTGATTGCCCCCCGGCGGCTCGACCGCGATCCGCGGCAGCTTGGCGGCGGCGGCGTAGAGCGCGTCCATCGACTGGTTGATCCCCGGCGCGATCGCCCCGCCGCGGTACGAGCCCTGCCGCGTCATCGGGTCCTCGGTGATGACGTCGAAGGTCGTCGCGGTGCCGAAGTCGACGACGATCAGGTTGCCCCGCGTGCCGGCGTGCGCGGCGACGGCGTTGACGATGCGGTCGGCGCCGACCTCGCTCGGGTTGGGCACGGCGATGGTAATGCCGTATTCGATGCCCTCGGCGCCGACGACGAGCGGCTCGACCTTGAAGTATTTGCGGCAGAGATGCTGGAGGTTGAACAATGTCGGCGGCACGACGGTGGCGATGATCGCCGCGTCGATGTGCGTCCGCTCGACGCCTTCGAGCTGCATCAGCTGGTTGAGCCAGACGGCATATTCGTCGGCGGTGCGGTTGCGGTCGGTCGAGATCCGCCAGCGCTGGCGGATGTCCGCACCCTCGACGAGCGCGAAGACGATGTTAGTGTTGCCGACGTCGATCGCTAGCAGCATGGCGCGCCCCCTGCCCCGGCCCGAGGGGCAACTGCTGCTTCGGCCGTTACCCGAAGGACGCCCCCTGCCTTGGGAAATAGCCGGATCATAGTGCGAAGACCTCGCCGGCATGAATCCGGCGAACGCTGGCGTCCGCGAGGGTCAGGTCGAGCGCCCCGTCGGCGCCGAGCCCGGTGAAGGTGCCTGCGACGGTCTCCGCGCCAAGCCGCGCCTCGATCGGCCGGCCGAGACCGGCGGCGCGCCCAAGCCATGCGGTGCGGATCGCGTCGAAACCGTAGGTGCGCCACGTTGCGCGCGCGGTGCCGAATTCGGCCGCAAGGCGGTCGGCGGCTTCGGCGGCGGTCGGCGCGGCGATGCCCGCGGCGGGGAGCGAGGTTGCCGGGCGCTCGGTTGTGTCGGGGTGCCCGGCGAGGTTAACGCCGAAGCCGATGATCGTCGTGCCACCTTCGACGCCGCCGACCCCGCCCTCGAGGAGGATGCCCGCAACCTTGACCCCGTCGAGGAGGACGTCGTTCGGCCATTTGAGGGTGAGGCGGTCGGGGGCGACCCAGCGGTCGAGCATCGCTGCGAGCGCGACCGCGGCGACGAACGACAATTGCTGCGACGGCCCCTCCCCCGCCTGCGGGCGGACGACGACGCTGGTAAACAGGTTTCCAGGGATCGACAGCCACGCCCGCCCGCGCCGCCCACGCCCACCGGTCTGGGTGTCGGCCCGCACCCAGCTTTCGTCGGGCAGGTCGGGGCGTTCAGCGAGCCAGTCGTTGGTCGAACCGATCGTGGCGAGGTGGGTGATCACCACTTAGATCCTCCCTCGCCCTTGCGGGGGAGGGGGACCGTCGCACTTGCGATGGTGGAGGGGGCGTTCCAAGCGGAAGCCTCGTCGCGGACCTGCTCCCTCCACCATGCAGGGTGATGGTCCCCCTCCCCCGCAAACGCGAGGGAGGAGTTAGACGCACGTCCCCCGCGAGCGAACGGGAGGATTATAGCAGCGCCGCCGCGGCGTGCGCCGCCGCCGCGACGAGCGGGGTGATCGCGAGCATCCCGATCGGCGAGCAGAACACCGCCGCGACGACGATCAGCGCGCTGTTGGTGCGGCTATCGGCGGGGGCGAAGGTCGGCGCCGGATCGGCGAAGTAGACCGAGTTGATAACGCGCAGGTAGTAATACGCACCGATTACCGACGCGACGACGCCGACGACCGCGAGGACGTAGAGGTGCGCGTCCATCGCCGCCTGGAACACCGCAAACTTGGGCCAGAAGCCGAGCAATGGAGGGATGCCGGCGAGGCTGAACATGAAGATCGCGAAACCGGCAGCGAGCCACGGCCGTGTCCGCGACAGGCCGCTCAATGAGGCGAGCGTCTCGATCGGCTCGCCGTCGATCCCGCGCATCTGCAGGACGCACAAGAAACTGCCGAGCGTCATCGCGAGGTAGACCGCGAGATAGAACAGCACGCCGGTGACCCCCTCGCGGGTCCCCGCAGCGAGGCCGATCAGCGCGAAGCCGACGTTGTTGATCGACGAATACGCCAGCAGCCGCTTGATGTTGACCTGCCCGATCGCGCCGACCGCGCCGAGCAGCATCGAGGCGATCGAGACGAAGGTGACGATCTGCCGCCAGTCGAAGGTCATGCCCCCGAAGGCATCGATCGCGACGCGCAGCAGCAGCCCCATCGCCGCCGCTTTGGGCGCGCTCGCGAAGAACGCCGCGACCGGGGTCGGCGCACCTTCGTAGACGTCGGGGGTCCACATGTGGAACGGCACCGCGGCGATCTTGAAGGCGATGCCGCTGAGGATGAAAACCAGCCCGAACAACACGCCGATGTCGCTTGCGCCGTGGCCGCGAACGACGGCGTGGAGCGCGGTGAAGCTCGTCGTGCCGGTGAAGCCGTAGATCAGGCTGATGCCGTAGAGCAGGATGCCGCTGGCGAGCGCGCCGAGGACGAAATACTTGAGCCCGGCCTCGCTCGACTTCGCCTCGTTGCGGTGAAAGGCGGCGAGGACGTACGCAGCGAGGCTCTGCAATTCGAGCCCGACGTAGAGCGACAGCAGGTCGTTCGCGCTGACCATCATGCACATGCCGAGCGCCGACAGCAGCAGCAGCACGGGGTATTCGAAGCGCGCGGTCGCCGACTGCCTGAGGTAAGGCAACGCGAGCACCGCCGACACCGCTGCAGCGCCGAGGATCAGCACCTTGAGGAAGGTCGAGAAACCGTCGGCGATGTACAATCCGCCGAAGCCGGTCGCCCCGGCAGCGGGTACGACGCCGAGATAGAAGCCGCCAAGCGCCATGATCGCGACGACGACCCATGTCAGCGGGACGAGGCTGCGGTCGCCGCGGAAGACGCCGATCATCAGCGTGACGAAAACGCCGCCGGCGAGGATCGCCTCGACCGAGGCGAGGTGGACCGATTGCGCGAGGGTGGTCATGGCGGTCACTTGGCCGGCCCCTTCGCCGTCGCGGGCATCACTTTTTGAACCGGCGGCGCAGCGTGATGGAGGCGCGCGAGCAGGTTCGCCACCGGCGCGTGGAGCGGGGTGAGGAAGCTCGTCGGATAAATGCCCATCCACAGCACCGCAAGCGCGATCGGCACCAGCGTGATGATCTCGCGCGGGTTGAGGTCGGTCATCGCCAGCACTTCCGGATTATCCTGCGTCCCGAAGATCACCCGGCGATACAAATACAGCATGTACGCCGCGCCGAGGATGATGCCCGTTGTCATGCCCACCGCGAGCCACGTCGACGCGGCGAAGGTGCCGAGGAGGACGAGGAACTCGGCGACGAAGCCGCTGGTGGCGGGCAGCCCGACCGACGCCATCGTGAACAGCATGAAGAACAAGGCGTAGCGCGGCATGTTGTTCGCCAAGCCGCCGTAGCGCGCGATCTCGCGGGTGTGGAGGCGGTCGTAGATCACCCCGACGCAGAGGAACAACGCGCCCGAGACGAGGCCGTGGCTGAGCATCATCAGCAGCGATCCCTCGATCCCCTGGGTGTTGAAGACGAATAGCCCGGCGGTGACGAACGCCATGTGCGCGATCGACGAATAAGCGATCAGCTTCTTCATGTCCGACTGCACCAGCGCGACGAGGCTGGTGTAGACCACCGCGACGATCGACAGGCCGAATACCAGCCACATCAGCTCGACGCTGGCATCGGGGAACATCGGCAGCGAGAAGCGGACGAACCCATAGCCGCCCATCTTGAGAAGGACGCCGGCAAGGATCACCGAACCCGCCGTCGGCGCCTCGACGTGCGCGTCGGGGAGCCAGGTGTGGACCGGCCACATCGGCATCTTGACCGCGAACGAGGCGAAGAAGGCGAGCCACAGCCACGTCTGGACTTCGGGGTCGAAGTTGAACGTCAACAGCGTCGGAATGTCGGTCGTGTGCGCGACGCTGACCATGTAGATCATCGCCAGCAGCATCAGCACCGAGCCGAGCAGCGTGTAGAGGAAGAACTTGTAGCTGGCGTAGATCCGCCGCGCGCCGCCCCAGATGCCGATGATCAGGTACATCGGGATCAGCCCGCCTTCGAAGAAGACGTAGAACAGGAACAGGTCGAGGCTGGCGAAGACGCCGATCATCAGCGTTTCCATCAGCAGGAACGCCGCCATGTATTCGGGGACGCGCTTCTGGATCGAGTCCCACGACGCGAGGATGCAGAACGGCATCAGGAAGGTCGACAGGACGATCAGCATCAACGCGATGCCGTCGATACCGAGGTGCCACGACAGGAACGGCGCGAACAGGTCGATGCGCTCGACGAACTGGAACGCCGCGGTCGAGGTGTCGAAGCTGACCCACAGGACGACGCCGAGCGCGAGTTCGATCAGCGTGACGACGAGCGCAGTGATCCGGGCGTTGGCCGCGCGCGCATCCTCGGACCCCGGCGCGAGCAGCACCCAGAAGGCGGCGACGAGCGGGAGGAGGACGATGAGGGAAAGGATTGGGAAGCTCACTGGAACACTCGCGGCACGAACCATGTCGCCGCCGCGGCGACCCCGATCAGCATGACCAGCGCGTACGAATAGAGGTAGCCCGACTGGAAGCGCTTCGCCACCGACGCCGATTCCGACACCGCGGCGGCAACACCGTCGGGGCCGAAGCGGTCGATGATGCCCTGGTCGCCGGCCTTCCAGAATAGATTGCCGAAGAAGAACGCGCCGCGGACGAAGACGAGGTTATAGAGCTCGTCGAAATACCATTTGTGAACGAGGAAGGCGTACAGCCCGCCGAACGCCCCGACAAAGCGTGCCGGAGCATCGGTGTCGCGCAGGTAATATTGCGCGGCGAGCCCGAGCCCGAGGAAGAACATCACGCCCGGGGTGTAGACGACCCACGCCGGCAGATGCTCGGTCGCCTCGGCGAGGTTGGCGTGGAAGGTCGCCGATCCCTGCCAGAACGCCGCGCCGCCTTCGGGCGACAGGAAGGCATTGTGGAAAACGAAACCGGCGAACAGCGCGCCGACGCTCAGCACCGCGAGCGGAACGAGCATCGTCCACGGAGATTCGTGCGGGTGGTAGCCGCCGGTGCCAGTCGGAACCTGTGCGTGGACCGGGGCATGGTCGTGTTCCATCCCGACGCTGTCGTTGGTCGATTCGGTGTCGTGCGCGGCGTGCCCGGTTGCGGTGTCGTGCCCGTGATCCTCGTGGCTGGCGTGCGCGATATGCTCGCTGCCCGCCCAGCGCGGTGCGCCGAAGAAGGTCAGGAACGCCAGCCGCCACGAGTAGAAGCTCGTCAGCAGCGCGACGAATGCACCGATTGCAAAGGCGAAATAGCCCGCCTGCGTGCCGCGCGCGAACGCCGCCTCGAGGATCGCGTCCTTCGAATAATAGCCGCTGGTGAAGAAGAAGCCGGTCAGCGACAGCGTCCCGATCGTCATCGCCGCGAAGGTCAGCGGCAGGTTCTTCCGCAGGCCGCCATAGAAACGCATGTCCTGCTCGTGGTGCATCGAATGGATCACCGCGCCCGCGCCGAGGAATAGCAGCGCCTTGAAGAAGGCGTGGGTGAACAGGTGGAACATCGCCGCGCCGTATGCGCCCGACCCGGCGGCGAAGAACATGTAGCCGAGCTGCGAGCACGTCGAATAGGCGATAACGCGCTTGATGTCAGTCTGGACGCACGCCACCGTCGCGGCGAACAGCGCGGTCGCCGCGCCGACATAGGTAACGACGGTCAGCGCGGTCGCGCTCGTCTCGAACATCGGCGACAGGCGGCAGACCATGAAGACACCGGCGGTGACCATCGTCGCGGCGTGGATCAGCGCCGACACCGGGGTCGGCCCCTCCATCGCGTCGGGGAGCCAGGTGTGGAGGCCGAGCTGCGCCGACTTGCCCATCGCTCCGACGAACAACAGCAGGCACAGGCACGTCATCACGTCGACCGGCGCCCCGAGGAAGTGGAAGGTCGCCCCGGTCATGCCCGCCGCATTCGCGAGGATCGTGTCGAGCTTGACGGTGTGGAAGACGAGATAGGTGCCGAAGATGCCGAGCGAGAAGCCGAAGTCGCCGACGCGGTTGACGACGAACGCCTTGATCGCGGCGGCGTTGGCGCTCGGCTTATAGTACCAGAAGCCGATCAGCAGGTACGACGCGAGGCCGACTCCCTCCCAGCCGAAGAACATCTGGACGAGGTTGTCGGCAGTCACGAGCATCAGCATCGCGAAGGTGAACAGGCTGAGGTAGGCGAAGAAGCGCGGCTGGTCGGGGTCCTCGGCCATGTACCCCCAGCTGTAGAGGTGGACGAGCGCCGAGACGGTGGTGATGACGACGAGCATGACCGACGTCAGCGCGTCGATCTTGAACGCCCATGCGACGTGGAGGTCGCCCGAATCGATCCAGTCGAGGACCGGCAACGTGTAGCCCGCGCCGTGGCCGAGCCCGGTCTGGGCGAACACCACCCACGCCAGCGCGGCGGAAACGAACAGCGCCGCGGTCGTCACCGACTTGGCGACGGTGTTGCCGAGCATGCGGTTGCCGAGGCCGGCGATCAGCGCGGCAACGAGCGGCAGGAAGACGAGGAGCTGGATCATGCCTAGCCCTTCATCTGGTTGATGTCGTCGACCGCGATCGTCCCTCGATTGCGGAAATAGACGACCAGGATCGCCAGTCCGATCGCCGCCTCGCCCGCCGCGACGGTGAGGACGAACATCGCGAACACTTGGCCGACGAGGTCGTGGGCGAACGACGAGAAGGCGACGAGGTTGATGTTGACGCTGAGCAGGATCAGCTCGATCGACATCAGGATGATGATGACGTTCTTGCGGTTGATGAAGATGCCGAGCACGCCGAGGACGAACAGGATTGCCCCGACCGCGAGATAATGTCCGAGACCGATCACGACTGGGCTCCGATCACAGCGTCACGCCCTCGCCGCTGGCAGGCTGGACCTTCGACGTCGATTCCGCCGGGGTGCGCGCATTCTGCATGCCGATGTTCTGCTTGCGGATGCCGGGGCGCTGGCGGTGCGTCAGGACGATCGCGCCGATCATTGCGGTCAGCAGCACCATGCCCGCCGCCTGGAAGACGTAGACGTAGCGCGTGTAGATCAGGCTGCCGAGCGCCTGGGTATTGGTCATGCCGGCGATCACCGGGGCGTGGCTGACCGCTGGCGAACTGACGCCGAAACTGCCGCCGCCGAGGATCAGCAGCAGTTCGGCGAGGAGCACGACCGCTAGCCCAATGCCGAACGGCAGATATTTGGCGAAACCGGCGCGCAGCTGGGCGAAATCGACGTCGAGCATCATCACGACGAACAAGAACAGGACCGCGACCGCGCCGACGTAGACGATGACGAGGATCATCGCGAGGAACTCGGCCCCGAGCAGGACGAACAGCCCGGCGGCGTTGAAGAAGGCGAGGATCAGCCACAGCACCGAATGCACCGGGTTGCGCGACAGGATCGTCAGCGCGCCACCGAGGATGACGAAGCCCGCGAACAGGTAAAAGGCGAGCGCGGCGATCACAATCCGGGTGTTACCCTATCCTTAAGTTCGTTACCCCCGCCGAAGCGGGGACCTATCTCCCACCCTTCAAGGTGGGGCCCCGCTTCCGCGGGAATGACGGGCTGAGTTATGCTGCGGTGCGTCTAACGTCCTGCGACAAGCGCGGCAAGCGCGGAGGGTAAGCTTTGCGTCCGCGGCGGCGTTCGCCACCGCGCCTAGCGCCACGCCGAATCCGCCTGCAGGTTCGCCGCGATCACCCGCTCCCATCGCTCGCCGTTCTGGAGGAGCTTGTCCTTGTCGTAGATCAGCTCCTCGCGCGTCTCGGTCGAGAACTCGAAGTTGGGTCCCTCGACGATCGCGTCGACCGGGCATGCCTCCTGGCAGAAGCCGCAATAGATGCACTTGGTCATGTCGATGTCGTAGCGCGTTGTCCGGCGGCTGCCGTCCTCACGCGGCTCGGCCTCGATCGTGATCGCCTGCGCCGGGCAGACCGCCTCGCACAATTTGCACGCGATGCAGCGCTCCTCGCCATTCGGGTAGCGGCGCAGTGCGTGCTCGCCGCGGAAACGCGGGCTGAGCGGCCCCTTCTCGTACGGGTAGTTGAGCGTCGCCTTCGGCCTGAACTGATAGCTGAAGGTCAGCGCGAGGCCGCGGAGGAACTCGAGCAGGAGGAGGGATTTCGCGGCGCGGAAGACAGCGTTCATCGGATTACTCCCGGCAAAAGATCGTAATGCCCCGTGAACACCAGCCAGCCGCTGACAACGCACACCCAGAACAGCGACAGCGGCAGGAAGATCTTCCAGCCGAGGCGCATCAGCTGGTCGTAGCGGTAGCGCGGCACCGTCGCCTTCACCCAGGCGAAAATGTAGAACATCAGGAACAGCTTGGCGAAGAACCAGATGAAGCCAGGGACGACGTATAGCGGCGCCCAGTTGAGCGGGGGCAGCCAGCCGCCGAGGAACAACAGGCTCGTCAGCGCGCACATCAACAGGACGTTGGCGTATTCGCCGAGGAAGAACAAAGCGAACGCCATCGACGAATATTCGACCTGGTAGCCGGCGACGAGCTCGGCCTCGGCCTCGGGAAGGTCGAACGGCGGACGGTTGGTCTCGGCCAGCGCCGAGATGAAGAACACGATCGCCATCGGAAACAGCAATGGGTTCAAGATGTTGCCGTTGAAGATGCCGAGGACGTTGCCCTTCTGGCTCATGACGATGTCGCTGAGGTTGAAGCTCGACGAATAGAGCACGACGCAGACGATGACGAAGCCGATCGACACTTCATAGCTGACCATCTGCGCCGCCGAGCGCAGGCCGCCGAGGAACGGGTATTTCGAGTTCGACGCCCAGCCCGACATGATGATGCCGTAGACCCCCATCGAGCTGACCGCGAACAGGTACAACAGCCCGACGTTGATGTCGGCGAGCACCACGCCCGCGTCGAACGGGATCACCGCCCACGCGATCAGCGCGAGGGTGAAGGTGATCATCGGCGCGATCAGGAATACGCCCTTGTTCGCCCCCGACGGGATGATGGTTTCCTTGAGGAACAGCTTGAGCGCGTCGGCGAAGGTCTGGAGGATGCCGAACGGCCCAACGACGTTGGGCCCGCGCCGGAGCTGCATCCCCGCCCAGATCTTGCGGTCGGCGTATACCGCGAGCGCGACGCCGAGCATCACCGGCAACGCGATCAGCAGGATCAGGATGATCGTCGCGATGAGATAGCCGAAGTCGTGGCCGAGCCCGAGCGTGTCCTGGAAGAAGCCGGTGAAGCCCATTATTCCGCCGCCTCGAGCTGGGGTTCGTCGGCGTTGACGATCTGGTCGACGCACTCAGCCATCGTCGCGCTGGCGCGGGCAATCGCGTTGGTCAGGTAGAAGTTGTTGATCGGCAAGGTGAACGGCCCCGACGGCGCGGGGGCGCCCGACGCTTGCGGTGCGGTCCACACCGCCGGTGCGGGTCCATCGCTCGCGAATTGCGGCCATTCGGCTGCGATTCGCGTCCGCAGCGCGCGGAGGTTGTCGTACGGCAGCGCGTGTCCGAGGACCGCCGACAGCGCGCGGAAGATCGTCCAGTCCTCGCGTGCCTCGCCCGGCGGGAAGGCCGCGCGCGCGCCGCGCTGGACACGGCCCTCGAGGTTGACCCACGTCCCCGACTTCTCGGTGTAGGCGGCAGCGGGGAGGATGACGTCGGCGGTCCGCACGCCGCGGTCGCCGTGGTGGCCGATATAGACGGTGAAGCCGCCCGATACCTCGACCTCGTCGACGCCGAGGTTGAACAGCAGCTTGGGCGGGCTCGCAGCGAGTGCCGCCATGCCGCCGTCGGTAACGAAGCCGATCTCGAGCGCGCCGACGCGCGACGCGGCGGTGTGGAGCAGGTTGACGCCGTTCCAGCCGTCGCGAACCAAGTTGTGTTCGGCGACCAGCGCATGCACCGCGCCGAGGCTGCCCATTCCGCCGGTTCCGACGATCACCGCCGGGCGCTCGGCGCTGGCGAGAGCATCGACCACCGCCTGCGGCAGATTGCCGAGCACGCTCGCGTCGTCGCCGAGCTGTGTCACCGGATAGGTCAGGTCGATATCGGGCCCGAGATTGAAAACCTTCGCCCCGCCGCGGCGGACCGCCTTGCGGATGCGCGTGTTGACCAGCGGGGCCTCCCAGCGCGGATTGGTCCCGACGAGCAGGATGACGTCGGCGCGCTCGATCTGGGCGAGACCGGTGTTGAACAGGTAATGCGAGCGGTCGGCGACGGGGATCGCGGCGCCGTCGACCCGGCATTCGTGGCGGTTCGACCCGATCGTGCCGAGCAGGTCCTTGAGCGCGACCATCGACTCGACGTCGCACAGATTGCCCGCGACCGCGGCGATGTCGTTACCTGCAACCCCGCCAAGCGCGGTCTTGATCGCATCGAATGCCTGTGCCCACGACGCCTTCTGCAGCTTGCCGCCGATACGGACGTACGGCGTGTCGAGCCGCCCGCGCTGGAGGCCGTCGACGGCGAAGCGCGTGACGTCGCTCGCCCATTCCTCGTTGACGTCGTCGTTGATCCGCGGCGTCACGCGCATCACCGCGGCGCCGCGGGTGTGGACGACGATGTTGGTCCCGATCGCGTCCATGACGTCGATCGATTCAGTCTTCTTGAGCTCCCACGGCCGCGCCTCGAACGCGTACGGCTTCGACGTCAGCGCGCCGACGGGGCACAAGTCGATGACATTGCCCGACAGTTCCGAACGCACCGCGCCTTCGAGGTACGACGTGATCTGCATGTTCTCGCCGCGCCCGATCGCACCGATCTCCTCGACCCCGGCAACTTCCTCGGCGAAGCGGACGCAGCGCGTGCAGTGAATGCACCGCGTCATCACGGTCTTGATCAGCGGGCCCATGTACTTCTCGGTCACCGCGCGCTTGTTCTCGTGATAGCGCGAGTGGCCCTTGCCGTACGCCAGCGCCTGGTCCTGGAGGTCGCATTCGCCGCCCTGGTCGCAGATCGGGCAGTCGAGCGGGTGGTTGATCAGGAGGAACTCCATCACCCCCTCGCGCGCCTTCTTGGTCTTCGCCGAGGTCGTCGACACGACCATCTTGTCGGCAGCAGGAAGCGCGCACGACGCCTGCGGCTTCGGCGGCCCGGGCGAGACATCGACGAGGCACATCCGGCAGTTACCGGCGATGCTCAAGCGCTCGTGGTAGCAGAAGCGCGGAATCTCGGCCCCCGCAGCCTCGCACGCCTGCATGACGGTGGCCCCGGCGGGAACCTCAACTTCGATGCCGTCGACGGTGAGTTTAGGCATCTACAAGTCCTGAATTTCTTCGCGGCGGATCAGGTTCCACTGCTTGGTGAGGTTTCCGCGCATACGAATCGAAAACCCATGTTCGCGAACGAGGTGGATCGCGACAGATATGTTCTTGGTCAGAATTGCATTCTCGAGCTTGTGCCTCTCTGATCCGATCGCAGGATCAGCCAAACGATAGAACCCTTGCTCGTCTGCGTCCGGGAAATAATGCTCAAGCATCCCGGCGTGCTCACCGTTTTCGTGCCGACGCACGCGATGGGGAGTTGTTATCATTGGTCCCTCCATCTCACACACGTGCACGAAGCCCGTGCAAGCAAAGCGCTTAGTCGTAGCACATGCGACATTGACTCACGCATGAGCTGATAATCCAACTTTTATGAGCTTCTGCAGTCTGGCAGAGTAATGTTTGCAGTACTTCTCGCCGACACCCGATAAATATTCGCTATGATATCCAACTTGAGACTTAATAGCACTGTCCCAATACGGATCAGTTGGCGCCAGTAAGAGAACTTCTTCTGCGGCATACAACATGCGCGATACAAACCACTCGTATCTTTCGTACTGATCTGCATCGCTTTCAACATCTACAGCCCTAGCAAGTGCTGGATTTTCAAAAGCCATTTCCAAATACTTTTCCCAAGCCGCTCGCGCAGATACCTCTCTATCGCGACGATTTTCGAAATACTTAGCAAAAATCGTCGACAGAAATGCTAAGGCGGCAACGATCGCCGAGGCGCCTGCAGCATAGTCACGAAAATCTGTTGCCGCAGGCATTGTGCTAGGTGGACTCATAGCGGCACGACCTACTCCGCCGCCTGCAACATCGCCGGGACCTGGACGAAGCCCTTGCGCTTGGCGATCCGTGCTTCGACCTCCGGCCGGAAGTGGCGGATGAGGCCCTGGATCGGCCATGCCGCGGCGTCGCCGAGGGCGCAGATCGTGTGGCCCTCGATCTCGGTGGTGACTTCGAGGAGGAGGTCGATTTCGTGATATTCGGCCTCGCCGGTGACGAGGCGTTCCATCACGCGCCACATCCAGCCGGTGCCCTCGCGGCACGGGGTGCACTGGCCGCAGCTTTCGTGCTTGTAGAAGTAGCTGAGCCGGGCGATCGCGCGGACGACGTCGGTCGACTTGTCCATGACGATGATCGCGGCGGTGCCGAGCCCTGACTTCAGGTCCTTGAGCGCGTCGAAGTCCATCGGGCAGTCGATGATCTGGTGCGCGGGGACGAGCGGGACCGACGAACCGCCGGGGATAACCGCGAGGAGGTTGTCCCAGCCGCCGCGGATGCCGCCGCAATGCGTGTCGATCAGCTCGCGGAACGGCACCGACATCGCGTCTTCGACGACGCACGGCTTGTTCACGTGGCCGCTGATCTGGAACAGCTTGGTGCCCTCGTTCTTTGGGCGGCCGATCGCGGCGAACCACGCCGCGCCGCGCCGCAGGATCGTCGGCGCGACGGCGATCGATTCGACGTTGTTGACCGTCGTCGGGTTGCCGTAGAGGCCCGCGCCCGCCGGGAACGGCGGCTTGAGGCGCGGCTGGCCCTTCTTGCCCTCGAGCGATTCGAGCATCGCGGTTTCCTCGCCGCAGATGTACGCGCCCGCGCCGCGGTGAACGAAGACGTCGAAGTCGTAGCCCGTCCCGCACGCGTTCCTGCCGACGAGCCCGGCGGCGTAGGCCTCGGCAACGGCGGCGAACAGCGTCTCGGCCTCGCGGACATATTCGCCGCGGACGTAGATGTACGCCGCCGACGCGCGCATCGCGAAGCCGGCGATCAGCGCGCCCTCGATCAATTTGTGCGGATCGTGGCGGATGATCTCGCGGTCCTTGCACGACCCCGGCTCGGATTCGTCGGCGTTGATGACGAGGTAGCTCGGGCGGCCGGGCTTGGGCTCCTTCGGCATGAAGCTCCACTTCATCCCCGTCGGGAACCCTGCCCCGCCGCGCCCGCGCAGCCCGCTCGCCTTCATCACGTCGATGATCGCGTCGGGGCCGCCCGCCATCAGTTCCTTGGTGTCGGCCCAGTCGCCACGCTTGCGCGCCGCCTCGAGGCCCCACGGCTGGAAGCCGTAGAGGTTGGTAAAAATGCGGTCTTTGTCTTCAAGCACCGGCGGTCTCCAGCAGCGACGTCGGCCCGCCCTCGGGGCAGCTCGCCTGCCGCCCGATCGCCGAGCCGGTCTTCGGCGTTTCGCCGCGGGCGAGCGCGTCGAGCAGCGCGGTCATGCTGGTATAGTCGAGATCCTCGTAATTGTCGGCGTTGATCTGGACCATCGGCGCGTTGGCGCAAGCGCCGAGGCACTCGACCTCGGACAGCGTGAACAGCTTGTCGTCGGTGGTGCCGCCCTTGACCAGGCCCTTGTCCTTGCACGCCTTGAGCAGGTCGTCCGAGCCGCGCAGCATGCACGGCGTCGTCCCGCAGACCTGGACCAGATAGCGTCCGATCGGCTTCAGATTATACATCGTGTAGAAGGTCGCGACCTCGTAGGCGCGCATGTACGGCATGCCGATCTGGCCGGCGACATACTCGATCACCGGCACCGGCAGCCATGATGAGCCGGTCGTCGCGCCCATCTGCTCCTGCGCGAGCCACAGCAGCGGCATGATCGCCGAATGGCGGCGGGTCTCGGGGTAGCGGGCGAGAATGACCGTGACTTGCTCGGCGTTGGCGGCGGTCCACGCGAAGTCGCTAAACTCGCGTGGACGGGAGGCTTCGCGGCGGGCGGTGGTCGTGGGGCTGTAGGTGGCGGTGGTCATTTCGTAACGTTCCGCATCAGTAGTGTATTATACTCGGGCAAACTTATGTAGCATCCCACGCGAGCTTCGACCTGGTTAGTTACTTTCAATTCCATGTTCCAAGCAATTGCGCCGGCGGACGATTGAAAGCGCTTCCAAACGCAACCCGTAGCCTGGTCCAGCAAGAACAGACCTTCGCTGCTCGTGAAAAGAGAATAGCGCGGAAAAGGCCCACTTGCCTGCCCGAAGGCCTGAACTGGGTCCGCTGCCGCACCTACTGAAACCGTCGATAGAAGAGCGACCAGCGCAAGTCGCGCGGCTTTCCTCATCGGTCGACCTCCCCAAACACGATGTCGAGCGATCCCAGCACCGCCGGGGCATCCGCCAGCATGTGACCCTTGCACAGGAAGTCCATCGCTTGCAGGTGCGAGAACCCGGTCGCGCGGATGTGGCAGCGGTACGGTTTGTTGGTCCCGTCGGCGACCATGTAGATGCCGAACTCGCCCTTGGGGCTTTCGGTCGCGACATAGACCTCACCCGCGGGGACGTGGAAGCCCTCGGTATAGAGCTTGAAGTGATGGATCAGCGCCTCCATCGAGCGCTTCATCTCGCCGCGCTGCGGCGGCACGACCTTGCGGTCGATGCTGGCGTGGCGGCCGGCGGGCATCTGCGCGACGCACTGCTTGATGATGCGGATCGACTGCCGCATCTCCTCCATGCGGACCATGAAGCGGTCGTAGCAGTCGCCGTGGTGGCCGACGATGACGTCGAACTCCATCTTGTCATAGACTTCGTAAGGCTGCGACTTGCGCAGGTCCCACGCGACGCCGCTGGCGCGGAGGCATGGGCCGGAGAAGCCCCACGCGATCGCATCGGCCTGGTTGATCACGCCGATATCGACGTTGCGCTGCTTGAAGATGCGGTTGTCGGCGACGAGGCCCTGCACGTCGTCCAAGTGCTTGAGATACTGGTCGGCCCACGCGTCGATGTCGCCGAGCAGCCCGTCGGGAAGGTCCTGATGGACCCCGCCGGGGCGGAAATACGCCGCGTGGAAGCGCGCGCCCGAGACCCGCTCATAAAAGCCGAGCAGCTTCTCGCGCTCCTCGAACAGCCAGATGATCGGCGTCATCGCGCCGACGTCCATCGCGTG
>NZ_JANYGL010000061.1 GCF_025362435.1 Polymorphobacter sp.
TCCTCGTGGAACGCAGCGTGGTTGCGGAAGCTGCCGAGGAACAGTTTCAGCGACTTCGACTCGACGATCATCGCTCCGGGGACATAGTCGATGACGATGTGGGCGAAGTCGGGCTGGCCGGTGACGGGGCACAGCGAGGTAAATTCGGGCGCGGTGAAGCGGACGAGATAGTCGACGCCGGGGCGCGGGTTCGGCGGATAGTCGAGCACCGCGGCTTCGGGGCTGGCGGGCAGGGCGCTGGCGTGGCCGAGGGCGTGCAATGATGTCGGATCGATCATCCGCCACGCCGTAGCGGCAAATCTCACACTGACAAGGGCCGGAGCCGCCGCTATGCACGGTTCATTATCCTTGGGAGAGCGATCGAATGACCCCGCTGGTGACGACCGAATGGCTGGCCGCCGAGCTCGGCGCGAACGATCTGCGGATCGTCGACGCGACGATGTTTTTGCCTGAAACCGGGCGCACAGCGCGCGCCGAGTTCGAGACCGGGCATATCCCCGGTGCGGTGTTCATGGATTTGGACGAGCTCGTCGACACGGGCAACCCGGTGCCCAACATGCTGCCCAGCCCTGAGAAGTTCGCCAGCCGGATGCAGGCGCTCGGCCTCGGCGACGGCAGCCGGATCGTGGTCTACGACAACTCGCCGCAGCATTCGTCGGCGCGGGCGTGGTGGATGCTCAACCTGTTCGGCGCGCACGAGATCTCGATCCTCGATGGCGGCTTCGCCAAGTGGCAGACCGAGGGCCGCGCGATCGAGTCGGGCAAGCCCGTCGTCCGCCATCGCCACTTCACCGTCTGGGGCGACACCAAGGGCGTCCGCACGATGCAGGCGATGATCGACAACCTCCGGACCAAGGCCGAGCAGGTCGTCGACGCGCGCCCGGCGGGCCGCTTCCTCGGCACCGAGCCCGAGCCGCGCGCAAGCCTGCGCAGCGGCCACATCCCTGGATCGCGCAACCTGCCGTCGAGCAACCTGTTCAACCCCGACGGGACGTGGAAGCAGGGCGACGCGCTCCGCGCCGCCTTCACCGACGCCGGGGTCGACGTCGACAAGCCGCTGGTGACGACGTGCGGCTCGGGGATCACCGCGGCGGTGCTCAGCTTCGGCGCGACCCTGCTCGGCGCCAAGGATGTCGGATTGTACGACGGCTCGTGGTCCGAATGGGGCGCATCGCCGACGGCGCCGGTGGTCACCGGGGCCGCGTGAGCGAAGCTCACCGAGAAAAACTGTGACAGCCGACGGCGAGCTAGGGCCCAACACACGGCTCGTCGAGGCGGGGCGGCGGACCGAGTGGACGCGCGGGCCCGGCATGACCGCCGGGATCGTCAATCCGCCGGTGTGGCACGCCTCGACGATCCTGTTCGACAATCTCGCCGCGCTCGACGATGCGCGGCGGCACCCCGACGCCGGGCTGTTCTACGGGCGGCGCGGGACGCCGACGCAATGGGCGCTCGAGGAGGCGCTGACCGCGCAGGAGCCCGGGGCGGCGGGGACCAAGCTGTACCCGTCGGGGGTCGCGGCGATCGCGGCGGCGCTGTTGACGGTGGTCAAGACCGGCGACCATGTCCTGATGGTCGACACCGCGTACGAGCCGAGTCGCGCCTTCGCCGATCGCCTGCTCAAGCCGCTCGGCGTCACGACGACTTACTATGCGCCGACCGCCGACGTCGCGCCGCTGATCCAGCCGAACACCAAGGCGATCCTGCTTGAGAGCCCGGGGTCGCTGAGCTTCGAGGTCCAGGACGTCCCCGCGATCGTCGCCGCCGCCAAGGCGCGCGGTGTCGCGACGATCCTCGACAATACCTGGGCGACGCCGCTGCTGTTCCCGGCGATCGGCTTCGGCATCGACTTCACCATGCAGGCGCTGACCAAATACACCGGGGGGCATAGCGACCTGATGATGGGGTCGGTGACGACGACGAAGCGCTGGTGGGGCAAGCTCAAGACCCAGTCGTACCTGCTCGGCTATTGCGTCGGGCCGGACGACGCCTTTCTCGCGCTGCGCGGGCTGCGGACGATGGCGCTGCGGCTCGAGCGGCAGGGGGCGAGCGCGCTGACCATCGCCAAGTGGCTCGAAACTCATCCCGCGGTAGCGCGAGTGATGCACCCGGGGCTCCCGTCCGACCCGGCTAACGCGCTGTTCGTGCGTGATTTCAAGGGCGCGTCGGGGCTGTTCGGCATCGTCCTTCGGCGCGGCGAGCGGCGGCATACCGCGGCGCTGATCGACGACCTCGCCCATTTCGGCATCGGCTTTTCGTGGGGCGGGTACGAGAGCCTGATCCTGCCGGTGGAGCTCGACGGCATCCGCACCGCGACGACGACCGATTCGGGCGGGCAGATCGTCCGGCTGAGCATCGGCCTCGAAGACCCCGTCGACCTGATCGCCGACCTCGCCGCGGGGCTCGACCGCTACGAGGCGCAGTTCTGAGGCGATCCACCGCAACCGCCGCGCTCGCGGGGTTGGCGGGACTGATCCTCGCAGTCGCGTGGCCGGGTATCGCGCTGTTCGACACGATCAGCCAGTTCACCCAGGTTCGCAGCGGCAGTTACGACGACTGGCACCCGCCGATGATGGCGCGGCTGTGGTTGGGGTTCGAGGCTGCGGGTCTCCACGGCACCGCGCCGTTGTTCGTCCTCCAGGTCGTCCTGTTCTTTGCCGGGCTCGGGCTGTTCGCCGCGGCGCTCCCACGGATCCGCCCGATTGTCGCCGCGCTCGCCGTCGTCCCGCTGCTGATCCCCGCCGACTGGATGAGCGTCGTCGTCAAGGACGCGCAGATGATCGCCGCGCTGACCGCGGCGACCGGGATCGTCGCGGCGTACCGGCTGCGGTCGCGGGCGGTGCCGGTCGCGGTGGTCGTCGTCGTCGCCGTGCTGCTGGTGTACGCGGTTCTGCTCCGGGCGAATGCGGTGTTCGGTATCGTGCCGCTGGTGTGCGTGTGGGCGGGGTGGGGCGGGCTGCGGCATCCGGCGGCGCGGGCTGCACTGATGCTGGCAGCGGTCCTCGCCGTGCTGGCGGTGTCGCCGGCGATCAACCACCGGCTGCTTGGGGCGCGGCCCTCGCATGTCGAGCGCGTGCTGCCACTGTATGACCTTGCCGGGATCGCGCATTTCGGCGGCCTCGCCACCCTCCCGCGCCTGCCCGAGGCAAGCTGGCGCGAGGCCGAGGCGCGGGGCTGCTATCTTGCGACGATGTGGGACGCGTACAGCGACCCTGCCGCGTGCGGCTTCGTCGCCGACGCGACCGGGTTCGACGGCGAGCCGGGTGCCGGGCTGTATGGCGAATGGGCGCGTGCCGTCGTCGCCCATCCGCTGCCCTACCTCCGCCACCGGCTCGGCCATTTCAACATGACGATGCGCTGGCTGGTGCCCTTTGGAGAGCCGCGCGCCGCCGCTCCGCCCGATTCGCAGCCGAACCAATACGACATCGGGCGCCGCGCCGATCCGCTGCTCAAGCAGGTCGCCTTTGCCGCCAACGCGCTCGCCGCGACGCCGTTCGGCTGGCCGGCGGCGTGGCTCGCTGCGAGCCTCGGGCTGTGGTGGACGGCTGCCGGGGCACCGCGGTCGGGGCCGCGAGACATGGCGCTGGCGCTGGCGCTATCGGCGACGGCGATGCTGCTCAGCTTCGCGGTGGTCAGCATCGCCTCCGACCTGCGCTATCATCTGTGGGCGATGGTCGCGACGACGCTCGGCACGCTGGCGCTGGCCGTGGCTCCCGGGGTGTCGCGATCGCGCGTGCAGGAGGCAGCGACAGCGGTCGCCGTGGTGGCTGCCGCCGGGATTATCGCACGGCTGATGCTGCCCGCCGGAACATGGTAGGAAGCGTGGCAAACGCCTCTCGATCGCCACGATAGTTTAGCTTTCCACCGCCAATGCTGCACTGCGGTAGACTCGGTGCGTTTTCGCGCGTAGATGTGAGTCACACTCGACAAGGCGAACCCATGCGATCAGTTCTGATTCTTGCCAGCGTCCTGGCTCTCGCCAGCTGCGGCAAGAAGGATGACGGCACCGGCGCTCCTCCGGGAGCGCCCGGCGGACCGGCGCCCGAGGTCACCGTCGCGCATCCGCTGGTCAAGCCGATCGTCGACTGGGACGATTACACCGGGCGCTTCGAAGCGGTCGACAGCGTCGATGTCCGCCCGCGGGTGTCGGGCTATCTCCAGTCGATCAACTTCCGCGACGGCCAGTTCGCCAAGAAGGGCCAGCTGCTGATGGTCATCGACCCGCGTCCTTTCCAGGCGATCCTCGAGCAGGCCAAGGCCGACGAAGCGCGTTACGTCGCCGCTGCCGCCGTCGCGCAGACCGCGTTCAATCGCGAAAAGGAGCTCCTCGACCTCAAGGCGGTGAGCCAGGAAGAGTTCGATAACTCGCAGGCATCGCTCCGCCAGGCGAACGCGCAGCTGGGTTCGGCCCGGGCGAATACACGGGCCAAGGCGCTCGACGTCGAATTCACCCGCGTCACTGCCCCCGCGGCGGGCCGGCTGTCCGACCGCAAGGTCAGTGCGGGCAACTATGTGACGAGCGGGACGACGGTGCTGACGACGATCGTCTCGCTCAATCCCATCCACTTCCTCTTCACCGGCTCCGAAGCGGTGTACCTCAAGTACCAGCGGGCGAACCGCGCCGGCACCCGTCCGTCGTCGCGCGTCGCGGCGAATCCGGTCGATATCCGCCTCGGCGACGAAAGCGAGTATCGCTGGCACGGGCGGATGGACTTCGTCGACAACGCGCTCGACCTCGGCTCCGGCACGATCCGCGGGCGCGCCGTCGTCAGCAACCCCGATGGGCTGCTGACGCCGGGGATGTTCGGCCACATGCGGCTGCTCGGCTCGGGCGCGTACCAGGGAATGCTGATCCCGGAGGACGCGATCGTCACCGACCAGACGCGCAAGGCGGCGCTCGTCGTCGGCGCCGACGGCAAGGTGGCGCAGCGCGTCGTCGTTCTCGGTCCGATAATCGACGGCCTGCGCGTCGTCCGCTCGGGGCTGAACGCGACCGACAACGTCGTCATCGCCGGGGTCCAGCGCGCGCGCCCGGGAACCCCGGTGACGATCAAGCAAGGCAAGATCGTTCCCCCCGATCCCGGTTCGGGACCGACGCTGCCGACCTTCATCGAGCCGCCCTCGACCTCGGCGACGTCGGCGAGTTCGGTCCGCTAAGGTGCGTTTCTCCCATTTTTTCATCGACCGGCCGATCTTTGCCGGGGTGATCTCGATCCTGATCGTTCTGCTCGGGATCTTCGCCTATCCGTCCCTGCCGGTCGCGCAATATCCTGAGATCGCGCCGCCGACGATCGCGATCACCGCGGCCTATCCGGGCGCGTCGGCGGAGGTGCTTGCCGATACCGTTGCCGCGCCGATCGAGCAGCAGGTCAACGGCGTCGAGAACATGCTGTACATTACGTCGTCGTCGACCGGGAACGGCTCGGTCGTGATCAACGTCGTGTTCAAGCTCGGCACCAATCTCGATACCGCGCAGGTCCTCGTCCAGAACCGCGTCGCTACCGCCCTGCCGCGACTGCCGCAGGCGGTCCAGGAACTCGGCGTGACGACCCTCAAGAACACGCCCGACATCTTGATGGCGGTGTTCCTGACCTCGCCCGACGGCAGCCACGACATCCAGTATCTGTCGAACTATGCCGGTATCCAGGTCCGCGACAAGCTGCTCCGGCTCCAGGGCATCGGCGGCATCAACGTCTTCGGCGCCCGCAATTACGCGATGCGCGTCTGGATCGACCCCGAAAAGGCCGCTGCGCGTAACCTCAACGCGTCGGAGATCGTCAATGCTTTGCGGGCGCAGAACGTCCAGGTCGCGGGCGGCAGCGTCGGTGCGCCGCCGTTCGCCAAGGGCGGGTCGGGCTTCGAGCTGTCGGTCCAGACGCAGGGACGGCTGTCCACGCCCGAGGAGTTCGGCGCAATCGTCATCAAGTCCGACGCCAGCGGCGCGCTGACGCGGGTCAGCGACGTTGCGCGGGTCGAGATCGGCGCGCAGGACTATGGCACCAACGCCTATGTCAACAGCACGCCCGGCGTCGGTCTCGGCATCACCCAGTTGCCGGGGTCGAACGCGCTGGCGACGGCGGCGGCGATCATCAAGACGATGGACGAGGCGAAGAAGGACTTCCCCCCGGGCGTCTCTTACTCGATCCCGTACAACCCGACGGCTTACGTCCAGCAGTCGATCGACAGCGTCCAGCAGACCCTGTTCGAAGCCGTCCTGCTCGTCGTCCTCGTCGTCCTCGTCTTCCTGCAGAGCTGGCGCGCGGCGCTGATCCCGGTGCTGGCGATCCCGGTGTCGCTGATCGGCACCTTCGCGGTGATGGCTGCGTTCGGTTATTCGCTCAACAACCTGTCGCTGTTCGGGCTGGTGCTCGCGATCGGCATCGTCGTCGACGATGCGATCGTCGTCGTCGAGAACGTCGAGCGCGAGCTGCGCCTCGGCCTGACACCGCACGACGCCGCCTTCCGGACGATGGACGAGGTCGGCGGCGCGCTCGTGGCGATCGCATTGACGCTGTGCGCGGTGTTCGTGCCGACGGCGTTCATCAGCGGCATCTCGGGGCAATTCTACAAGCAGTTCGCGCTGACGATCTCGGCGGCGACGCTGATCTCTTGCCTCGTCTCGCTGACCCTGTCGCCCGCGCTGGCGGCGCTGCTGCTCAAGCCGCACGATGAACACGCCAGCGAACCGCACGGCTGGTTTGCGCCGGTGCAGCGCGCGGCGAACGGCTTCAATCGCGGCTTCGACTGGCTCTCGGATCGCTACGGCCGCCTGACCGCGCGAACGATCCGGCTGATCGGCTTCGTTCTGATCGCCTATGTCTGCCTGCTCGGCCTTGCCGGGTGGCGCTTCGCGGTGACGCCGACCGGCTTCATTCCGGCGCAGGACCAGGGCTATCTGATCGGTGTCGTCCAGATGCCCCCGGGCGCGACGCTCGAACGGACCGACGCCGTTATCCGCGCGACGATCAAGCAGGGGCTCAAGGTCCCGGGCGTCAACCGGATCGTCTCGATCACCGGGCTTGACGGCGCGAGTTTCTCGAACGCGCCGAACGCCGCGACGATGTTCTTCGCGCTCGACGAGTTCGATGTGCGCCACGACCATCACCAGACGGGCGATTCGATCCTCGCCGACTTGCGCAAGACCTTCAGCAGCGTCGACGCGGCGAACGTCCTAGTCATCGCTCCGCCGCCCGTCCGCGGCATCGGCACCGGCGGCGGCTTCAAGATGATGATCCAGGACCGTGGCAACAAAGGCGTCAAGGCGCTCGAAACCGCGACCTTCGCGATGATGATGAAGGCGAACGGGATCCCCGGCCTGACGTCGGTGTTCACCCTCTACAACACCGGCACGCCGCGGCTGTTCGCCAGTATCGACCGCGAAAAGGCGCAGCAGCTCGGCGTCGCACCGGCGGACGTCTTCTCGACCCTCCAGACCTATCTCGGGTCGAGCTACGTCAACGACTTCAACCTGTTCGGCCGGACCTTCCGGGTGACCGCACAGGCCGACGCGCAGTACCGCCACTCCCCCGCCGACATCGTCAACCTCAAGACGCGCTCGGCGTCGGGGCAGATGGTGCCGATCGGCTCGGTGGCGACGCTGACCGACGATTCGGGGCCGTATCGCGTCGTCCGCCACAACCTCTACACTGCCGCCGAATTGCAGGGCGATACCAAGCCCGGCTTCTCGTCGGGGCAGGCGCTCAAGGCGATGGAGGATCTCGCGGCGAAGACGCTGCCCGAGGGCTTCGGCTACGAATGGACCGAGCTCGCCTACCAGCAGAAGACGCAGGGCAATACCGCTGCGATCGTTTTCGCGCTCGCCGTCGTGTTCGTCTTCCTGCTCCTCGCGGCGCAGTACGAATCGATCGTGCTGCCGTTCGCGGTGATCCTGATCGTGCCGATGTGCCTGCTGGCGGCAATCATCGGGGTCAATTTGCGCGGCTTCGACAACAACATCCTGACGCAGATCGGGCTCGTCGTCCTCGTCGGTCTCGCCGCGAAGAACGCGATCCTGATCGTCGAGTTCGCCAAGCAGGACGAGGAGCGCGGCGAGGACCGCTGGCAGGCGGCCGAGCACGCCGCGCGGACCCGGTTGCGACCGATCCTGATGACCTCGTTCGCCTTCATCCTCGGCGTCGTTCCGCTCGTCTTCGCGGTCGGCCCGGGGCAGGAGATGCGGCAGGCGCTCGGCACCGCGGTGTTCTTCGGGATGATCGGCGTGACGGTCTTCGGGCTGTTGTTCACCCCGGTGTTCTACGTCATCGCCAGCTGGGTGACGTCGAAGCTGCCGACCGTCCATATCCGCAAGAAGACCGCCGAGCCGCCCGCGGCCCTGCCGGCGCCGGGACCCGCCGAATGACCCGTTTCCCGCGCTTCATCCCGTCGATCGTCGCGCTTGCGCTCGGCGCCTGCGCCGTCGGACCGAACTTTCGGCCACCGGCGACCCCGGCTGCGTCGGCGGGGAAGTACGGCGCTGCCGATTCGATCGCGGTGTCGTCCGAGCCGCTGCCCGAAAAATGGTGGCAGCTGTACGACGATCCCGCGCTCGACGCCCTCGTCACCGAGGCGCTGACCGCGAACACCGACATCCGCGTCGCCACCGCCAGTCTGCGCCGGGCGCGCGCGATCCTCAGCGAAACGCGCGGCCAGCTGCTGCCGTCGACGAACATCAGCGGCGGCGCAGCGTATGTGCGCAGCAACGGCACCAGCGGCGGCGGGTCGGGCGGAACGTCGTCGATCGGCACCGGGACCGGCGGAGCTGGCACCGGCACCGGCACCGGTGCTGGCGGCACCGGAATTGGGACCGGCACCGGAACCGGAACCGGCGGAACGGGCGCTGGCACCGGCGGTACGGGCACGGGCAATGGCACCACCGGGACCACCGGCGCGACGGTCACCAGCTCGTCGTACCAGGGCCAGTTCTACCAGGCCGGGCTCGACGTCAGTTACGAACTCGACCTCTATGGCCGAGTCCGCCGCGACATCGAGGCATCGCGCGCCGACCTCGCCGCGCAGGAAGCGCAGCGTGACACCGTTCGCACCAGCGTCGCGGCGGAAACCGCGCGCGCTTATGCCGATGCCTGTTCGGCGGCGCTCCAGATCGGCGTCGCTCGCCAATCGCTGTCGCTCCAGCTCGAGACCTACGACCTCACCGAGCGCCTCGCGCAGGCCGGGCGCGGGACGCCGCTCGATACGTCGCGGGCGCGGGCGCAATACGAGCAGGTCCGCGCGACGCTGCCGTCGTTCGTCGCCTCGCGCCGCGACGCGCTGTACCGGCTGAGCGTCCTCACCGGGCATCCGCCCGAGGAGACGCCGTCGGCTGCCGCGGCATGCACGACCCCGCCGGTGCTCAAGCGTCCGATCCCGGTCGGCGACGGCACCGCGCTGATCAAGCGCCGCCCCGATATCCGCCAGGCCGACCGCAACCTCGCCGCCGCGACCGCGCGGATCGGCGTCGCCACCGCCGCGCTTTATCCGAAGATCTCACTCGGCGGGTCGATCGGTACCTCGGGGATCAGCCTCAGCCAGCTCGGCGGCAAGGAGGGACTTACCTTCAACGTCGGTCCGCTGCTTAGTTGGACCTTTCCCAACATCACCGTCGCCCGTGCGCGCATCCGCCAGGCCGAGGCGAGCAGCGAGGCGGCGCTGGCGAGCTTCGACGGGACGGTGCTGACGGCATTGCAGGAGACCGAGACGGCGATGACCGACCTAGCCGGTGAGCTCGACCGGCAGGCGGCGTTGACTGCGGCGCGCGACTATAGCGCCGAGGCGGCGCGCATCGTCGGCTTGCGCTACGGCGCGGGGGCGGAGAATTTCCTCGCCGTGCTCGACGCGCAGCGGACGCTCGCAACCGCCGAGGCGAACCTCGCCGCGTCGCGCGCACAGCTCACCACCGATCAGGTCGCGGTGTTCAAGGCGCTCGGCGGCGGCTGGGAAAACGCGCCGGAAACAAATACTTCGTTAAAAGTTACGTACCCGTAAGCGTCCGATCCTGCATTGGTCCGTTAGTGGATCAGTTTAATTGTGGGAGGATCGATGCCTGGTGACTCGGGTGGTGTTGCGCGTACGCTGGCCATAGCGCACCCGTTTCCCTTGGTCGTCGAGGCGCTGGCAACGATAGCGACCGCGGCCGGCATTGCCGCTTCGGTGACGGCTGCCGCCGACGAGTCGGACGCAGTTCTGCTGGAGGCCGACCTTGCGATCATCGCGGTTCAGCTCGGCGGCATTGCAATTCTTCGTGCCCGCCGTGCCGTTGGCGTTCCAACCGTCATCGTGTTCGACCAGCCGAACCCCGAAGCGCTCCTAGCCGCCGTCGAGCTTGCCGCCGAGGGCGTGGTGCTGACGACGAGCAAGGCAGAGGCGGTTGCCGCTTGCCTCACCGCGGTCGCAGCCGGTGAGCAGTGGCGCGATCCCGAGGCGACGCGGCTGATCATCGAACGCGTCACGCGCCCCGCCGGGCCGACGTTGACCCGGCGTGAGCAGGATGTCGCCAATCTCGTTTTCGCCGGGCAGCGCAATCGCGCGATCGGCGATGCGCTCGGTATCTCCGAGGGCACGGTCAAGATGCACCTCCACAATGTCTATGCGAAGCTGGGCCTACAGAGCCGGACGCAGCTGGCGATGGAGCTACGCACGCGCCTGGCGTGACGGCGTCGGCAAGCGTGCGGGACTCGAACCGCACGATGGCTGCCTTGCTTTGCGTGGGCAAACCACCCTACAGCCACGGTCATGCCGTCGAAGTTTCGACGCGCTTCAACCATCAGGCTGACGAGTTGGCGATGACCTCAACCGACACCTTGGCAACATGTCGTTTGCGGGCGATATCCCCCGTCGCGATCGGCGCGTCGGGCGACAAGGCAGAGTTCGCGGTCCGCATTCGGGTATCGAAATGAAACTGGCTGCGTCACTGGTTTGCCTGACTTCGCTGCTCATCAGCGGATGCGTCGACCGCCCGCCCTCCTTTACGCCGAGCCTGCCCGAAGCCCGCGTTCGCATCGCCGGCACCATCGGCAAGGTGTCCGCAACGGTCGACCCCGCGACTCAAGCGGCTGGCGACGTCAGCCTGATCTTCGGCAGCGACGAGACCCCGGCGCAGTGGCAGCGCGGACTGGCCAGCGCCCTCGACCAGTCGCGCCTGTTCGACGGCAGCCCGCGGATCCTCGATGTCACGGTGACGATCATCAAGATGAAGCCGCCGCATACGGGCGCGACGATCGAGACGCCGGCCAGCGCGCGGTACCAGGTCTTCGACGCCCAATCGCACGCGGTTGTGTTCGCAGCGACGATCGACAATGTTGGGCGTGCCCGTCCCGACGATAACTTCCTCGGCGCGGTTCGCATTCGCGATTCGATCGACCGCGCGGTCCAGGGCAATATTACGCTGTTCGTCGAGCGGCTGGCGAAGACTCCGGAGCTCACCTCACCGTAGCTCGGGTTCCGCGCAGACGACCTGCGCGGCTACTCCTGAAGCTGGATCACCGACACCGTCATCGCGATCTGCCGCACCGCCCCGCCTGTCGTCAGGAACGCAATATCCGCAGCGTCGCGCCCGGTCGCGATGCGGATCAGCCCGTCGCCCGGCGCCAGCCGCGTCGGATCGGCGAGCCACCACTGGCCGCCGACATAGACCTCCATCACCGCGTGAAAGTCGGCGGGCTCGAGCCGCCACGCATACGCCCCGACCGCGCGCGCCGGGATGTTCGCCGCGCGGCACAGCGTGATGCCAAGGTGGGTGAAGTCGCGGCAGACGCCGGCGCGGTCGACGAAGGTGCGCTCGGCGGTGGTCTCGGTGTCGCTGACGCCGTGGATATAGTCGACCTCGGCGTGGAGCCAGTCGAGGATGGCGTGGACCTTCGCCCCGCCCTCGCCGACATGGCCGAATTCGCGAAGGACGAAGCGCCCGAACTTGTCGGATGGGCAGTAGCGGCTCGGCAGTAGGTAATCGAGCGTCTCGGGGGGAAGCTCGTTCCAGCGGTGCTGGCGCGCATCGTCGGGAATACGCAGCCGCGGCGCGACGTCGACCGTCGCGGTATAGCCGATATCGACGCGCCCCTCGACCTCGCCGCGCAGCATCCGCGTGCCGTCGGCGGCGGTCACCGAGACCAGCCGCGCGCCCGCGCTCAGCCCGAGCGTCTCGGCAACGATGACCTGGTCGGACGCCGCGAGGACCTGGACCTTGGCGATCGCCTCGACCGGGACGTCGAGTTCATACGCGAGATTGCATTGCGCGAAGAGCCGCATGGGGACCTGTCAGGCGAGAGCGGGCGGGGAGGTCAGGGCGAGAAAGGCGAAGGTCGCGAGCCAGTGCTCGCCGGCATAGTCACCGGCGACATGGTCGATGCTCGCCGCGATATGCGCGCCCGCGGTCGATTCGGCCACGGCATAAAGCGGGTGCGAGGGCGCCAATCTTGCGGCGATCTCGCGCCAGCACCATGCGCGGCTGAAGTTCAGTCCGTCGAGGTGGGCGATCTTGCCGTCGCTGCGGTCGGACGGGACGGCGGGGGCGAACAGCGCCGCCGGCTCGCGCGCGGCGGCGCGGGGGAGGAAGGCATCGAACCACGCGGTGAACTCGGCGGCGGGGAGGACGCGCGACATCGCCAGCGCCTCGCACAGCACCGGCGACAGGAAGGCGTCGCCGTCGGGCTCCCATGCCTGCGCGTCGCGGTCGTTGCCGTACCAGCCGGTGACCCGGCCTGCGATCAGCGCGGCGATGGCAGGGTCGTGGACCGCTGCCCAGTCGTGGGTGAGGACGCAGGCGAAGGCGGTATTGGCGTGGCTGCCGGTCCGGATCGGATACGTTGCCTTGGGCAGGAAGGCGGCGAAGCGCGCGGTAAAGGCGCGGGCGAGCGGGTCGAGCGCGGGGCCCCATTCGGTGTATGCGGCCGCGCCGTGGAGCGCGAGCAGCCACGCCCAGCCGTACGGCCGCTCGAAGCCGCCGCTGTTCGGGCGGTCGAGATAGGCGAGCTCGGCGGCGAGCTTGGCGGAGGTAAAGGTCGTCGCCGCAAGCGGGTCTATCGACGCCGCGAGGCCGGGATACGCCGCGCGCAGGCGGAACAGCAGCCACCAGCCGTGGACGCAACTGTGCCAGTCGAAACTGCCGAAGAACACCGGGTGGAGTTCGGTGTGTGACGACATATCAGCGGCCGAGTTCGCGACATGATCGGCCTTGTGCGGGTATGCGTGCGCGACGTGTCCCAGCGCGATGTTGGCGAAGCGGGCGGCGATCTCGGGGGTCATCTTCATCGGAACGCGAGCCAGTCCATCAGCGCGGTGTTGACCGCAAGTATCGGTAAAGCCGTCATGAATTGCGCCTTGATGACGCCGTAGCGATCGTCGAGCTCGAGCAGGGTCGCGGGAACGATGTTGAAGTTGGCCGCCATCGGGGTCATCAGCGTCCCGCAGAACCCGCTGAGCATCCCGAGCGCGCAAATCGGCGCCGGATTTCCGCCCAAGCCATTGACAAGTATCGGTAATCCGATCGCGGCGGTCATCACCGGAAACGCCGCGAAGGCGTTCCCCAGCACCATCGTGAACCCCGCCATCCCGACCGTATAGGCGATCACCGCCGCCAATCTCACCCCATGAGGGAGCATCGGTGCGATCAACCCGCCGACTACGGCGCCAACCCCCGCCAGCGCAAACACCGCCCCCAACGCCGCCAACGCCTGCGGCAGCGCCGCCGCCCAGCCGACCGAGTCGATCATCGAGCGGCCACCTTCGAGCGATTCCAGTGGCCTGGGCCGCAGCCAGGCGAGGCAGACGGCGAAGGCGATGACGACGCCGAGGCCGAGCGAGACGAGCGTAACCTGCTTGGGGTCGACCAACCCGCTCCCGGGAAGCGCGAAGGTGCCGATCAGCGCCACCGCCGGGATGATCAGCGCAGCGGCGAACAGCCAGTTGCCATGACGCGCAGCCGCCGCCTGTTGTGCTTCGCGATCAACGACTTGCCTCCCCCGCCCGAGCGCCCCGGCGCCCGCCAGCACGGCGAGGGCGATGACGATCATGCCGTTGCCGAGGTCGCCGATCCGGTCGCCGCCGAGAAAGCTCAGCGCCATCAGCCCCCAGAACACGGCGTTGCCGAGGCGCTTCGGATTGCTCCGGTCGCGCAGGCCGCGCACGGCAAAGACGGCAAACATCGCCCCGGTCAGAGCATAAAGTGCTGGCAAGCCAATCACTTGAACGACCGGTCGAGGCGCCACAGGCGGAAGCCGTGGACCAGCAGCGCGGCGATCGCGGTCGGGATCGCCCAGACCGACAGCCCGAACGGCGACACGACGATGCCGTTGACCTCGAGAAAGCCCTTGATCAGCAGGATCGACGCCACCGCGAGAAAAATGTCCTCGCCGAAGAAGACGCCGACATTGTCGGTCGCCGCCGCCATCGCCCGCAACCGCTGGCGATCCGCACCGGTCAACGGCCGCTGCCGCTCCGCCGCCGCCTCGGCCATCGGCGCGACCAGCGGCCGGATCGTCTGCGCCTGCCCGGCGATCGCGATCAGCCCGAGCGCGGCGGTGATCTGCCGGAAGACGAGGTACACCGTCAGCAGCCGCCCTGGCGTCGCCGCCCCGATCCCCGCGATCAACCCGCGCGCACGCTCCTGCAAGCCATGGCGCTCGAGCAGCCCGATCACCGGCAGCACGACCCAGATCACCGAGACATAACGGTTTGTATTGAACGCCTTGCCGAGCGCAGCGACGACCGCGAGCGGCGACAGTCCCGCCGCAACGCCGGTCGCCAGACCCGCCGCGACGACCACCGCGAGCGGGTTGAGCCGCAGCGCGAAGCCGACGACGATTACCGCGATCCCGATCAGGGTCAGCACCCGTCTGCCTCCCCGTAGCCGCCGCCGCCCGGCGTCGCGACAATGAACACGTCACCGGGGGCCATGTCGACCGTCGCGGTGCTGCCGAGGCGTTCGACCGATCCGTCGCCACGTTCGACGCTGTTCTCGCCCGCGGCTCCGGTCCCGCCGCCCGCCAGGCCGAACGGCGGCACGATGCGGCGGTTCGACAGGATGCCCGCCGTCGCCGCCTCGCGGAAGCGGATCCGCCGGACGACACCGTTGCCGCCGTGCCACTTGCCCGTGCCCCCCGACCCGCGCCGGATCGCGAAGCTGTCGACGAGCACCGGGAAGCGGCTTTCGAGGACTTCGGGGTCGGTCAGGCGGCTGTTGGTCATGTGCGTCTGGACCGCGCTCGTCCCGGCGAACCCCACGCCCGCGCCAGAACCGCCCGCGATCGTCTCGTAATATTGGTGACGCGCGTTGCCGAAGGTGAAGTTGTTCATCGTCCCCTGCGCGCCCGCCATGACGCCAAGCGCACCGAACAGCGCGTCGGTAATGACCTGGCTGGTCTCGACATTGCCCGCGACGACCGCCGCCGGATATGCCGGATCGAGCATCGACCCCGGGGGGACGATGACCTCGATCGCGCGCATGCAGCCGTCGTTCAGCGGGATGTCGTCGTCGATCAGGCAGCGGAACACGTAGAGCACGGCGGCGCGGACGACGCTGCGCGGAGCGTTGAAATTGCTCGGCAACTGCACGCTCGTGCCGGTGAAGTCGACCGTCGCCGAGCGCGCCTCTTGGTTGATCCGCACCGCGACGCGGACGACTGCGCCGTTGTCCATCGGGTAGTCGAACGCGCCATCGGTCAGCCCGGCGATGGCGCGGCGCACAGCTTCCTCGGCGTTCGCCATGACGAAGCGCATGTACGCCTCGACGGTATCGCGCCCGACCTCGGCGCAGAGCGTGCGGAGTTCGCCCGCGCCGCGCGCGCAGGCGGCGACCTGCGCCTTGAGGTCGCCGATATTCTGGTCGGGATTGCGCGCGGGGGAGGCGCCCGACCCAAGCAAGGCGCGCACTTCATCTTCGCGGAAGACGCCGGCATCGACGAGCAGGACGTCGTCGATCAGCACGCCCTCCTCCTCGACCGAGACGCTGTTCGCCGGCATCGATCCCGGCGAGATCCCGCCGATGTCGGCGTGGTGACCGCGCGCCGCGACGAAGAACGCCGGGGTGGCCTCGCCGTCGAGGAACACCGGCATGATCACGGTGATGTCGGGCAAATGCGTGCCGCCGTTGTACGGGGCGTTAAGCATGACGACGTCGCCGGGGCGGAGCCCATCGCGGCGGCGGCGGACCGCGGCGACGCTCTCGCCCATCGAGCCAAGATGGACCGGCATGTGCGGCGCGTTGGCGATCAGGCTGCCGTCGGCGTCGAACAGCGCGCAGCTGAAGTCGAGGCGCTCCTTGATGTTGACCGATGCCGCGGTCGACTGCAGCGCGACCCCCGTCGCCTCGGCGATCCCCATGAAGCGGTGCGCGAACAGCTCGAGGCGGATCGGATCGACGGTGTCGAGCGATGACGATGCCTGCACACGCGTTGCCTCGCCGCGGGTGAGGATCAGATTGCCCGCGCCGTCGACTTCTGCGCGCCAGCCGGGTTCGACGACGCTGGTCGCCGACGCATCGACGATGATCGCGGGCCCGGTGACCACGAAGCCGACAGGCAGCGTCGCCCGGTCGAACAACGGCGTCGGCACATCGGCCATCGTCACCATGACCGGCACGGGATCACCGACAGGCTCAGGCGGGGCGATGTCGATTGCAACCGTCGACCCGACGGCCTCGACACGCAACGCATCGATGACCAGCCGTGCGTCGCTGGCGAAGCCGAAACGCGCGACATGCTGTGCGGCGAATGCCGACGCCATCGCTGCGGGTTCGTCGAGCACGACTTCGAGCGGGGTGTCGGTCCCGGCGTATTTGACGAGCGCGGTGCGGACCAGCTCGATCCGGTCGAAGATGACGGGCTGGCAGTGGAGCGCGGCTTCGGCAGCGGCGGCAAGCGCGTCGGCGGCGGCAGCGACATCGGCGCCAAGCGGCTGGTCGACGGTCGCCTCGCGCAACACCCTGACGTCGGCAAGCCCGATGCCGAGCGCCGACAACACCCCGGCAAACGGCGAGATCATCACCCGCCCGATCCCGAGCGCGGCGGCGACGAGGCACGCATGCTGCCCCGCCGCTCCGCCCATGCAGACCAATGTGTAGGCCGCGACGTCGTGACCGCGCTCGATCGAGACGCTGCGGATCGCCCTCGCCATCGTCGCGACGGCAATGTCGACGAACCCTGACGCGAGCGTCATCGGCGCGATGCCGGTTTCGGCGCTGAGGGCATCGAACTCCGCGGCGACCACCTCGCGGTCGAGTGGCTGGTCGCCGCCAGGGCCGAACAGTGCCGGGAAATAGCCGGGCTGGAGCTTGCCAAGCAGAACGTTGGCGTCGGTCACGGTTAGCGGGCCGCCGCCGCGATACGCCGCCGGCCCGGGGACCGCGCCCGCGCTTTCTGGTCCGACGCGGAGCCGCGTTCCGTCCCAGCGGCAGATCGAGCCGCCGCCCGCTGCGACGGTGTCGATCGCCAGCATCGGCACGCGGATGCGAACCCCGGCGACGAGCGCCTCGGTGCTGCGTTCGTAGGTGCCGGCATAATGCGAGACGTCGGTCGAGGTGCCGCCCATGTCGAAGCCGATCAGGCGGTCGAGCCCGACGGCGCGCGCGGTTGCGGCCATGCCGACGATGCCGCCCGCCGGACCCGACAGGATCGCGTCCTTGCCGCGGAAATCGCGCGCCGCGACAAGCCCGCCGTTCGACTGCATGAACAGCAGCGGGGTGTCGCCGAGCGCGCCGCCGACCTGCTCGACGTAGCGGCGGAGGATAGGCGACAGATAGGCGTCGACCACCGTCGTATCGCCGCGCGGGACGAGCTTGATCAGCGCGGCGACGTCGTGACTGACCGAGACCTGGGTGAAGCCGATTGTCCGGGCAATCGCCGCGACGCGTTCCTCGTGCTGCCGGAAGCGGTAGCCGTGCATGAGGACGACGGCGACCGCGCGATAGCCCTTGGCGAACGCCGCGGTCAGGGAGGCATGGGCAGCGGCTTCTTCGAGTGCGTGAAGCACCTGCCCCTCGGCATCGATCCGTTCGTCGACTTCGATGACGCTCTCGTAGAGCGGCTCGGGCAGGACGATCTGGCGGTCGAACAATCGCGGTCGCGCCTGGTGCCCGATCCTCAGCGCGTCGCCGAAGCCGCGGGTGATCGCCAGCACAACCGGCTCGCCGGCCCGTTCGAGCAGGGCGTTGGTCGCGACCGTCGTCCCCATCCGTACCATGTCGACGGTGTCGTCGCCGGCGAAGCGCGCGATGCCCTCGATCGCGGCATCGGCATAGGCCGGCGCGCTCGACAACAGCTTGAGCGTGGCGATGCCGCCATCGGGCCGCCGCGCGACGATGTCGGTAAACGTGCCGCCGCGATCGATCCAGAAGCTCCAGCCCATCGCCAGACCCTAGCGGAGGAAGCGGGCACAATGAAACCACCCCGAGTTATCGATTGGGCAAACAATTGTTGCAATCTGGTGACAGATGTCGCCCAAAGAATGCGGTGCAGCATCGCGAAACGCGGTTGGCGATTGCCTCGACGGCTGGCTGCCATTTACCAACGCCGATCGAGCAAGGGGATGAACGATGTCGATCAAGTCGGTGATGTTGAGCGGCGTGATGCTGGCGACGCTTCTGGACGGCGGTGCTGGACTTGCCCAGGCGGTCGCCGTCGGGCCGACTGCTGCAGCGACCGATGCGACCACCCCCGCCGAAGAGATCATCGTCACCGGATCGCGCATCCGCCGTGACCCGCTGGCGCAGGAAAGCCCGGTCATCGTCCTCGATCAGGCGTCGATCGAGCGCACCGGCCTGTCATCGGTCGCCGACGTCCTCCAGCGCCTGCCGAGCGCGAGCGGCGGCCTCAACTCCAAGGTCAACAACAGCGGCAACATCGGCAACCCCGCCGATGGCGGCGGCGTCGGCGCCGGTTCGGCCGAAATCGACCTGCGCTATCTCGGCGCCAAGCGGACGCTGGTCCTCGTCGACGGCATCCGCTTCGTCGCCGGCGCGAGCGGCAGCGGCATCCCTACCACGGTCGACCTCAACACCATCCCGAACAGCTCGATCGAGCGGATCGAGGTCCTGCAGTCGGGCCAGTCGCCGCTGTATGGCTCGGACGCGCTTTCTGGCGTCGTCAACATCATCACCAAGGCGACGCAGGAAGGGCTCGAGGCATCGGCGCAGTTCGGCACCTTCCGCCAGGGCGACGGCCACACCCAGGACTATAACGCCAGCTACGGCATCAAGCTGCCGACGACGAACATCGTGTTCGGCGCCAGCTATGTGAAGCAGGAGGCGGTCCGTACCGCCAACCGCTCGACCTCGCAGTTTCCGAACCCGTTCCAGACGAGCTGCGATCAGCTAGACGCGAACAAAGTTCTTATAGGTGGCTGCAGCAGCTCGACCCCCAGCGGGCGCTTCGTCGGCATTCCGGGCACCACGGGCAACGTCACGCTCACCCATCTGCCGATCACCGGGAAGCCGCTGCTAACCGACTTCCGGCCGTTCACCGCCGCCGATCGCTTCGACTTCGCCCCGTACAACTATTTCCTGACGCCCTCGGAGCGATACGGCGGTTGGATCAGCGTCAAGCAGGAACTCGGCGATACCGTCAACCTGCGCGTGAAGGCCGAATACAACCGGCGTAATTCGCAGAACCAGGCGGCGTTCCTGCCGCTCGTCGTCGGTCCCGACGCCGGTAACGGCAACCTGCTCGACACGATCACGATCGACGGATCGAACCCGTACAACCCGTTCGGTACCCTGTCGGCCGGCGGCGCGGGTAACCCGCCGGCGAACTATTCGACGATCTACCGTCGCCTCGTCGAAAACGGCCAGCGGACCTACACTCAGCACGTCGACACGTTCTCGGGGACGGCGACGCTGGACGGCTCGTTCCATATTGGCGAGCACAAGTGGTACTGGGACGTCAACGCTAGCTTTGGCCTCAACGACGCCCACCAGACCTTCACCGGCAACATCAACGCCGCCAAGCTGGCGCGGGCTCTCGGTCCGGTCGCGCTGTGCACCGCTGACTGCGTTCCCTTCGACCTGTTCGGCGGCGCGGGATCGGTGACCCCGGCGATGCTCAACTACATCGGCTTCACCGAGCGTGACCGCAGCAGCCAGGAACTGTTCGACTATACCGCCAACGTCTCGGGCGACCTGTTCGACCTGCCTGCCGGTGCGGTTGGCGTCGCCGCTGGTTACGAGCATCGCTACCAGTACGGCAGCTTCAACCCCGACCCGATCATCGTCGCCGGGCTCGGCGCCGACATCCCGGCCCAGCCGGCGTCGGGCCACTACAGCACCAACGAAGTCTACGGTGAAATCCGAGTCCCGCTCGTCAAGGAGGTGCCGTTCCTCTACTCGCTCGAGGCCGACGGCTCGGTCCGCTACGCCGATTATTCGACCGGGTTCAACAGCACGACCTACACCGGCACCGGCCTGTGGAAGCCCGTCGCCGACCTGCTGCTCCGCGCCAGCTACGCCACCGGCTTCCGGGCACCGTCGATCGGCGAATTGTTCGGGGCGGCGTCGCGCAACGACGCGGCGATCAACGATCCGTGCACCAACGTCGCCGGCTCACCGTACCAGACCTCGGCAACGGTCAAGGCGAACTGCACCGCCAACGGCGTCCCCGCGAACGGCAGCTATGCCGAGCCCAACGGCGGCCAGCTCGGCGTGCTGACCGGCGGCAACGCCGCGCTCAGGCCCGAGAAGTCGCGCACCCTGTTGTTCGGCGCGGTCTATTCGCCGGGCTGGGCGCGCAACAGCGGCTTCGCCAGCGTGCTCAGCCTCGAAGGCAACTACTACGACATCCGCGTGACCAACGCGATCGCGCCGACCGACCCGCAGCTGACGCTCCAGCAGTGCGCGTTCAACGCCGATCCGCTGAGCTGCGCCGCGGTCACCCGCACGCCGAACGGCCTGATCTCGCGGATCAACGCGACGCTGGGCAACATCGGCGGCATCCGCACCCGCGGCGTCGACCTGACGTTCAACTACCGCACCCCCAGAACCGGATACGGCATGTTCGGCCTGTCGCTCAACGGCAACTATTTGCTCAAGTATAGCGAGACCTTCCCGTCCTCGACCGGCTTCATCACGACCAACTATCTCGGTACAACGCGCGGCTCGCCCGACCAGTCGTACCCGCACTTCAAGGGCACCGGCGTCGTCGACTGGGCGCTCGGCGATATCGATGCCGCGTTTACCGGGCGCTATATCGACCATGTCTACGAGACCTCGGTGAAGACGGGCAACCGGCTCGGCGATACCTTCTACGGCGACGTCCGCCTGACGTATTCGCCGTCGGCGCTCGGCCGCAAGCTGGCGCTGACCGTCGGCGTCAACAACATCTTCAACAAGAACCCGCCGGCTTGCTACAGCTGCACCGGCCCGAACTACGATCCGACGACCTACGACGTCCCCGGCCAGTTCGGTTACCTGCGGATCGCCTATCACATGTAAAGGGTCAGGCCTGCGAAACGGGAGCCGGTTGATGCCGGCGACCCGTTTTGCGAGGCTGAAAGGTCACACGAAGTTCACGGTATTCGACATCGCAATGCGACTGCGTGGCGGTCCCGGTTCGAGTTGACGGATGCCATCTGCTCGAACCGTCATCCCCGCGGAGACGGGGGCCTACCACTCCGGCAGTCGGGTGATGGATCCCCGCCTTCGCGGGGATGACGGTGTCTATCCGCCGGTTGCGCGATCGAACGCCTGACAATGAGAAAGAGCGCGGCCGCCGCCCGCTGGCGACGCGGCAACGCTAGACGCGGCGTCGGGGTGTAGGACAGCAAATACTAACTAATGAGATTTGGCCTCAGCGTGCCTTCGCGGTCCCCGGCCGAGACCCGCGTCACGTCGGGTCGACCGTGCCCATCGCGATCATCCGCAACGCGGTCAGGCTCGGCAGGAAGAAATACTCGCCGCCGCGGGTCTGGACGAACTCGGGCAGGCCGCTGGCGATGAACGGCGCATTGGCGGCGCCGGCGGGGATGACGTGCTTGTCCGACATCGTCCGGTTGCCGATCAGCGGACAGGCGTCGTTGCCCGCGTCGAAGTCGAGGCCATAGTTCATCCACTGCTGCTGGATGAACTCGAACTGGCGGAACAGGCTCGAACAGATCGCCATGAAGACGATGCCCTTTTCGCCACCCGCGTCCTCGTACGGCAGTCCGCGACGAAGGATGCGACGGCGGTTGGTCAGCGTCGATGCGCCGACCGTCGGGCTAAGCTTCGGGTCGAGCATGTCGCGCGGGTTGGCGCGGCGGATATGCGCGCCGAGCGGGCACTTCGCCCCGTCGCGGTCCTCGCCGTAGCGAAAGCCGGTCATCAGCAGGTTGAACTTCGCCAGCCGTTGCGCCTCGTTCGAATCACGCGGCTTGCGCAGGGCGATGGCGATGCACGCGGCATATTCGTCGTCGAGCCCGCGATAGTCGGCCCACGTCGGTGCGGCGACAAGCGGGATGCCGTTGCGCCAGCGCCCGACGATCTTCGCCCGAATCGTCTCGCCTGCTTCCTCGGCGGTCGTCCCAGGGTTGACCGCCTGCCATAGCGCCGCCTTCGCGGTCATGTCGGCGTCCCACGCGGCGACATCCTGCTTGAGCTTGCGCCAGACCATGAAGGTGCCGTTGCGCGCGAACATCGCCGGCTGGGTCGCGACCGGCAGCTGCTGGCCCTCGTCGGGCTGGCCGAGGATGAACTCGCCAGCTTCGAGCGGCGACCAGCTTGTCGCCGCATCATAGGTCCCGGTCGCGAGCTTGCCGCCGCCGATCGCGGCGAGTTTCCCGGCGGCGGGGTCGTCGAACTGGCCGCGGAAGACCGGGTCGCTGATGCCATCGGTGAAGCCGAAGTGCTCGCGCGCGGCGGGGCGGCGGGTGCCGTCGGGGAGCATCTCCATGATCGCCGCCGAATCCTGCCAGCGCCCCGCGCCGTCGGCACCGTGGCCGCCGACCAGCGTCACGGCATCGACCGCCAGGCCTTCGAGCCAAACCGTCCAGTCGTCGAGGACGGGGAACGGCGTGCCGTCGGGGTTCGCGCCGACGTTGAGCGAAATCCAGATGTGGATCGGGTGCTCGGGCTCGCGCCAAATCCGGTCCCACGCCGCGGGTGCGCTGCCGCCGGCGTCGCCGAGGATCGCGGCGCGGCACCCCATGCCGTCGACGAACTCGTCGGGCATCAGCCGCAAGGTTCGCGTCGGCAACTCGAGCGCGTGCAACCCCATGAAACTGAAGCCGATGTTGAGTGTCACCGGCGGCTTGGCGACGATCCGCGTGCCGCTTGCGTCCTCGCTTGCATCCCACGGCTCGGCGGTCGTCACGCGCGCGCGGACCGCGTCGACGAAGGCGCGTCCGGCGGCGGCGTCGGCGATGTGGAAGAACATGTGTCGGGTAAAAGGAAAGCCGAAGCGGCCGTAGGGGCGGTAGATATTGCCCTGGATGTCGGCGAGTTCGAGCGTCGTCATGCGTGCCACTCGACCTGCGGGGCGGCGACTGCGCCGGGGATCAGCGCCGGGCTCGCCGCGCTGGGCTGCGTCGCGGCGAGGAAGCTGCCGAAGTGCGCGTAGAGGGCGGCGTCGTCGAGTCCCTGCGCACTGCTCGCGAAGCCGGTAAATGCCTGCTGGAGGAACAGTGCCTTGAGGACCGACGGCAGGTCGCTGTCCGGTGCGGTCGGGAACGGCCGCGCTCCCCAGCCGATGATGAAGCGCCACGCCCCGTACAGCACCAGCGCGACCAGCCCGGCGGCGAGCGCCAAGCCGGGCCAGCCGCGCGTGACGGCAAGGTAAACCGCCGCCGCAACGACGACCGCGGCGACCGCCCCGACGGCACCCAGCGGCGCCGCCGGGGCGACGAGGCCATCGGCCCAGTAATCGTTGAACGGCATCGTCGTCTCGATCTGGCAGCGTACGACATAGGCGTTGAACCCGGCAGCGTCGGTGACGGTCTCGAAGCCAAGGCAATGGCCGAAGGTCGCGTCAAGCTCGGGCCGCATCGTCGCCCACAGGGTGTCGGTATAGCGCCGCAGCGCCGTCGGGCCATCGAGTTGCTGCGCATCGACGTCGGCAGCGAACAGCAGGAACGGCGTCGTCAGCACGTCGACCGGCTGCGCCACCAGCGGGTCGGTGCTGCGTACGAGGCCAGCGAGCGTGTCACTCGACTCGCGGCCGTTATACGCGGGACCATCGATCACGACGAAGCGCGCCAAGTGGTTGAGCGTATTGCGCGCGAATGGCGACGACGGGGCATCGGCCGGCGACGCCGCGGTCTGGCGCCCGGCGGGGAGCAGCGCCAGCGCCTGCCGCAACAGATGCGGATGCGACCGCGACGCTCCGGTCACGGTATCGACCATGTTGCCGGTCCGCACCGGGGCGAGCATGGTCAGGAAATAATGGCCGCCGTCGAGATTAGGCATGACCGCCGCCCGCCTTCCCGCCGGCCGCCACCCGCGTCGCGATGAAGCTTCGCCGCGCCGTGTCGGCGCTCCGCGTCGCGACCGAGGCGATCGGGGCGAAGCCCGGTGCGGCGAGCGAATTGATCAGCCGGGCAAAGGCCGCGCGATACGAGGCGGCGAAGACGGCAGGGTCGCCCTGCGCGTGGACCGTGCCAAGCCCGAGCATCTCGCGGCGGACGCGCAACGCCGCCTTGATGTCGCGCTGCGCCGACCCCGGCGTCGCGTTGTAATAGTAATTCGTCTGGATCTGGTTTGCGCCGATATAGTCCTTGAACACCGAGATCGGGATCGAATGCGGGTATTTGGTGCTCGCGTACCAGAACAGGTCGAGCCCGCCCGGGATGCCGTCGGCGAAGGCATCGATATACTGGTCCCATGTCCCGTTGAAGTTCGACAGGAACAGCATGTAGTCGTTCGTCAGCGTCTGCTTGCCCTGGCCGAGATCGGGCCATTGGTCGCGGCGGATCATCACCCAGCGGGCGAAGTGGATCAGCTTGAGCCCGAGCAGTCCCGCGAACTGCGACGGCATTGCCCGTCCCGCCATGAAGATCAGGACCTGGAGCCACGTCCTCGACGGCCGCATCGGGGTCAACACGTTCATCGCATAGGCTTTGCCGGCGATGTTCGACATGTCAGGCGGCGCCTGTCGCGGCGGCGCGTCGATCGACGATCGCGCCTATCCCGCACGTATGATCATGCGATAATCTAAACGCGGACGCCCGCTGCCCCAAACCCGCCATGCCCATGCCTGCCCCACAGCCGTGCAATGGCGAAAGCTAACATGAAGCGCGTTAACAATCCATGCGGCTTGACACGGCTCAAGCGGTCAGGAGGCGCTTGTAGCGCAGGCCGACGCCGACGACGGTAAACCCGGTCGCGAGCAAGGCCCATGTCTCGGGGTCGGGCACCGAGCCGGTGCCGGCGCCGGGGCCCGATACCGGGAGGGATGCGGGCGGCAGGGGCGTCGAACCGCCGCCACCGCCGCCGCCGCCGCCGACCACGCCGCCGCCGCCACCGATCACACCGCCACCGTTTCCGCCGCCTCCGCCGATACCTCCGCCGCTGCTACCGCCCCCGCCACCGCTGCCACCGCCGGGGAAGCCGCCGCCGCCCCCGCCGAAGCCGCCGGGCTGCGAGGCGCCGCCGATCGGACTCGCGAGACCGGCAAGATTCGTCAGACCACCGCCGCCGATACCGGGCGCGCCGCCAGGGCCGCCGGCCTCGGCCAGCGTCGGGGCGCAGGGGATGTTGGCGTATTGCATCGGCGCGGCCGGGGCGGCCGGCACGCCGTCGAGTCGATTGGCCGCGCGCTGGAGCAAATGCGCAACCGCGTGCCGCGCGGGCTTGTGCACCGCGACGATCACCGGCGGCGCGACGAGCGCCGGGCAAATGCAGAGAGCGACGACCTTAGCTTTTAACATGACAACCCCGACGCAAACCAAGCACTTAACGACAGTGAGTTATATTTCATTCACGGTCGTTAACAAGATGGTAATACGTTCCGGGGCACTAATGGTTGCAGATAAGGGGCGGTTGAGCCGGCTTAACCAACTTTACGCGGCGCGGAGAACTTCAAGGAAGGCGTCGCCATAGGCTTCGAGCTTACGCGCGCCGACTCCACTGATTCGCGCGAGGTCATCGCGTGACCGTGGGCGCTCGGCCGCCATCGCCCGCAGGGTGGCGTCGTGAAACACGACATAAGGCGGCACGCCGGTGGCGGCGGCCAGTTCGCGGCGGACCTGGCGCAGGGCCTCGAACAGCGGCGAGTCGGCAGAGGACGCGCCCGCGGTCCGGTCGCGCTCGCGGCGGCCGGTCGGCATGGGTTGCTCGCGCAAGGTGACCGGCGCCTCGCCCTTGAGGATCGGTCGTGCCTTGGGTCCGAGCATCAACCCGCCATGTTCGGGATCGCGGACCAATGCCTCGTTGGCCTCGAGCTGGCGGGCAAGCGCCTGCCAGCTGCTCGCGGAAGTGTCGCGGCCGATGCCGAACACCGACAGCGCGTCGTGGCCGAAGCGGCGGACTTTCTCGCCGCCGGTGCCGCGGAGCACGTCGACGAGATGCCCGACGCCGAAGCGCTGCCCCGTCCGGTACACCGCCGACAGCAATTTGCGCGCTGCCTCGGTCGCATCGGCGAGAAGCGGCGGGTTGAGGCAGATGTCGCAGTTCATGCACGGCGGCGGCGCGGGCTCGCCGAAGTAGGTCAGCAGCGGCGCGCGGCGGCACTGGGTCGTCTCGCAGAAACCGATCAACGCGTTGAGCCGCGCGACCTCGGCGGCCTTGCGCTCGGGCGTGCTGTCGTTCGCCGCGATGAACTGGCGCGCCCGGGCGATGTCCTCCACTCCGTAGAGCAGGTGCGCGACCGCGGGGTCGCCGTCGCGGCCGGCGCGCCCGGTCTCCTGGTAGTAGGCCTCGATCGACTTGGGCAGGCCGAGGTGCGCGACGAAGCGGACGTCGGGCTTGTCGATGCCCATGCCGAAGGCGACGGTCGCAACCATCACCGTGTCGTCGCCGGTAACGAACACCTCCTGGTTGCGCGCGCGGACATGCGCGTCGAGCCCGGCATGATAGGGCAGGGCGCGGACGCCCCCCTTGGCGAGCGCATCGGCGACGCGGTCGGTGATCGCGCGGGTCGGGGTGTAGACGATCCCCGACTTGCCGCGCTGGGTGGCGAGGAAGGTGTCGAGCTGGCGCATCGCACTAGTCTTGGGCTCGACTTCATAGCGGATGTTCGGACGGTCAAACCCGGCGACGACCATCCGGTCATGGGCGATGCCGAGCTGTTCGAGAATGTCGAGCCGCGTCGTCGCGTCGGCGGTGGCGGTCAATGCGACCCGCGGCACGCCCTCGAGCAGGTCGCAGAAGCGGCGCAACTGCCGGTAATCGGGGCGAAAATCATGGCCCCACTGGCTGACGCAATGCGCCTCGTCGATCGCGACGAGGGCAACCTCGACACGGCTGACAAGGGTCTGGAACCCCGGCTGGCTGGCGCGCTCGGGGGCGACGTAGAGCAGGTCGAGCTCGCCGTTATTGAGCGCGGCGATCGTGGCGCTCGAGTCGTCCGACTGGCTGTTGAGCGCGGCGGCGCGGACGCCGTATGCCCGCAACGCGCGGACCTGGTCGGCCATCAGCGCGATCAACGGCGAGACGACGATCGCGCAGCCGGGGCGCACCAGCGCCGGAACCTGGTAGCAGAGCGACTTGCCCGCTCCGGTCGGCATGATTGCGAGGACGTCGCGACCGGCGCAGACGTCGGCGACGATCTCGCCCTGATGTCCGCGAAAGTCGTTGAAGCCGAAGACCTCGTGGAGGACTTCGCTGGGCGATCGTATCGATTTGGGCATCACCGAGGAGATAGGCGCTCGGCGCGCGAATCGCTACCGCGTTGCTGCCGGTTCGCGCCACATCGACCAGAATCGGAGGCCCGGCGCGGCGGTGTATTCGTCGGTCACGGCGAAGCCGAGCGCGGTGTAGATCGCGAGATTGCCCTCGTTGGCGGTCTCAAGCGCGGCGGGGAGCCCGGCGAGGTCGCAGTCGTGGAGCTTGGAGCGGATCGCCGCGCCGCCGAAGCCGCGTCCGTGGAAAGCGGGGTCGCAGCCGGCGAAGGCGAGGTACCAGTGAGGCGTCACCGGGTGGTGCTCGTCTACCAGCGCCTGCAGGCGCAAGGCGCGCGGTAGGGCTGTGCCGAAGGTGGCGATCAGTGGGATCGCGGCGCGGAGCATCGCTGAGACGGGCACGCGCCACTCGCCGGGAGGCCGCCAGATCGTCACCGCGGCGGTGTCACCCGCGATCAGAGTATCGCCGGCATTGGCCTCGGTTTGGGCGATCAGGCTGAAGAATTGCAACAGCTTGCCCGGTCGGCGCGCCGCATCCGGGAACAGATACGTCAGGACTGGATCGGCGACGAACGCCCGCGACAGGGTCGCGGCGATGGCTGGCGCATCGGCGGGCGTTGCCGGGCGGACGGGGATGGCGGCGCGCTGCACCGCCATGGCGTCAGGCGGCGGCGGTCGCGGCTTCGGCGGTCGCGGCGAGCTTCTTCTTGATCTCGCGCTTGAGCTTGACGCAGCGGTCGCTCAGCTTTTCGGCCTTGGTCTTGACCAGCCAGTTGTCGAGGCCGCCGACATGCTCGACCGAACGCAGGCCGTTCATCGAAACGCGCAGGCGAACCGAACGGCCGAGGGCGTCGGACATTAGCGTGACGTTCTGAAGGTTGGGCAAGAACAAGCGCTTGGTCTTGTTGTTGGCGTGGGAGACATTGTTCCCGACCAGGCGACCCTTGGCGGTCAGTTCGCAGATGCGCGACATCGTTTACGTCCTTGGCAACCGGAGGGTCCGGCAAAGGCGAGGCGCTTACCTCAAGGGGTGGTCGTGGTCAACCTAAAGGGGTGTTTTTGCCGCTGTTCCAAGGCGCGGCGACACTCTAGACGTGTCTCTGCGGGCGCGACCAGCGTCGCATAGTTCCGGAGCTGGCCATGCCGTATTTCGCGATCCATTGCATCGACAAGCCCGGCAGCACTGACCTGCGCGCCGCGACCCGTGATGAACACCTGAACCATATCAACACCGTAGCCGATCACATCGTCGCCGCGGGGCCTTTGCTCGGCATCGACGGCGCACCGATCGGGTCGCTGCTGATCATCGAGTTCGCCGACCGCAAGGCAGCGATCCAGTTCGCCGCCGCCGATCCCTATGCCCTCGCCGGATTGTTCGCCAGCGTCGCCGTCACCGCGTGGCGCAAGGTTTACCCTGCGTGAGATGCCGGGCGAACCCCGGCTGCACTGCGGCGCACACAGGCCCGCACATCTACGAACCACGGACGCGCCCGGGGATCGCCGCTAGCCGCGGGTGACGCCGGCCTTGTCGGCAAGTGCGGTCAGGTCGGCGCGGATCGTCGGCGCCCCGCGGTCGAGCCAGCCCGCCATCGCCGCGCGGACCGGCGCCAGTTCGACCGAGCGGATCATCGCCTTGATCGGGCCGATCGCGGCAGGAGTGATCGACAGCCGCTCGATCCCGATCGCCATCAGCGCGAGTGCTTCGAGCGGGCGCCCACCCATCTCGCCGCAGACGGTGACGGGGACGTTCGCGGCGGCGCAGGCGGCGGCGACGCGGCGGAGGAAGCGCAGGATCGCCGGTGACAGCCAGTCGTAGCGGTCGGCGAGCTTGGGATTGGCGCGGTCGGCGGCGAACAGGAACTGCGTCAGGTCGTTGGTTCCGATTGACAGGAAATCGACCTTGGGCAACAGCACGTCGAGGCATTCGGCGAGCGCCGGGACCTCGAGCATCGCGCCGTAGCGAACGTGGTCCGGCAGCGGGCGCCCCGAACGGACGATCCACTCGCGCTGCGCCTCGACCAGCGCCTTCGCCGCGTCGAACTCCCACGGCTCGCTGACCATCGGGAACATGATGTTGAGCGTCCGCCCGGCACCGGCCTCGAGCAAGGCGCGCGCCTGGACCTTCATCAGCCCCGACCGCCCGAGCGCGAGGCGCAGCGCCCGCCAGCCCATCGCCGGGTTTTCCTCCTCATGGGCGTCGTCGCGCATGTACGGCACCGCCTTGTCGCCGCCGATGTCGACCGTGCGGAACACCACCGGGCGGTCGCCGGCGGCGTCGAGCACCGCCTTGTACAGCGCGGTCTGGCGTTCGCGGCGCGGGAGGGTCGCCGAGACGAGGAACTGAAATTCGGTGCGGAACAGCCCGATGCCGTCGGCATTGGTCGTGTCGAGCGCGGCGGCGTCGTCGCGCAGCCCGGCGTTCATCATCAGCGCGACGCGGGTGCCGTCCTTCGTCACCGCCGGCAGGTCGCGCAACCGCGCGTATTCCGCCTGGCGCTTGGCCTTGAGCGCACTCGTCGCGGCGAACGACTTGAGCATTTCGGGCGACGGGCGGACAAGCACCGTCCCTGCCGAGCCGTCGACGAGCAACTCGTCGCCGTCGGTGATCGTCGTCCGCAGGTCGCGGACGCGGCCGACGACGGGCACCCCCATCGCCCGCGCGACGATCGTGACGTGCGCGGTCAGCGAACCTTCCTCGAGGACGACGCCCTTGAGCACGCGGCGGTCGTATTCGAGCAATTCGGCCGGGCCGAGATTGCGCGCCAGGAGGATCGTGTCGCCGCGCAGCCCCGATTGCGCCGCCGAACCCAATTGCCCCGAGACGATGCGGATCAGCCGGTTCGACAGGTCGTCGAGGTCGGTCAGGCGTTCGCGCAGATACGGGTCGGCGATCGAGCGCATCCGCGCGCGGGTCCGCTGCTGGACGCGGTCGATCGCCGCCTCCGCCGTCAGTCCCGAATCGATCGCCTCGTTAATCCGCCGCGACCAGCCCTCGTCATACGCGAACATCTTGTACGTCTCGAGGACGTCGGAGGTGTCGCCGCCGCCGAGGAACTCGACCTGCCCCATCATCCCGTCGATCTGCTCGCGCATCTTGACGAAGGCGCCGTAGACGCGGGCTCGCTCGACCTCGATGTCGTCGGCGACGGTGTGCTCGATGACAACGCGCGGCTGGTGGAACACCGCCGTCCCGCGCCCGAGGCCGTCGACGAGCTTGAGCCCGGTCAGGCGGACGGGGCCGCTTGCCGCGCTGCGCGCCCTCGCGGCGGCGACGTCGTCGATCAGCCCGGCCCCGGCGATCAGCTCGGCGAGGACCATCGCAACGGTCTGCAGTACCTCGATCTCGATCTCGGCATATTCGCGCGGGTCGGCGTGCTGGACGCAGAGGACGCCGACCGAGGCTTCGCGGCGGACGATCGGCACCCCGGCAAAGCTGTGGAAGATTTCCTCCCCCGTCTCGGGCTTGTAGGCGAAGTCGGGATGCGCCCGCGCCTCGGCGAGGTTGAGCGGCTCGCGCGTCGCGGCGATGACCCCGGTCAGCCCCTCGCCCATCGCCAGCCGGGTGACATGGACCGCCGCCTGGCTCAGCCCGCGCGTCGCGTACAGCTCGAGGACGCCGTCGCGGAGCAGGTAGATCGACGCCACCTCGCTATCGAGCTGCTCGGCGACGATCGCGACGACGGCATTGAGCTTCGCCTGCGCGCTGGTCGACGACGCCATGACGTCGTGGAGGCGGCGGAGGATTTCACGCGCGGGGGAGACGGGGGGCACGACTAGATCCTCCCCCTCAGGGGGAGGGGGACCGCGCCCCTTGGCGTGGTGGAGGGGGTTCGCCAAGCGGAAGGCACGGCGCGGAACGCCCCCTCCACCATGCAAGAGCATGGTCCCCCTCCCCCGAAGACGGGGGAGGATTTTTGAAGGGTGTTCCCCCTCATCCGCGTCCCGCCAGCGCGGCTTCCGCCTCGCCGACCAGTTCCGCGATAATCTCCGCCACCGGCATCACGCTCGTCACCATGCCGACCGACTGGCCGGCCATCAGCGAGCCGCTCTCGATGTCGCCGTCGACGACCGCGCGGCGGAGCGCTCCCGCCCAATAATGCTCGATCTGGAGCTGGCCCTCGGCGAGGCCGATTTCGCCGGCGTCGATGCGGTTGGCGATCTCGCGCTGCTTCGCGGCGAACGCCTCGCTGCCGGCGTTCTTGAGCGCGCGGACCGGGATGACCGGCAGGCGCGGGTCGAGCTGGACCGATGCCAGTGCGTCGCGCGCCGAGGCGCGGACGAAGGCGCGCTTGAAGTTGGCGTGGGCGACGCTTTCGGTCGCGGCGGCGAAGCGCGTGCCGAGCTGGACTCCGCTCGCGCCCATCTCAAGATAGGCGGCGATCGCCGCGCCGCGCCCGATGCCGCCGGCGACGAACACCGGCACGTCGCGGATGACGGGGAGGATTTCCTGCGCGAGGACGCTGGTCGACACCGGGCCGATATGGCCGCCGGCCTCGCTGCCCTCGATGACGATCGCGTCGACGCCCGATCGAACCAGCTTCTTCGCCAGCGCCGCGGTCGGGGCGAAGCACATCAGCTTCGCGCCGGTCGCCTTGATCGCCTCGATCGCCGCCCCCGACGGCAGCCCGCCGGCGAGGACGACGTGGCTGACATCGTGCTTGCCGCAGATCGCGATGAGCTCGGCCATCGCCGGGTGGAGGGTGATGAGGTTGACCCCGAACGGGCGGTCGGTCAGCGCCTTCGTCGCGGCGATCTCGGCATCGAGGATCGCCGGCGGCATCGACCCGCAGGCGATCACGCCGAATCCGCCGGCGTTCGAGATCGCGCTGACAAGGTTACGCTCGCTGACCCACGTCATCGCCCCCGCCATGATCGCATGGGTCGAGCCGAGGAAATCGCGGCCGCGTGCGGAGAGGGTGTCGAGCCGGGTCATTCTCCCCTCCCCTTCAGGGGAGGGGCGAGAGACGCGCCGCTTGGCGCGGCCCGGGTGTGGGGACTTCTTCTGCTGGCGAGAATGCGGCGACTGCCCCACCCCCGGGCCGTCGCAAGGGCGACGTCTCTCTCCCCTCCCCTGAAG
>NZ_JANYGL010000093.1 GCF_025362435.1 Polymorphobacter sp.
CTCGATCCGTTCGATCCGCCGCCAGATTCTCGGTGAGACCGCCTGGCGTCGATTGCAAAGCGCCAAGATCGAAAGCGGAGTCAGCGTCGGCGACGACGAGGTCAAGGCGGTGATCGAGAAACTGACCGCGTCGAAGGGCAAGGACGAGTACCACGTCGGCGAAATCTTCCTGTCGGCCACCCCCGAGACCGAAACCCAGGTGATGACCGACGCCGGGCGCATCGTCGGGCAGATTCGCGGCGGCGCGTCTTTCGTCGCCTACGCCCGCCAGTTCTCCGAAGCCTCGACCGCAGGCGTCGGTGGCGACCTCGGCTGGGTTCGCGCCGAGCAGCTGAACGACGCGGTTGCGCCGATCGTCACCAAGCTCAAGGCCGGCGATCCGGCGGCGGGCGTCAGCGACCCGATCCGCGTCCCCGGCGGCGTCGCGATCATGGCCCTCGTCGAAAAGCGGCAGGTTCTCGCCGCCAACCCCGACGATGCGGTCCTCAGCCTCAAGCAGCTGTCGATGGCGCTCCGCCCCGGCATCACCCAGACCGAGGGCGAGGCGGTCGTCGCCAAGTTCCGCAAGGCGACGCAGGACATGGGCGGCTGCGGCCGCGCCGATGCGGTCGCCAAGGACATCGGTGCCGAGATCGCGACCAACGATGCAATCGCGATCAAGGACTTGCCGCCCGCACTGCAGAATCTGATGAAGCAGCTGTCGATCGGCCAGGCGACGCCGCCGTTCGGCTCGGCAGCCGACGGCCTGCGCGTCCTCGTCCTGTGCGGCCGCGACGACAAGCCGGCGCTCGCCGCCGAGCCGAGCTTCGACGCGGTCTACGCCCAGATGAACGAGGAGCGCGTCAACATGCGCGCCCGCCGCTATCTCCGCGACCTTCGCCGCGACGCCATCGTCGACTATCGTTGACATGCGCCGCTGAAATGGGCCGCTGAGGTGGCCCTTCCGCTCGCACCGCTGGCGGTCGCACTCGGCGATCCCGCCGGAATCGGGCCGGAAATCGTCGCTGCGGCATGGGCGGCGCGAACGACCCATGATCTCCCGCCCTTCTTTGCGATCGGCGACATGCGCTCGATACGCGGCGTCTGGGACGGGCCGGTCGTCGCGCTCGGCGCTCCAGGCGACGCAGCGGCGATGTTTCCGCATGCGCTGCCGCTGGTCCAGGTCGACGATCCGGGCGAGATCATCCCGGGCCAGCCGAACCTACCGGGAGCGCGCTGCGCCCTCGACAGCCTCGAGATCGCGGTCGGCCTGACCCGCACGGGAACCGCGTCGGGCATCGTTACCGGGCCGGTTTCGAAGGCGCAGCTGTACCAGATCGGCTTTACCTACCCCGGGCAGACCGAGTTCATCGCCGAGCGCTGCGGCGTTTCGGGGGGGAACGTCGTGATGATGCTCGCTGGGCCGACGCTGCGGACGGTCCCGGTGACCATCCACACCCCGTTTGCACAGGTGCCGCACATCCTCAGCACCGAACTCATCGTCTCGCGCGCCCGCGTCACCGCCCGCGGGCTCCAGCGCGACTTCGGCATCGCCGCGCCGCGCCTCGCGGTCGCCGGGCTCAACCCGCACGCCGGCGAGAACGGCATGCTCGGGCGGCAGGAAATCGACGTCATCATGCCCGCGATCGAAATCCTCCGCGCCGAGGGCATCGACGTCACCGGCCCGACGTCTGCCGATGCGATGTTCCACCCCGTCGCGCGGGCGAAGTACGATGCGGCGATCTGCATGTACCACGACCAGGCGCTGATCCCGCTCAAGACGATCCACTTCGACGACGGCGTCAACATCACCCTCGGCCTGCCGATCGTCCGCACCTCGCCCGACCACGGCACCGCCTTCGACATCGCCGGCAAGGGTATCGCCAGCCCGGCGGCGATGATCGCGGCGATCCGCATGGCCGGCGAGGCGGCGGCACGGCGCGCGCGGGGATGAGCCTCGACGATCTCCCGCCCTTGCGCGAAGTCATCGCCCGCCACGGCCTCGCCGCGAAGAAGACGCTCGGCCAGAACTTCCTCCTCGACGGCAACCTCCTCGACCGTATCGCGCGCGTCCCCGGGCCGCTCACGGACACGCGGATCTACGAGGTCGGCCCGGGACCCGGCGGGCTGACCCGCGCCCTCCTCCGCGCCGGGGCGAGCGTCACCGCGGTCGAGCGCGACGACCGCGCCCTCCCCGCCCTCGCCGAACTCGCCGAGGCCGCGCCCGGGCGGCTGACCGTGATCGGCGGCGACGCGATGGCGCAGGACGAGGCGACGCTGACCGGCGGTAACGTCCACGTCGTCGCCAACCTGCCGTACAACATCGGCACTGCGCTGCTCGTCCGCTGGCTGACGACACCGTGGCCGCCGTGGTGGCTGAGCCTGACGTGCATGTTCCAGAAGGAGGTTGCGCAGCGCATCGTCGCCGCGCCGGGCAGCGACGCCTATGGCCGTCTCGCCGTCCTCAGCCAGTGGCGCAGCACCCCGCGCATCGCCTTCGACGTGCCGCGGCAGGCGTTCACCCCGCCACCGACGATCACATCGGCTGTTGTCCACATCGTCCCCGCCGCGCCGATGGGCGACATCGCGGTCGCGACGCTGGAACGCCTGACCGCCGCCGCCTTCAGCCAACGTCGCAAGATGCTGCGGGCGAGCCTGCGCGGACTGCCGGGCGGCGTCGCGGCGCTCGAGCGATCGGGGATCGATCCGGCGCGGCGGGCGGAGACGCTATCGGTCGCGGAGTTCGTGATGCTGGCGGCGCTGCTGCCCTGATCCGCGAGCGCGGCTCAACTATCCAGAATGTCCTCCCGGCGCAGGCCGGGACCCATGATCTCAACAGGCGGTGATCATGGGTCCC